>UQCV01000004.1 GCA_900539665.1 uncultured Succinivibrionaceae bacterium | reverse complement strand
GCGGGGCTATGAACTCGGACTTACTCATATGTCATAAAAAATATGAAAATCCGAGTTTTTACTTGCTATTAGATTTACTTAGTTTTACTTAGGTGCCAAAGCCCCCAAGCTAAGTAAAGCAAAGCCTAAGCTAGGCTTTATGGGTGCGGATATAAGCAACCTAGCACCGCTTTGCGTTTAGCTCCTGTTACCCATGACATATCTAAAGCTTCGTGGCGTTTGAACTTATAGCCAAGCCACGCAAAAGCTAAGGCTTCTAGAAAATCAGGGTCTATACCTAAGGCAGCGATCGAGCGCACTTGCCCTAAAGAGCATAATTCGGCGTGGTGCTTAAGGCGAGACATTAAGTAACTGTTGTGAAGACCACCACCGCAAACATAAATATCACCAGGAATGCCAATACTCTTGATCCCACGAATAATGCTAATGGCGGTAAGTTCAGTAATGGTAGCAAGTTTATCTTCTGGAGATAAGAAGGTAAAACGTTGGCAACGATTTAAGAAACCTTGGTTAAAAAGTTCACGCCCAGTAGATTTTGGTGGTTGAAGTTTGAAGTATGGTTCTTCCAAATAGAAGTTGACGATACTTTCTTTAATTTCCCCACGGGCCGCGGTATCTCCGTTAGCGTCGCAGCTTTGGTTGAGTAATCGTTCAGCTAAAAAGTCCATCAAGGTATTACCAGGCCCAGTATCAAATCCAAAAACATGATGCCCTGGGATTAAAGCTGTAACGTTAGCAATGCCACCGATATTAACAATGTAGCGAGTTTGGGTAGGGTGTGAACAAATTTCACTATGAAAAGCCGGAACTAACGGAGCCCCTTGGCCACCACAGGCTAAATCCATAGAACGGAAATCACAGATAACGTCGATTCCAGTAAGTGCTGCTAAGCGAGCGTGGTTACCGATTTGTACGGAAAAACCATTGTTTGGTTCATGTCTAATAGTTTGCCCGTGTGAAGCGATGGCTTCAATTTCGTAAGCTTTGTAAGGGGAGGCAGCCAACATTTTATTGACTAAAGTAGCAGCCTTATCGGCATAAAGGTTTGCAGCTAAGCCACTACGATGAATTTCATCAGCGCCGGGAGTACAGAGGGCGTTTAAAGTCCTATGTTCTTCACGGGTCCATGGCATTTCGCAAGTGGCAATGATTTTAGGGCCATTTGCTTGGTCGAAATCGGCCAAGACGGCGTCAATACCGTCGATGCTAGTACCAGACATCAATCCGATAAAAAGACTCATGTAATCTTCCTTTGTCTCTCATATTTCATATATTGTTTGTAAAACTAATTGAATTATACCGCAAACATACAAAATTACCCAAATTACACCTTGATTTGTGAGTGGTTGATCATTATGCCTTAATGGTTAGAAGGTTTGTTTGTAGGTATGAAGAGGTAAAATTTTAAGTTTGTGGTATAACCGTGACTTTATAATGGGGGTTTAATTTTTCAAGTCTTTGTTTTTTTAGTTAAAATTTTGATTTTTTATTTATAGGGATTTTATTTTTTAGGTTTAATTTGGGGCGTTAATACGACGAGTAAGGTCTAATTTTGCTTATTAAATCCGTCCTAATAGGTTCTCTAGCGCGTCGTAGCAAAAATTGCTTGGAAGTGTGCTATAATCCGTCCATTATGTTCCGTGCTTTGACTTAAACGGAATGCTATTACAACTTACCAAAAATCAATAGAAATAAATTTAACTTGCCTTAATTCGGGCTTACATATCACGCACGAATTGGCAAAAGCTCGGATGTGTCAATAAAACGAGATTCTATTTGTTTTTGGCATTATCACACCATTCTTAAAGATATACTGGAGAATCTGATGGTATCAATTGATGAGGCTCTGGCCGAGATTACTCGCGGTGCAGAAACCGTTATTCCTCTTGAAGAACTTAAGGCTAAGCTTGCTCTTGGTCGTCCACTTAGAGTAAAACTTGGGATGGACCCAACCGCTCCTGATATTCACCTTGGGCACACTGTTATTCTTAATAAGCTTAGAGTTTTTCAGGATCTTGGCCATGAAGTAAATCTTCTTATCGGTGACTTTACCGCAGCCGTTGGGGATCCTACTGGTAAAAACGCTACCCGTCCACCATTGTCCCGTGAAAGCATTATTGAAAATGCTAAGACCTACGCTGAACAGGCTTTTAAGGTTTTGGATCCGGCTAAGACTAAGATCGTTTATAACTCAGAATGGTTATCAAAGCTCGGGGCTGAAGGCATGATTAAGCTTGCAGCGCGTCAGACCGTGGCCCGTATGCTTGAACGTGATGACTTTAAGAAGCGTTTCTCCGAAGGTCGTTCTATCGCTATTCACGAATTCATCTATCCGCTTCTCCAGGCGTATGACTCTGTAGCGATGAAAGCTGACATCGAACTTGGTGGTAGTGACCAACGTTTTAATCTTCTTATGGGTCGTGAATTGCAAAAAGAAGAAGGCATGGAACCACAAGTTGTGATTATGATGCCTTTATTGGTTGGTCTCGATGGTGTTAAGAAGATGAGTAAGTCTGCTGGCAACTACATCGGGGTTCACGATGCACCAAACGATATGTTTGGTAAGATCATGAGCATTAGCGATGATCTTATGTGGAATTACTATGAACTTCTAAGTGCTAAGAGCTTAGTTGAAATTCAAGCATTCCGCGACGGTATTGCTGCTGGTACTACTAATCCACGTGACGTGAAGGTTGAATTAGCGCGTGAAATTATCACTCGTTACCATGGGGCTGAAGCGGCTGAAGCTGCATACAATGACTTTGTAACTCGTTTCTCAAAGAATGCAATTCCAGACGACATGCCTGAAGTTACCTTAAGTCTTGATGGGGCTCAGGGGATGCCAGTTGCAAACATGCTTAAGAGTGCAGGCTTAGTGGCTTCAACTTCTGATGCTATGCGTATGATTAAGCAAAACGCAGTTAAGTGTGATGGCGAAGCAATTGCTGACGCTAAATTATTAGTCCAAGCTGGTACTTACGTATGGCAGGTTGGTAAGCGTAAGTTTGCCCGTGTAACCTTAGCTTAAGATCTTTTTAGCTTGAAAAAGTATTAGCTTATTTAAAGCTATGAAAACCGCAGTAAAACTGCGGTTTTTTCTGTTGTGTGCCTAGCATGGGCATTTTTTAGAGTGGTAAAATCCCTACTCGATTATTTACGCCTCGAAAAACGTTGTATTTCGTACAACTTAACGTTTTTGTAAGTGGGGGCGTGGTCCGAGCGGTTTCTCGTGTTATAGTTACTTGACTAAATAGTCTTATCAGAAGAAGTGGTATGGACTTTTAAAGCTTAACTTCGTAGAAGGTTTGGCTTTAAAACTACTTAAAGCTAGTACAGGTTTATTAAAGCTAGTACAAGTTTACTTTTTCAAACAAAATTGAAAGAATTCCCTGACCCTAAATAAGCAGTTTAAGTTTGAGCGTTAAGCTTTTAATGTTCTGGTTTTGAAAAAAGTCGTAACCTAAACGAAGTACGAGTTGGCATTCATTTTGCAAAGTCTAGGTTGAGTGTTATATTTTTGACGCCACCGGAGGGTTTGAAAATGGATATGTCAATTGGTGCTGATGATATGCTAATGCAGATGGCGAGAATGCGCATGCAGGCTGCAGGTCCAAACGCTGTAATGAGCGGAGCGATGCCCAATAACGAGGTTCAATCCGCAGGTGGGGCAGATTTTGCAGCAATGCTTAAGTCTGCAGTTGAAGGGGTTAATGATCTTCAAGTGAACTCAAGTAACCTTAAGACTAATTTTGAATTAGGTGACCGTAGCGTTAGCTTAGCTGAAGTTATGATTGCTGGCCAAAAGGCTGGTTTGGCTTTGGAAGCTACGATCCAAGTGAGAAATAAAATGGTCGAAACATATAAGACCATTATGCAAATGCAAATTTAAAGTCAGATTTTGACTTTTTACCAAGTAGGTTCCCCTTGGTTTTGGGGCAAAACTTACGTGAGAGGATAAAGAATTATGGCCAAGAATGAACTAGTTGTCTCTGATGGTGACGGCTCAGACAGTGGCGATGTCCTAGTAGAAAAACAGTCTCCGCTTTCCATTTTGAAGAACGGGGACGTTATGCGTTCTATTATCGTTATTCTCTGCCTATCTATCTTTTTAGTATTAGGGTTAGTCCTTATATTTTGGGCCCGTGACCCGGTCCTTAGACCATTAGGCTCTTATGATGATACTAAAGAACTTAATTCGGTTATTGCTTATTTAAAGCAGCATCAATACGCATATGAATACAATGAGCTCTTAGATGGTCGTCGCAACGTTATTTCGGTCAGCACTGATGAATACGATAAAGTAGTTGAAGGCTTGACTGTCGATGGCATCATTAGCTCTGCTCCTCGTGATGGCTCTGAAATTCTACTCGGGGATTCTGCTTTTGGGGTGAGCGCACGCAAAGAAGAAGAACGTCTTAAGTACGCACGTGAACAACAAATTGCCAATATGCTTAAGAATAATCGTAAGATTGTGGATGCTAAAGTATTGCTCGCTATTCCTAAGCGTAATGTGTTTTCTCGTGAAGAACAAAAGCCAAGTGCTTCAGTAACAATTAAAGTTGGTGGTTCAGGTAGTTTAGGCCCTGGTGAAGTCGATTCTATTGTGGAAAGTGTGGCTTCTTCCGTGCAAGGCCTTGAAACTACTCGCGTAACTGTAATTGACCAAAACGGGCGTTTATTAAATTCCGGTTCGATGGATGAAGCTTCGCAAGCTTTACGCCGGACCACTGAATTACAAAGCCAAAAAGAAGCGGCATATAAGCGTAAGATTGAAGAGATCTTAAATCCGATTTTAGGGATTGGTAACTACACTCCAATGGTAGCTGTGGCTTTAGATCCGGTAACAGAAGAAACCACTAGCCAGCGTTATAACGACAAACCTACTATTAGATCAGAACAAGTATCAGAAGAATATTCTCAAGGGCGTAAAGCTGTTGGGGTGCCTGGGGCGGTCTCTAATCAACCACCTGCTAATTCATCTATTCCCGAGGAATTACAGCAAGCTGCAGGGAGTACAGGGGTTGCTGGGAGTAGTACTAGCAGCACTTCAGGCAATGAACGCCGTAGTGCGGTCCGTAATTATGAAGTTGATACCACGATTAGCCACGCACGTAAGCATAGTGGTGGCATTCAGCGTTTAAGTATTTCTGTGGCGGTTAATTACAAAGAAGGCGTGGATGCTTCTGGTAATGTGACTAAAATCCCGAGAACAGAACAGGAACTTGAGATCATTACAGATCTATTGCATAAAGGGTTAGGTGTTGACGAAAGTCGCGGTGATACCTTAGCGGTGCATACGGTACCGTTTTATACCGAAGATTTTGGGGAACCTGAACCTGTACCTTTCTACGAAAATGAAAACTTTGAAAAGTACGCGCGTATCTTGTTTAGTGCTCTTATCATTGTGATGCTCATAATTTTTGTGGTGCGCCCAATGATCATGAGTTTAGTTAACAAACGTACTCCAGAACAAGAAGGTTCGGCTGAACAAGATGCCGACGGAGCAGTAGCACTTGAAGGTAATGATGATTTGAATTTGTTAGCGGGCGACAGCGCTGGGGACGATTCACTTTACAATATTAAAAATGGGCAGATTGTACTTCCTGATTTACATCGCGATGAAGATTTGCTCAAGGCCGTGCGTGCTTTGGTATCGAATGAACCTGATTTAGCAGCTCAAGTAGTGAAGGATTGGATTTCAGGAACTGAGGTTAAGTAAAAATGGGTGAAGCAGTAAACGATCTTACAGAGGAGCAACTAAGACTCTTAGCTGAAATGTCAGGCTATGATAAGGCTGCGGTGTTGATGCTGAGCTTAAACGAAGATGACGCAGCGTCAATATTTCGTCACCTAGAGCCAAAGCAAGTACAACGCTTGGGGATGGCGATGGCCTCTATGAGCGACTTTAGTAATGAAAAAGTTACCGCCGTGCAGCGCCTCTTTATCAATGATATTCAGAAGTATTCTAATATCGGGGTGGGGTCGGAAGACTTTGTGCGTAAAGCACTCGTGGCCGCTTTAGGTGAAGACAAGGCTGGTAACTTAGTTGAACAGATTATCATGGGTTCGGGCGCGCGTGGTTTGGACTCTTTAAAGTGGATGGATGCACGTCAGGTAGCGACTATTATTCAGAACGAACACCCGCAGATTCAAACCATTGTGTTGTCGTATTTGGAACCTGAACAGAGTGCGGAAATTTTAAGTCAATTTCCAGAGCCTGTGCGCCTTGATTTAATTATGCGTATCGCGAATTTGGAAGAAGTACAACCGGCCGCTTTACAAGAACTCAACGAAATTATGGAAAAACAATTTGCGGGTTCTGCAAGTACTCAGGCAGCTAAGATGGGTGGTCTTAAGGCAGCCGCTTCTATTATGAACTATCTCGATACCAATATTGAAGGTCAGCTCATGGATGCTATTCGTGAAAACGATGAAGAAATGAGTCAGCAGATTCAAGACCTCATGTTCGTCTTTGAAAATCTTATCGACGTTGATGACCGTGGTATTCAGACCTTGTTACGTGAAGTATCTGGTGACTTGTTGACTAAAGCTCTTAAAGGTGCGGATGATAATCTTAAAGAAAAAATCTTTAAGAATATGTCTAAGCGTGCCGCCGATACGTTACGTGAAGACTTGTCTACTATGAGCCCAATGCGTATTAGTGACGTGGAAGCTGCTCAAAAAGAAATTCTTACTATTGCCCGTCGTTTAGCTGATAGTGGCGAAATTATGTTAGGCCTAGGTGGCGGTGATAACTTTGTGTAAACCATAAAGTTAATTGCTTTAAAGCTAAGCCCGTGGGGCCTAGTTTTAAAGTTCAAGTATGATCTCAGTTTTAATTGTCGTTTTGCGGTGTGCTAAGGCTCGCCGCCTTTTGGTATTTACGAGGGACTTATGAATAATTTTAAGGATTTAGAGCAAGCTGAAGCTTCAGTGCCAAGCAACTACTATTCTGAACGTTCTGACGCCCCAAAGTTTAGGCCTCAAAAGCTCATTGATGATGAGCAAGGTCAAGCTAAACCATATGACGTGGAGTTTGTTGAAGATTCTCGTAATGCCCCCGATCCTAATGAAACCAATGCCTTAGGCATGAAAGCCAATTGGTATGAAGAAGGGTTAAAAGCCAAAGAAGAGGGACCTGCGCCTGCTGAAGAAAAAGTAGCTGCTATTACGTTAGAAGAGCTTGAGGCCATTCGTAAAGCTGCATATGACGATGGTTTTGCGGAAGGCAAGGAACATGGTTATAGTGAAGGTCATAAGGAAGGCTATGAAGCTGGGGTAGTATCTGGGACTCGCGATGGCTTTGCGGCTGGCCAAGCAGAAGGCTTAAAAAACGGTCAAGAAATTATTGCAAGCGAAGCTGCGCGGTTTTGTCGCTACGCTAATCACCTAGTGGACCCCATTGGTAAACTAGATACTGAAATTTCCTCCGAACTTATTTACCTTGCCGGGCGTTTAGCGCGAGCCTTTATCAAACAAGAAGTTAAGGTTAACCCGGCCTATCTTGAACAAGCTATTGCTGATGTATGCCGGTTGCTACCGGTCGCTTCAACTAACGTTTCATTTAGATTAAACCCTGCTGATTGTCATTTAGTTGCCGATACCATCGGCACGGCGGAGCTAAAAATCTTACCTGATCCTAACTTAAAACCTGGTGATATTGCAGCCGACGCGCAGATGAGTAGTATTGATATTCGTTTAGAGGAACGTATTGATAAGTTCTTAGCAGAGTTTATGAACTTAAATAGTGATAAGGTGGAGCTAGCGCCACAAAACTCGGGTTACGAGGTAAACCATGCTTATGATAATGTACCGTTAGAACCAATAGCTTCTAATGGCGATGTTCAAAAGGCTGAGACTTCATATACCATGGCCCCAAATGATGGTCTGAGCCAAGAGCTTGAGCACGACGCTACCAATGCTTCAGAGACTCCAGGGGAACAAGCTTTTCAAGTTGAGCCGGACGCTTCTGCCACCTCTTTAAATGAACTAGATGATCCGAAAAACGCTATCATTCAAGAAGAAGCCGTAGTGACCCAAACTAATCTGCCAGATGCAGCTATGGATAACCAAGTCCAAGTGGAACCCGCAAGTGGCATCTCGACTAAACGAGGTTAAAAGCTATGAGCGTAATTGAAAGCTTGATGAACTGCGCTATTCCAGAAGCTCCGGAGACTCCAGCGGTCTCTGGCCGTTTAGTGCGAGTCGTTGGTTTAACTTTAGAGGCCGTAGGCTGCCGAGCGGCGGTAGGCTCGATTTGTCGCATTGAAACCGTCGATGGAAGCTTAGAAGCTGAGGTTGTGGGTTTTAGTGGGGAAAAGCTTTATTTGATGCCATCCGAAGAATTAAAAGGAGTGGTGCCTGGGGCTAAAGTAACGCCTATTGGTAGTCAGAGTGATTTTCCTTATGGGCCTCATCTCTTAGGGCGCGTTATAGATGGGATTGGTAATCCTATCGATGGGCAGGGACCATTGATTAGAGATAGGCGACAACGTTTTGTGCCTCGGCGGATGAATCCGTTAGCTCGTAAACCAATTAAAGAACCAATGGACGTTGGGGTGCGGGCCATCAATGCTATTATTACTGTAGGCCAAGGGCAACGTATGGGGCTTTTTGCCGGTTCCGGGGTTGGTAAGTCTGTTCTTCTTGGGATGATGACTCGCGGCTCGACTGCAGATGTAACTGTGGTGGGGCTTATAGGGGAACGTGGACGTGAAGTTCGTGAGTTTATTGAAGATATTTTAGGGCCGGAAGGACGCGCACGTTCGGTCGTGGTGGCAGCTCCAGCTGATGCTTCGCCTTTAATGCGCCTAAAGGGCTGTGAAACTTCATTAGCGATTGCAGAATACTTTAGAGACCAAGGCAAAAACGTACTACTTCTTATGGATTCATTGACGCGTTATGCGCAGGCGCAACGTGAAATCGCGTTAGCAATCGGTGAGCCACCGGCAACTAAAGGTTATCCGCCTTCTGTATTTGCTCGCTTGCCGGCTTTAGTTGAACGCGCCGGTAACGGGGCGGAAAATCAAGGTTCGATTACGGCGTTTTTTACCGTGTTAACTGAAGGGGACGATTTACAAGATCCGATTGCGGACTCGGCACGTGCGATTCTTGACGGGCACATAGTTTTATCTCGTGCGCTAGCCGATAGTGGGCATTATCCAGCGATTGATATTGAAAAGTCTATTTCTCGTGTTATGGCGATGGTTACCTCGGAAGAACACCAAATCATGGCGCGAGCGGTCAAGCAAACATATTCCCTTTACGAACAAAATCGCGATTTGATAGCCTTAGGGGCTTACCAAGCCGGGGCTGATCCACGTATTGACCAGGCTATAAAACTAAAACCGGTCATTGACCAATTTTTACAACAAAAGATGAAAGAAGTCATTCCCTATGACCAATGTGTCGCTGAACTTAAGGCCCTCGCTCAAGTGATGGCGGGTGGTGGAGGTCGCGCAGTGCCTCCTATGGGCAATAAGCGCTAAGATAAAATCTTAAACTTTAAAGCGCTTATGGTGATAGGCATAAAAAATTAGGAATTAAATGTAGATGGCTGGCGCGCTTGAATTACTTTACGAACGACTAAAGAAGCTTGAAGACGAAAGTCGTTCTCTTTACTTAGCCGCTTTAACGCAGCAACGAAATTTTGAGCAACAGCTTGCGGCTTTAGATAGGTTTCGGGGGATCTACTCCTCTGATTTAGTTAATAAAGGCATGAGTGGCCCCGTATCGCATGGTACTTATGAACATTACACGGCGTTTATTGGGCGCTTAGATAATATTTCAGCGGAGCAATTAAAGGGTCTACAAAAGATTAAAGCTGAAGTTGCCACGAGGCTTCAAGCCTTTAAAGATGCTGAAGCTAGACGTAAAGGTGTGGAAATGTTGATGGAAAAGCGACGCTTAGAAGCTGCTACCGCCTTAGCTAAACAAGAGCAAAAGCTAAGTGATGATTTATCGACGAATCGTTTTTTTCAAAAAAGCCAAACGAGTAGTGCAGACTATTAAACTAATAGTCTAAACTAGTAATCTTGCCTGCAATCAAGAGTACTACCAAACAAGAAAAACAGAGACCAAAACAAAGATAGAAAACAAAGCTATTGGCGTCTTAAATTGTGAACGAAGTTAAATATTTTTCTGAAAACAAGTTTATAAACAGCGGCAATACCAAATTGGCAAATAATTTGCATCATCGTAGACAATAACGGCAGGATAACGGTTTTTTGACCGTAGGAGATTTAATGATGATTGCACTTGATATGATTTCGCCAGCAAACTTAGACACAATGGAACTAAAGAGCTCTGTTAAAAATGAAGATTTGGGGGCTGGAGCGGATTTTCGTAGTGCTATGGCTAAGGAACGGCAAGATGTGGCCGGACGCACTGAGAATAATGCGACTGCTAAAGCTAAAACTCTTGTAAAAGATAAAAGAGTCGAGTCAAACAAAGCTCATGCTAAGGTTGAAACTCAAGATGCTACTGTCAAAAATGTGACAGCCAAAGCTCAAGTGGAAGCAGCTAATGACGAAGAATTGGCTTTGGTAGAAGGTGAAGCTACTACCACCGAAGGTGCGTCTTTAGCTGATTCTGCTGTAGTGGCGTCTAATCCTGAAACCGTAAAGGACCAAGCGTCAACTTTTGCTGATAATGAAAATAAAACCGTTACCGATATATATGATCTAAGTGCCTCTGAGCTTGATGAAAGCGGGGCGTGGATCTTAAGCGACGCTGATTATAATTTAGGCGCAGATGAACCTGAAACTTTGGACACTAACGCTACGGTAGTTCAGGAAAATGAATCTTCTGAATCATCTAAAGCCAAGATCGATGCGATGGGCTTAAAAGCTGAAGTTGAAGCTTCTGCTCAAAACACTATTGCCAATGGCAAGGAATACGCACATACCAACGCTAACACTGTAGTTGGGACTAAGGTCTCAAGCGAAGCTTTAGACCAAGCGCTTCAAGCTCAAGTGGCAACTGATGCCTCTAAGTGGCAAAAACTTTCCGCTCAAGACGGGAAAGCAACAGCGACTAATGAAAATTTAGCAGTTTTAACTAGTGAAGACCCAACTATGCCTACAGAAGGTAAGTTAGACCCAAGTCAGATTCTAACTTCTAAAAAACATGCACTTACAACTTCAGCAAACGTTAAGGCCGAAGTTTCAGTTGAAGCGCGTGACGCTTTAAAAGAAGCTCATAAAGCTGGTCTTAAAGTTGTGTCCTCAAGTGGTGATGCCGCGGATGCCGTATTACAGGCTCAAGCTGGCGATACCTTAAGCTTCATGGTGAAGATGCAACAAGCGGCTAGAACTTCAATAAGCGAACCGTTAAGTTCAAGTTCCATGATTACCTCAATTTTACAGCGTCAAAATGTAGCTTCAACTACAACTACTCAAGATTTGAAAGCTCAAGAACAAGCTGAATTATCTTCTATGTTAGGCGATGAAGCTTTTGAAAATGTAACTAGTCATGAAGCAAGTGAATTGGGGTTCTTTGATAGTGATGGGGCTTCTGGTTTCTTTGGGGAAAATGGAGTTCAATTTACTTCTGCTGAAACTTTAAACACTGGGGCTGATTTAAGTTCTAATGAAGCTTTTGCTGGGGTTATGAGTAATAACCGGCAGCGTGCACAGGTTTTAGCGGGGACTGCTGCTACTAATAGAAGTAGTGCTAATGCAGGCTTTAGTGGGGCCGAAAACTCAGCTACCTTAACTTCTAATAGTTTAACTGGGAGTAGCGAAGTCTTTGGTCGAGTTGAACTTTTAGGGGGAGACCGAAATGGGAATGCTGAACGTATTCATCAGCAAGTGATGAAGATGGCAGCTCGTAACTTGCGTCAGGTAGAGCTTGAGCTCTATCCGCATAATTTAGGTCGTTTAAAGATTTCGGTAAGTGTGGACGATGGAAATCGCGCTGCCGTAAACTTTACCGCTACCACTCGCGCTGCTAAGGAGCTCTTAGGAGATAGTTTACCAAAACTCAAAGATTATATGGCTCAAGTTGGAGTTGACTTGGTTGATGAAAGCGTAGAAAGCACCCATGATTTCCAAGGGGAACGCCAAGAACATGAATCTAAGGGCTATGCCCGCGCACAGCAATCTTGGCAAGATAGCTTAAGAAACCAAGATAGTAGTGCTAACGAAGCGTGGTTAAATATCTTTAGTGAAGGGCAAAACAGTTTTGGTAATAGTTTAAATTCCACTCTTAGAGGCTTAAAAATCGCTGGAATGTAGTTGGTAAAAGGTTCGGCAAGGGTTAAATATTGCCGAACCCGCCAAAAATCAGAGCTGATATTTGGTAAAATCAACGCTTTAAGCTAAAATCATGTTTTGGCATAAGAGACAAAGTTTTTTAGAGGCAAGATTCATGGCAGAACAACAAGAGCTCAAGCTTGATGGCGCTAATAGCGGCAAAAAAACAAAACTAATTATTATCATCGCTGGAGTTGTAGTGTTTTTAGCTTTGGTAGGTGGTGGTTTGGCTTTCTTTTTAGGTGGTAGTAGCGAAGAAGAAGCAGTCGCCACTCAAGCCTTACCAAAACCAGGCCAAGCGATGCCAGGGGCGAAGGTTGTACACTATATTAAGTTTGACCAACCATTTGTAGTCTCTTTAAACACTAGGCCACGTGAACGTATGTTACAGGTTTATGTGGCCGTAGTAGTTTCTGATGAACAAAACATCTCTTTAGCTCAAATTAATAGCCTTTTAATCAAATCAGTGCTCAACGAAACTTTTACTAGTATCGATCCTAATCTCTACAATGATAAGGATGGGCGCGCTCAGGTTAAGAAAATTTGTTTAGAAAATGTGCAAAATGCAATGCGTGATGAAACCGGTAGTGCCGTAATAGATCAGGTGCTATTTACTAACTTTGTCATGCAGTAAAGGAAGGAGCAGGTCGTGAGTGATATTTTAAGCCAGGACGAAATTGATGCCCTCCTGCACGGTGTAGATGAAGTTCCTGAAGATGAACCTAGTGAAGACGATGGCAAGGAATCCGGGGTTGTACGCTTTGACTTTGCGGCTCAAGATCGTATAGTCCGTGGGCGCATGCCTACCCTAGAACTCGTCAATGAACGTTTTGCCCGCCATTTACGTATTAGTCTTTTTAACATGATGCGCCGTACGGCTGAAGTTTCAATCAACGGCGTCCAGATGTTAAAGTTTGGCGAATATGTCCATACTCTATTTGTGCCTACAAGTTTAAACATGGTTCGTTTTCGGCCGTTAAAAGGGACTGCGCTTATCACTATGGAAGCGCGTTTGGTCTTTATTTTGGTGGAAAACTTCTTTGGTGGGGATGGTAAATATCATGCCAAGATTGAAGGGCGTGAATTTACTCCAACGGAACGTCGTATTATTCAAATGCTCCTCAAGATTATTTTTGAGGATTATCGTGAAGCTTGGGCCCCGGTAATGGATGTCGATTTTGAATACCTCGACAGTGAAGTAAACCCAGCCATGGCCAATATTGTCAGCCCAACAGAAGTGGTAGTTATTAATTCATTCCATATCGAGCTTGATGGCGGTGGGGGCGACTTCCACGTGGCTCTACCATATTCTATGGTGGAACCTATTCGTGAACTCCTTGATGCTGGGGTGCAAAGCGATAAGGGTGATGCGGATGTGCGTTGGAGTAAGGCCTTACGTGAAGAAATTATGGATGTAAACGTAGGCATGCGCGTGCAACTTCTAGAAACTAAGCTCACGTTACGCCAGATTGAACATTTGAAGCCGGGCATGATAATCCCGGTAAAAATGCCAAAAGAAACTTTGGTTTTTGTGGAAGAATTGCCTACTTTTAGAGCGAAGATGGGGCGTACCAAGGATAAGCTTGCGATTAAGATTACGGAAAAGTTAAAACGTCCAGAATCAATGAAAAACGAACTGTCGCTCTTTAGGCGCGGGAAGTTAATGGATAAGAATCCAGTCGATGATGATGATGTGCTTGATGCAACAGAATAGGCCAAATTTAAATAAGTGTAACTTGTGCTGACAAGCTAAGCTTATTTAAACCAAGCCTACGTAACTTAAGATACAGATTAAAGACGATAAATAAACGAAAAAATAAAGAATTTTTAGTTAGTCTTTTGGACTAATAAATAAAGATGGAATTATTGATGGGGCGCTTCGGTGAACCTAGAAAAAATTTAGGAGCGGAACATGAGTGACGATGTAGAAGATGTTTGGGCCCAGGCGCTCGATGAACAAAAAAAAGCAGAAAGTGGTAACGGCAATGTTCAGCTATCTGACGAGGATGCTAAGTCTGCGCCTTTAGAAGAATTTCAGCCAAGTGGGGGGTTAAGTAGTGAGGAGAAAGCGCGCTTAGATACCATTTTGGATATTCCGGTGACAATTACCATGGAAGTAGGTCGGGCGCAGATTAGTATTCGCAATCTGTTACAGCTTAACCAAGGTTCGGTGGTAGAACTTGAACGTGTGGCGGGTGAACCTTTAGACGTTTTAGTCAATGGGACTCTTATTGCCCACGGTGAAGTTGTGGTCGTAAACGATAAGTTTGGGATTCGTTTAACAGACGTTATTTCGCAAACGGAACGCATTAAAAAGCTTCATTAATAGATAGGCGGTTCGCTTAGAACCGCTTTTCATTTTTGGTAAAGGAGCTAAACGACGATGTCGATACACCAAAAATTGCTTGGTTTCTTAGGGCTTTGGAGTTTGTTTGGGGCCTTATTAGGAGTAAATGGGGCTTGGGCGCAAACCGAGTCCGTATCTGACTCGCTCTTATATCCAAGTAAGCCAGCTACCAAAGCGGCAACGACTAATGCGGTCGCACCAAATTCAACCTCAAAAGAGGTAGCGATGGATTCGCTTTACCATGATGGGACCAAGACTACGGGGCCAAAATCTGTGGCTCCGCAACCTGATTCAAAGATTGCTCAAGCCGCCAACTCAACTGTTACTTCTAATAAATCATTAAATGAAGCTTCGCCATTAAACGAGGCTCCGTTATTAAATGAACCATCTTCTAAGCTTAAGCAAGTTGAGCCTAACTCTGTATCTAAGGTTGAACCAATAGAGGAAGCTACATCTCGCGTAATTGGTAAAAATGAAGAGCTTAATTCTACTAATGCTAATTCCATCCCGGAAAATTTTGGCCTTGAAAACCATAATAAAGCGCATAATTATCGGGGCGCCGAACCAATATCGATGGGTAAGTTTGTTCTCTATAGTTTTGGGGTTTTAGGGCTTATCTTCTTATTAGCGTGGTTTTTACGCCGTTTACGTTTAGTTCCAGGCGTGCGTGGGGGTAACTTAGGGGTGGTGACGGCTTTAGCTGTAGGCACTAAAGAGAAGTTAGTCTTAGTGCAAGTTGGGGACGAACAGCTTTTAATTGGGGTAACGCCAAACAATGTAAATTTAGTTTATAAGCTACCAACACCTTTAAACAACTCAGCACGTGGGGCCACAAAAGCGGAACCTAAGGCTTCAAGCCAAGATATAACTAAGTCATTGGGATTTAAAGATCTGCTCGCTAAAATTGTTGGTGAAAACAAAAATTCCCAATCTGAACCTAAAGTACAAGATAACAATGCACAGGATGCACAATGATGGACGTTAACCGTATATTAAAATTTTCGCTCGGTCTTGGAACGCTACTTATGGCAGGTAACGCTTTAGGGGCGGAACAAGGTTTGATGCTCGATGCAGTACACGTCACGGCTAATAATGATGGAACGACGGATTATTCCTTAAGTTTGCAAGTTTTAGCCATAATGACCTTTTTGAGTTTTTTGCCAGCGGTCATTATTATGATGACGAGTTTTACTCGTATCATTGTGGTGTTATCAATTTTGCGTCAGGCTTTAGGTTTGCAAACCACTCCTTCGAATCAGATTTTAGTGGGGTTGGCATTGTTTTTGTCATTTTATATTATGAGTCCAGTTTTAAATGACATTAACGACACGGCGCTTCAACCATATTTAAATAATCAAATCACTTCCAAAGTGGCGTTTGAACGCGCGCAAATTCCGATTCATCGGTTTATGCGCGAACAAACTAGACCGCAAGATATCAATACTTTTATGGAATTTGCGGGGGAAAAACCGGTGGCAATTGAAAAAGTCCCATTAAAAGTTTTAATTCCAGCTTTTATGGTGAGTGAATTAAAAACTGCGTTTCAGATGGGCTTTATGCTGTTCTTGCCATTTCTCGTCATAGACTTGGTAGTTGCAAGTATCTTGATGGCGATGGGGATGATGATGCTCTCGCCTATGATTGTTTCGTTGCCATTTAAAATAATGCTCTTTGTCTTAGTAGATGGGTGGGGGCTTATTATGGGCACGTTGGTTTCAAGTTTTGGGCTCGGATCGCAGTAAAGCGGAGGCGGCGGATGGAACCAGAAGTATTTGTCGACATTGTACGTGAAGCCCTAGGGTTAGTGGCTTTATTGGTCGCAGTAGCTATTTTGCCATCGCTTGCGGTAGGTCTTATCGTGGCGATTTTTCAGACAGCTACCTCCATTAATGAACAGACTTTGTCATTCTTACCACGTTTATTAGTGACAGTTATTGCGTTAGGTCTGGGCGCTCATTGGGGCCTTGAAAAACTGATGAGCTTCTTTAAGCATATTATTGAGGTTATTCCTCAAATACTTGGCTAGGAGAGGAACGCTAAGTGCAGTTTTCGGAAAGCTATCTCATCGCTGCCATAGCAGTCTATATGTGGCCTTTTATCCGCATTGCTGCTTGTTTGATGTCGATGTTCACCATAGGTTCTCAGAGTGTACCAGTCTTGGTGCGCTTAGCTTTAGCCGTCGCTGTAACTTGGTGTATGTGTGAAACTATACCGCACCCCAAATTTTTAGATCCGTTTAGTGTGACTGGGTTTTTAACGGTAGGGCGCGAGTTTTTAATTGGCATAACTATAGGGTTTATCACTCAATTTATTGCCCAAATCTTTGTGGTGGCAGGTCAGGTAATTGCAATGCAGACCGGTCTTGGTTTTGCGTCGCTTGTGGACCCGGTCTCGGGAACTAATACGCCGGTTGTCGGTCAATTTTTTACCGTATTGACTACTTTGCTCTTCTTAGTCATAGATGGGCATTTAATGCTCTTAAGAATGTTACGCTTAAGTTTTTTCGCTTTACCGATAAGCGCCACCATGCCAGATATTCCATGGACTGAAATTGCCAGTTTTGGGAGTTTAATGTTTGTGATAGCGTTAGGTTTATCTATAAGCTCAATTTGTGCAATGCTATTAGTGAATTTTACGTTTGGGGTTATGACAAGAGCGGCGCCTCAGCTTAATATCTTTAGCCTTGGCTTTGCGATAAGTATGTTAGCTGGTTTGATTATCCTAAAGATGGTGTTATCAGGCTTTTGGATTCATTTTGAAGACGCAATGAATAGGGTCTTTAATTTAGGTTGTACTATTTTAGGAACCTCGTGTCCTAATGTGTTCTAGGTTTGTGTGGGGCGTCATATTCATAGCTAAAAGGTTTTATAACTTAAAGTTCTTATATATTGAAGTTCCTATATTTTTATAGTTACCTAGCTCAGTGAACTACTCACCACCTAAAGAGGTGGGAGCTTCGTAATTACTCATTAGAGTAATTCTAAAGAAGTTTGATAGCTATGCTATCCTTATTCTCACAGGTGTGTCCATGTCACCCTAGGTCTTACAATAGTTGCAACAAATGAATTACATGACTTTAACCACGTTTTAGGTTGCAATTATGAAAAATATCTACACTGGTGAATTCAAAATTAACTTTGTGAAATCCTTCCTTAAATAGCAGCAAGCAGACAACGAACTTTCCATTGCCGGCTTTGCTAAACGCTTTAGTCACGCGATATATGCAAAACAAAACCCCAGGGAACATAATCCCTGGGGCTTCATTGATTAGATGTTACATAATCTATTTAGATTAGTAAGCAACGCCCTGAGCGTACATAGCCTTAGCAACCTTGAGGAAGCCTGCGATGTTAGCGCCAGCTACGAGGTTGTCAGCGCTACCGGTGTATTCGATAGCAGCTTCAGAAGCAGCCTTGTAGATGCTCTGCATGATCTGCTTGAGCTTAGCGTCAACTTCTTCGAAGGTCCAGTTAAGACGCATAGAGTTCTGGCTCATTTCGAGAGCAGAAGTAGCTACACCACCTGCGTTAGCAGCCTTTGCAGGGCCAAAGATGATGCCAGCAGCAAGGTACTTGCTGATTGCTTCGTTGGTAGAAGGCATGTTAGCACCTTCACCGATAGCCCAAGTGCCGTTCTTAAGAAGAATATCAGCGCTTTCTGCGTTGATTTCGTTCTGAGTTGCGCATGGAAGAGCGATGTCGCACTTAATGGTCCAAATGTTACGGCAACCTTCAGTGTAAGTAACACCTGCACGAGCCTTAGCGTATTCAGAAATACGCTGACGCTTAACTTCCTTGATTTCCTTCATAAGAGCAAGGTCGATACCGTTTGGATCGTAAACGTAACCAGCAGAGTCACTCATAGCTACAACCTTAGCACCGAGAGACTGAGCCTTTTCGCAAGCGTAGATAGCAACGTTACCAGAACCAGAAATAACGGTTACAGCATCCTTGAAAGACTTGCCCTTAGCCTTAAGAGCTTCGTCCATGAAGTAGCAGAGACCGTAGCCAGTAGCTTCGGTACGAGCCAATGAACCACCCCAGCCGAGGCCCTTACCGGTAAGAACGCCGGTGAATTCATTGCGAAGACGCTTGTATTGGCCATAGAGGAAGCCGATTTCACGACCACCAACACCGATGTCACCAGCTGGAACGTCAGTATCAGCACCGATGTGCTTAGAAAGTTCAGTCATGAAGCTCTGGCAGAAAGCCATGATTTCACGGTCAGACTTGCCTTTTGGATCGAAGTCAGAACCGCCCTTGCCACCGCCGATAGGGAGGGTAGTGAGGCTGTTCTTGAAAATCTGTTCGAATCCGAGGAACTTAATGATGCTTAAGTTTACGCTAGGATGGAAACGGATACCGCCTTTGTATGGGCCGATAGCGCTGTTAAATTGAACACGGAAACCACGGTTTACTTGTACGTTACCGTTGTCATCGATCCAAGGTACACGGAACATAATCTGACGTTCTGGTTCAACGATACGATCCATAATGCCTGCAGCCATCCATTCTGGGTGCTTAGCAAGAACTGGTTCAAGAGTTTCGAGAACTTCAGAAACTGCCTGGTGGAATTCAGGTTCATTTGGGTTACGGGCGATAACGCGGTCCATAACTGGTTTTAATAACTGCATTTTTATTCCTAAGCTTAATTGTTTAGTAGTGATTAACTACAGCTGTTCATACGGTTTACCGGGTTTGAACCGCTGCTATCCGTCCGCCTCTAAAAGGAGAACGGACTGCATTTGCGCTTTTGCATAATGATGCTAAAACGCGATGTTCTTTTGAGGGCCAAGGAGGCGCTCAAGTGAATAATTCAATTATACATAAATTTAAACGAAAAAAAGCGATTTTGTGCAATTTTGGGTAACTATTTTGGTGAAAATTGTGTTTTGATTGTGCAAACGTTGCACTGTGTTGGATAGTTGCAGATATTTGTGGAAGTTTTGCCTAGTAAAATGTGGGGCTTTTGTGGTTGTTATGTGGTTTGTTGAGGGAGTGTCGCCATAATATTTGCAAGCTGAGGTGGTTTTATTACAAAAGTTATGAATAAAAATGCAAAAATGGTGCGTAAAAATGTGTAAGGTTTAAAAAATTTATGGTTAAACCAACACTTTAAAATATAAAAATCGCTGCGCAATTGGTGGTGAGTGATAAAAAAACAAGTCCCAGATTTAATGGGACTTGTAAATTGCTATTTAAATTTTTTAGCGGGCGTAGTGTGGGCCACGTTCAAAGCGTCTGATGTTTCCATCTGGGCGGCTATCAGGTCTTGGTCCCGGTCTGAAGTCAGGTCGATGGTCAGGTCTTGGTCCCGGTCTGAAGTCAGGTCGATGGTCAGGTCGATGGTCAGGTCGATGGTCAGGTCGATGGTCAGGTCTTGGTCCTGGTCTAAAGTCTGGTCGATGATCAGGTTTATAGTGTGGTCCTGGTCTAAAACCCGGACGATATGGATGGTAATAACGAGGAGGTGGTGGAGGCGGTGGAGGCGGAACCACCACGGTTCTTGATGAATAAGTTATGACGGTATTAGGTGCTGGTTCGTAGTAGGTGGTGTAGCCACTATCATAGTCATCATCAACAACTACACATCCAGTGCTAAGTAAGGCTGTGGTGGCAACTACTGCTATTAGGCTGCGCATGATGTACTCCTTGGGGCTTAGTGTGGGCTTTAATTTGGTTAAAGCGCAAGTTGAGGTTTGTAATTAGTTTACTCGGGGTTAAGTTAATAGAAATTTTTCTAGTTCTTGGGGGGTTAACCTTTAACAAACCTTGTAACCAATCTTGTTCTTATCCTTTATCCTTTATCCTTATTATAGGCGGGTAAATTCTTAAAGCTAGTGGCAAATTATTACTAATTGTTACAGCTTAAGGCTATTGTTAGCTCCGCCTTTTTTGGGGTACGAGTTTTGAACTCTATTGAACTTGTTTTTTTATAGTTAGACTTAAATACTTGGAAATTGATTTTCGTAGGTATTTTGGTTGTTACTGTCATCATACAAAAAAGTTGTCACTAAATTATGGCAAAATTGTTACAAATTGAAACAAGAACTGTTTGAATTAAATTCGGGGCATTATTTATTTAGTAGCGTGTTTTGGTCCTTTTGTGGAAGATAGTGGTTTTTAAATATAAGTTGTTAAAAGCACAAAGGCTCAGTAGTACCGAGCCTTTGAAGCATAAAGAGCTAACGTAAAACTTACATTAAGATTTTGGTTTTACGATTGATCTTCATCTACCGAAATTTTGTAGCACGGTACGTATTCTTCATGTGAAAGCATGAAGCGCTTTTGCGCCACAAAATCAGTTAACAACTGATCCATGGCGGACATAATGTCTTGGTCGCCCTTAATGATAAATGGACCTTTTTCGGCGATGCGTTTCATGCCGGCTTCTTTTACGTTACCCGCAACAATACCAGAGAAGGCTCGGCGTAAAGCAGCGGCTAATTCACAAGGTTCTTGATTGCGGTGTAGATTTAAGGAAGCCATGTTTTCATGGGTAGCCTCAAATGGTTCTTGTAATTCTTCAGGAATTTCCAAAGACCAATTGAAGCAATAGGCATCGCTGTTTAAAGTGCGGTGTTCGCGGACCATGTCGAGACTCTTACGAGCTTCACGCGCAACTTCAATTGGATCGTCGATAATAATGCGGTAGAGACGACGTGCATTATCACCAAGGACATTACCCACGAAGTTATCGAGTGATTCTATGTAAGCGGCACTTTCTTTTGGTGCAGTTAAAATAAGAGGTAGGGGCTCGTGTCTATTTTCGCGTCTTAATTTGATCGCCAAAATATAGAGCAATTCTTCTGCCGTCCCCGGGCCACCTGGGAAAATAATCATGGTATGACCAAAGCGTACGAACGCTTCTAGACGCTTTTCGATATCGTGCAGAATCACCAATTCATTAACAAATGGGTTAGGTGGTTCGGCCGCAATAATCGACGGTTCGGTTAAGCCAATAAAGCGACCATGACGGAATTTTTGCATCGCATAGCCTACGACTGCCCCAGCCATTGGAGCTTCCATGGCCCCTGGACCACAACCAGTACAGATATCAAATTCACGCAACCCTAATTCACGACCTACTGCAAAGGCATAGTCATATTCCGTCTTATTAATAGCATGCCCGCCCCAGCAAACCACGATATTAGGGTCTTGTCCTGAGTGGAGTGATTCAGCGTGGCGGAGCATATTAAAAATTTCGTTGGTCCGGAATTTGGCTAAAGGAACCCCTTTGGCTGAATTTTCCTTAAGATGCATTTTATAGGTTGCAATTTTAACGATGTCGCGAAGGACGGAACAAAGGTTGTTTTGGATAGAAGAAATGATGGTGCCATCAACGAAGGCTGACTGTGGCGGGTTGATCATTTCAAGCTTAACGCCACGTTCATTACGAATGACGTTGATTTCAAAATCTCTAAATTTATCTAGAAGCTCAGATGAATTATCAGTGATGGTGCCACTATTTAAAACAGCTAAAGAACAATTACGGTATAAGTCATACAAATCACCTTGAGAATAGCGGGAAAGACTTTCCGCTTCAAGCTGAGACAGTAAAGACATGGCGCCGGTTGGTTGAACTACAGAAATCATTTGTTACTCCTTATATGACGGCAAGGCCGTCAGGAAGCAATGGTTTATCTTATTGTTATTTTTGTTTTACTTTTACTTTATTGTTGTCGTTTTGTTATTTTGATTTTTTTATAGTCTTTGGGGTAAAAATTTTCCTTTATATTTGAGGTTAAAGCTTAAATTTTAATGTTTATAGAGCCATGCATGGTAATACATGAGTTAAGTTACATATGAGTTTAAGCAATATGTATTTATAGCTGAAATAACTTTCGTGGTTACGTTTTAGAGTTACTCCTTTTAAGCCTTACACAATTGAGAAGTGGGCATTATCAGGGTTACGTCTTAGGGTTTTCATGTCGTTAGTAAGTTGTTCAAGTAAAGTTTGTACTTCTGATGTTTCTTCCGTGATTTTACGGGCGGAAATTGAGATGGAAACATTAACTTTTTCAGTGTTGTAATGGAACGGAATTCCTTTAATTGCACTGATTAGTTTTGAAGCGACTCGGTGAATATTTTCCGGGAGGGCTTCGTGAATCATAAGTGCATATTTGTCGGCTTCAAGATGCGCTAAGAAATCGCCGCTTCTTAAATTTTGTTTTAAAGTTAGGGCGACGACACGTAGAATCTTATCCCCAACGTTGGCGCCGTATTTACGGTTAGTATCGCCAAAGTTATTGATATCAATTAGAAGAATGTAAAATGGCACCGCACATTGAAGCTGAGCGTCTCTGTGAAAAGACAATAATTCTTTTTCCACAATGCTATCAAAACTTAAACGGTTATATAAACCGGTAAGCGGGTCGGTCTTGCTCTTACGAGAAATATCTTGCAGTTCTTCTTTAAAGCTAGACGCGTTGTTTCTGATGCTATTGACGCGAGCTTCAATTTCAGTTAGATCTAAAAGAAGTTTATCCTGCATGTTAAGGTACTTATTGTGTTCACGAACGATTTCCGCAAGATGCTGTAAACGTTCTTTAATCATGCACGATATTTCTTTAAAATCAGTGTCACCTAAATCAAGTGAAGTATTGATAGCGCTAATGGTGCTATCAATTTGTTTATTGCTATCTTTAGTGTTTTTATTGATTTTATGTTCTAACGTGATGTTATCTGAAATAGAGTTTTGAATAACGTTAATGTTTTCGTAGAACTCTTCTAAAAAGCCCAGGAAACTTTCACGTTCAATGTTAAAGGCTCTGGTAATGGTGCGTAAAAGATTTATCACAATAATTGCTAAATCGGTATAAGCGTCGCCATCCTTAATTAATTCAAAACACTTTTGAATGTCTTTTTTGCTTTCTTGTGATGGTAAATTTAATGAGGAAATAATCCCGGCTAGCTCATTTTTATATTTGGCCGGAATTTGGGTTTTGCCGGTGGTAAAAGTACTTTCTTCTAAATAAGTAATGGCTTCGGTGGCAATATTGAGGCTATTCCTGATGCGATCAATATTAGCTCCGTTTTGTGCATTCTCGAGAGACATGCCCATGCGAGACAATTTATCTACAAGCACTGGAAAACGTTCAATAGCTTCTTTTAAACGTCCGAGTTCTGAAGTGATGCTACCATGAAACAACTTCATCTTTTTGGCTTGAACTTGCAAAGTACTTTGGAGTTCAAACACGGTATCCATCTGTTCATTTATAGGGGTTTCAGTATTAATTTTATCAAAGACAGAACTCATTTGAGAGTTAAAGTCGTCATCATACCCCCAATAGTTTCTAAACATTTGACTGATGAAACCGATAGAGTATTTGCGTTCGCGAGTACGTTCTTGTTCAGTTTTCCTGAGTAGTTTTTGCAAACGTTCAATTTCTAAATCTTTTTCTAAAAGTTTTTGCTTAATATCTACCTGAGTGGATTTTTCTGATGAATCGGTTGAAGAGGTACGAGATGTTTTGGGTTCGATGCTTTTCATGTGCATCCTTCTTATTCTTGTGTTGGCCTTTACTTTAGGTCAAGGCTTGTTCTAATTGTATGTTAATAAGCATTGATGTCGACGCTCAAGCACTATACACGATAGAAGTTAATTTGTAGTAGTGGTAGAGAAGTAGGTGCTTTAGCTATTACCTACCTAAATTCTTTTAGAATTTTCCAAATAATGTTTTCGAGGATTCCGGTCATGAATAAATGAAAACTTGTCTGGACTACTGTTTTTTTCTTACGTCTAATGTGTTTTAGTTTAGTGCTGACTTTGAAAATAGTTTTAAGCCATAGGATGAAAAACCTTGCCTAGCTTAAAGGCTAAGTGATTATTAAAAAAACTAAGCCCTATATTCAATTAAATGTTTAATGCACACATTTGTGTAACATAATTTATTCTCAACACTCCATTGATTCTACTATAGAATAAGGTAGTTTTATTTTATGGTATTCACAAACATGTAAAAATCTATTAATAAAATGTGATCTATGTTTTTTTGTGAAATTATGATGCTTATATCCTTGTTTTATAAGTTTTTGTTAGAGGAAAAGGAATACGTACAATTGTTAAATTCTAAAAGTGAAATTGTTGGTGGTTTAAGCCTTTTTAGTACGGCATTTTAAAATCTGGTCGGTTTGATTTTAAAGTCGGGACGGTTTGATTTTAAAGTGTGGGTGATTCGATATTAACGTTGGAACAATTTTAAAAAAAAAGCAATAAGTAATCATCAGATGTTATAAATTGCGACGTAAAACCCACACGCTTGCGTGTGGGATGAAAGTCGTTTTTTTATTCGTTAACCATTGGAAGCGGAACAACATTGATGGCATGAAAACCTTTTTCACCTTTTTCGGTTTCATAAGTAACAGGCTGACCCTGTTTTAAAGTTTTGTAACCAGTCATATCAATAGTTGAGTAGTGTGCAAACACATCTTGACCGCCATCATCAGGGCAGATGAAGCCAAAACCTTTGGTGTTGTTAAACCATTTAACTGTGCCTTTGGACATATTGTTCTCCTTTGATGCTGCGAAAGGTAGCATAAATATTTAAACGAATTTTAATCAAATGAGTTTTATTAAACGAGTTTTATCTAAGCTTAAGTCCGCTACTTATGTAATTGTTAAGTAATAGTGCAAGCTATATGCCACCCAAACTAATATCTCTAAAAAACATATCCCAGGTCGGTTTCATTTTTCCATGTTTGTCTTAAAAACTGCTTTCAAATCTGCATTCTAAGTAATAAAAGACTATTTATAAGGAAGAAGGAAAAATAGAAGAAACTTAGGAAGTAATTTAACAGAACTCGGCAAGAAGTCCCCCACCTCTAAGGTGGTGAGATGAATTGCCGAAATCTACTTGACAGCTTTCTAAACATTATGCTATAAATATAAAAAATGAAGGTATGCGGTTAGTAACTGCATAAATTCAAAACATAGAACCGTGGGACACACGGGGTTAGCTCGTTGATACTGTACTCATTAGAGTGCTTGAGCGAGAACTGAACCTATCTTATCGGTGGGAAGCCCCCACCTCTATAGGTGGGGGAGGATGTCACTTTACAACATATGTTAGGTCTAATTTGGCGTATAAAAGCTTGATAACCATAAAAGCTAGCAAGTTAGAAAACCCACTTTACTTGGGCCAAAACTTACTTGAGTCCGTGCTTACTTGCATTAGGTGCTAGATGGGTAGCCTCATTTGAGGCGCCAGCTACAAGAACGGCTCTTCGGAGCTTATGTTTATGTAGCTAGACCTAAATCTATGATCTTACAGATTAAACATTAACCTTAGATAATAGCTACGTAAAACCAAAGTAAAACCACTAAGGGATAAAAAACGAGCTAAGACTTAAAAAGAAGAATAATATTTTTTAAAATCAAATTTTATGAGCAAATGAAGGAACTATAAAACTAGGAAAAGGCATAATGTTTTGCTTCGTAAATGGGAATTGTCGACTTTGATGCATTGTTTTGGGGTGATATTTTGGTGCAAAAACTAAGGTTTAATGGTTTTATTGAGACTTCTTTTTGGCTTAGTCATTCGAGAGAGGGGTGGTTTTGAATTTTGTTTTGAGGCCGCTTTTAAAGTATTGGTCCTAAAGGAAACTTTTGCAATGACTGAATTTACGCTCATTTTACTTGTGAAGTGTGCTTGGAGCGTGATAAATTCTACTTGACTAATCCTACTTTTTTAGCGCATAATGTGGACGTATTTTAATACACAGAGAATCTTGAGTTCTCGTGTTTAAGATACCATTTATAAAAGCTAAGCTTTGGTTTTAAAGAATAAACTTAAAAATAAAGTGGCTTTTATAAAGCAAATTTGTGAGGAATGTCCATGGGATTGACCCTGGAAATACGGCGCAATCTGTAAAATAAATACAGATAGGCTGTTCTTCTCTCGCAAATTAAAATCTAGATCAGAGAGAGCTCCGGTCAGAAATGTCCGGGGCTTTTTTATTATACGTTTATACGGAGATAAGGTTTGCAGACCATTGAAGAAAAGATTGCTCAGGCGATAACTCCTGCTCTTGAAGAATTAGGGGTTAAGCTTTGGGGTGTTAAGGTAAATAAGAATCCACGCCATCCATTGCTTCAGATCTATGTTGACAAGGAAGGCGGCATTAATGTTGATGAATGCGGTGATGTTACTCAGCAGATTAACGGCATACTTGACGTAGAGGACTTCTTCAAGAACGCCTATACACTTGAAGTGTCATCTCCAGGTCTCGATCGCATTCTCTTTACGTTTGAACAGTTATGTGCCTACGTTGGCAGTGAAATGGTTATTGATTTAAGCATTCCTGTTGGTGGACGCAGACATTTCCGCGGTGTATTACAAAAAGTTGAAGGCGATGTGCTTCACCTTTTGTGTGATGGGGAAGTGGCTGAACTCGTTTATCCAAACGTAAGCAAGGCACAACTCGTACCGATTATTTAATATTGGCAGTTATCAGGGAAATAATGTAAATGGCAAAAGAAATTTTACAGATTGTAGAAGCAATGTCCAATGAAAAGGCAATCTCTCGTCAAGCCGTATTTGAAGCTCTTGAAGTAGCTTTAGCAACTGCAGCCAAAAAGAAGTTTCAAGGTTTGGATGTAGATATCAAGTGCTCCATTGAACAAAAAACTGGTGACTTCACTATCACTAGACGTTGGCTTGTAGTTGACACTGAAGGTCAGCTTGATCTTCCATCACGCGAAATTACCCTCGAAGCTGCACGTCTTGATGACCCTAACATTGTAGCTGGTGATTACGTTGAAGAATTACTCGATGCAGAAAAGACCGTTAAGACTAAAACCAGCCATGGTTCAATTTTCGATCGTATTACTGCCCAGACTGTAAAGCAGGTATTACAGCAAAAAGTTAAAGAAGCTGAACGTCAGCAGCTTATCGACATGTTCCGTGATCAAGTAGGTAAGGTTGTGGTTGGTATCGTTAAGCGTGTAACTCGTGATACCGTATTCCTTGATTTAGGCAACAATGCAGAAGCTATTTTACGCCGTGATAATATGCTTCCACGTGACAGCTTCCACAACGGAGACCGTGTACGTAGCTTGCTTTTACCAATCAAACAAGAGGCCAACAAAGGTGCACAGCTTGAAGTTAGCCGTACTAGCCCAGGTTTCTTGAAGGAACTTTTAACTATCGAAGTACCTGAAATTGGTGAAGGTCAGCTTGAAATTGTAAACGTAGTTTGCGATCCAGGTTTACGTGCTAAGGTGGCTATTCGTGCTAAAGACCGTCGCATCGACCCAGTTGGGGCATGTATCGGGATGAAGGGCGCACGTGTAAATAACGTTCGCAACGAACTTTGCAACGAAAAGATCGACGTGATTGCTTACAACGAAGATTTTTCTAAGTATGTAATTGCGGCTATGGCTCCGGCTGAAGTACGTAAGGTTTACATCGATAAAGAAAAGAATGTAGTTGAAATCGGCGTGGAAAAAGATAAGTACGCTCTTGCTATCGGTACTAACGGTCAGAATGTACGTTTAGCTTCACAGCTCGTTGGTTGGAAGATTAACGTACTTACCGTTGAAGATATGGATAAGCGTGAATCTGATAAGAACAACCGTTTAAGCAGCATGTTTGCTGAAGTATTAAGCGTGGATGAAGATTTTGCTCAAGCCTTAGTTGATGCTGGCTTTGAATCTGTAGAAGAAATCGCATATGTTGAACCACAAGAAATCATCAACAGCATCGATGGCATCGATGAAGAATTGGTTGAAAAGCTTCAGAGCATTGCGGTTGAATCATTACAGAATATCAGCACTCCATCAAAGAGAAAGGTGGCAGACGACCTTCTTAACTTCCCTGGTCTCGATAGTGCCTCTGTACGCGCGCTCGCTAGCAAGGAAGTAGCAACTCTTGATGAACTTGCTGAATGTGTAACTGATGACCTCGTTGATATTCCTGGTTTCGATGAAAAGCGTGCTGGCGATTTAATTATGGCTGCACGTAATGCTACTTGGTTTAAGGACGAACAAGCAGCTGAAGAACCAAAGGCTGAATAATTTAAGGAAGGCTCCGATCAATAACTCACTTAAAGCTCTTGGTCGGAACTATTTTTAGAATAACCATTTAGGAAAAACAATAATGTCAGATGATAATAAGAGTAAAAAGCTTTCCTTAAAGCGTAATAACAAGACCGGCAACGGTCAGTCCAGACCATTACGTAGCTATGGCGGTGATGATGTGGAAGTAAAAGTACGCGAAAAGAGAAGCTTCACTAAACCAAATAGAGAAGATATCGAACGTCGTAAAGAACAAGAAGCTAAGGCTAAAGCCGAAGCTGAAGCATTAGCTCAGGCTGAAGCTAGAAAGAAAGCTGAAGAAAAGGCTAAGGCTGAAGCAGAAGCTAAGGCCAAGTCACAGGCTGAAGAAAAAGCACGAGCTGAAGCTAAGGCTAAAAAGGCTGAATTTGAAAGCCGTAACAAGATTATCAAAGAAGCTACTAGGCACAACATCAACGAAAAAGAAGGTGAAGAATTCCGTAAGAAGGCTGAAGCTGAAGCGCAAGCGCGTAATATTGAAGCTACTAAGCGTCAGGAAGAAGAAGCTAAGCGTTTGGTGGAAGAAAATGCTAAGCGTTGGGAAGCTGAAGAAGCTGAACGTGCGGCTCACCAAAATGATTATGACGAAGAATTCTCTTCTCGCTACGTAAAAGAAGCAGAAGAAGAACAGGAACGTGAAGAAGAAAACCGTGGCCGTCGTCGTAATGCTACCCAGGCAAAGAAGGGTAAATCACGTGAAGAAGAAGAACGTGATGAACGTCGTCGTAACCAAAAGGGCAATAAGAAGCTCAAGGGTAACGCAGCTAAGCTCAACCAGCAGCAACACGGCTTTAACAAGCCTGTAGCTCCTGTTGCGCGTGACGTTGTCATTGGCGAAACTATCACTGTTTCTGACCTCGCACAAAAGATGGCTGTAAAGGCTTCTGAAGTAATCAAGGTTATCATGAAGCTCGGTGATATGGTTACTATTAACCAAGTTATCGACCAGGAAACCGCTCAGTTAGTAGCTGAAGAAATGGGGCACAAGGTTATTATCCGTAAGGAAAATGAACTTGAAGAAGCAGTGCTCAACGACCGTGATATGGCAGCTAAGGCTGAACCACGTGCGCCAGTTGTAACTATCATGGGTCACGTTGACCATGGTAAGACCTCTTTGCTTGACTACATCCGTAAGGCTAAGGTTGCTTCAGGCGAAGCTGGTGGTATTACCCAGCACATCGGTGCATATCACGTTAAAACTAAGAACGGCGGTATGATTACCTTCCTCGATACTCCGGGCCATGCTGCGTTTACCGCTATGCGTGCTCGTGGGGCTAAGGCAACCGATATCGTAGTACTCGTAGTAGCAGCAGATGACGGGGTAATGCCTCAGACTATCGAAGCTATTCAGCACGCTAAGGCTGGTAATGTACCTATCGTAGTAGCAATCAACAAGATCGATAAGCCAACAGCTGATCCTACTCGCGTAGTAAACGAACTCATGCGTTACGGCATCATGTCTGAAGACATGGGTGGTGATACTCAGTTCGTTAAGGTTTCTGCTAAGACTGGGGTGGGGATTGATGACTTACTTGATGCAATCCTTTTACAGGCTGAAGTGCTTGAACTTAAGGCGGTTAAGGATGGTATGGCGTCAGGCGTCGTAATCGAAGCTCGTCTTGATAAGGGTCGTGGTCCAGTTGCTTCTATCCTCATTAACCAAGGTACCCTCCACGTGGGTGATATCGTGCTTTGCGGTCTTGAATACGGTAAGGTTCGTGCAATGCGTGACGAACTTGGGCGTAATGTAACTTCGGCAGGTCCTTCTATTCCGGTGGAAATCCTCGGTCTTTCTGGGGTGCCTGTATCTGGTGACGAAGCAACCGTAGTTCGTGATGAAAAGAAGGCACGTGAAGTTGCTAACTACCGTCAAGGTAAGTATCGTGAACTTAAGATTGCTAAGCAGAAGAAGAGCCAGTTGGCTACTATGTTCCAGGACGGCGCAGCTCATGAACTCAATATCGTTCTTAAGGCTGACGTACAGGGTTCTGTAGAAGCTATTCGTGATTCTCTCCTTAAGCTTTCTACCGATGAAGTTAAGGTTAACATCATTTACGAAGGCGTTGGTGGGATTACCGAAACCGATGCTACTTTGGCCTCTGCATCATCTGCAATCGTAGTAGGCTTTAACGTTCGTGCTGATGCTTCTGCTCGTCGTGTTATCGACTCTGAACACATCGATGTACGTTACTACAGCGTAATTTACGACCTTATCGATGAAGTTAAGCAAGCTATGTCTGGTTTACTTGGTTCTGAAGTTAAGCAGCAAATCATTGGCTTGGCTGAAGTACGTCAGGTATTTAAACATCCTAAGTTCGGTCTCATTGCCGGCTGTATGGTGCTTGAAGGCATGATCAAGCGTTCTGCTCCGATCCGTGTACTTCGCGACAACGTAGTTATCTTCGAAGGTGAACTTGACTCATTACGTCGCTTCAAGGATGACGTAGCTGAAGTTAAGGCAGGCTTTGAATGTGGTTGTGGCGTTAAGAACTATCAAGACGTTCGTGTAAACGACCAGATCGAAGTGTTCGAAAACATCGAAGTGAAGCGTACTCTTGAATAATAGTTAAGCTTCATGATTGCGAGTCCCGGCTTGGGTAAAGCATAAAGCTAAGCCCCCGGGGCTTGCCGTATATGTAAAAGCTAATAAATCAATATAAGATAAAATATGCAAAAAGAATTTTCGAGAGCTGACCGAGTAGCGCAACAGATGAAGCGTGAAGTAGCTGTGATTTTACAACGTGAATTAAAAGATCCACGCGTAAAAATGGCTACCGTAAGCGATGTGCGTGTCTCTGGTGACCTCATGTATGCCAAAATTTTTGTAACATTTTGGGATAACGATCCGGAAAATGTTAAAACCTCAATTAAGGTTCTTAACAATGCTGCGGGCTTTGTCCGCACCCAAATTGGTAAGGCTATGAAATTAAGAGCCGTACCTGAAATTAGATTTTGTCATGATGAATCTCTTGATGAAGGGATGCGTTTAAGCGCTCTTATCACTAAGACTATTCGTCAAGATGAAGAATTAAAGAAAGAAGAACATAAGACTCAAGAGTCTTCTGCTCAAAACCAAGATTAAAAATCTTAAGCCAATAAAAGCGGAGAATAAGATTAAATGCCCCGAAGAAGCAAACGCGATGTGAATGGAGTGCTCCTTTTAAACAAGCCTCTTGGAATCACCTCTAATGATGCTATGATTCGCATTCGCGGGATTTTTCATGCTAAGAAGGCCGGTCATACTGGCGCCCTTGATCCTTTAGCCACAGGGATGCTCCCAATTTGTTTAGGGGAAGCAACTAAGTTTTCACAATACCTTTTAGATGCCGATAAAACTTATGAAGTAACAGCGCATTTTGGTTTCAGAACCACCACTTCTGATGCCGAAGGGGAAGTGATTAAAGAAGCTCCAGTTAAATTCGATGAAGTGATGTTGCTTCAGGCGATGGAAAAATTTACCGGCGCCCAGAAACAAGTACCAAGTATGTACTCTGCTTTAAAGTATGAAGGGCGTCCACTATATGAGTATGCACGTAAGGGGATTACAGTTCCACGTGAAGCTCGTGATATCGTGATTTACGAATTTACCCTCTTAGGGTACGACGCTCATAAGGCTGAAGGCCGGATGCGGGTTCATTGTAGCAAAGGAACCTACATTAGAAGTTTAATCGACGATCTCGGCGAATATTTAGGTTGTGGGGCTTACGTTAAGGCACTCGACCGTATTGCTGTTTCTACATACCCTGCTGACCGTATGGTTTCGTTTGAGGATATCGAACGCATTTCGGAAGAAGCTCATCGTAATGGTTTTACAGCTTTTAGTGCGCTTGATGCTTTATTACTGCCTGTGGATACCGCGGTATCTGATTTACCGATTATCTACTTGGAAGAATTTGAAGCGCATAAGATCTTAAGGGGCCAGGTTATTAAGGTTCGCCCTGTTAATATGCTTACAACCGACACGCAGCCGATTCGTATCTATATTGGTAAGGAAGAAGCAGCAGCGCAAGCAGAATTTATCGGGGTGGGCGAAATTACCTACGACCGTTTAGTGCCTAAGCGCTTAGTGTCTCAGGTCAGAGCTGAATTTATGGCTGACCAATTTACTCAGGCGGAAAGTTGCGATCAAGCGGTCAATGTCTTTGTGAGCTCAAGCGACGATACTAACGAGTAGTTAGGGCATCGTGTAGGCGGATAAAATCCAATCACACCAAAACATAAAAACCCAAGTTCGAAACATAAAAAACCAAGTCTAAGTAGCTTGGTTTTTTATGTTTAAAGAGAGAATAAATTTTCCTAGTTAGCCTCAAAACTTTTTAAACAAGGCCAAGACTTTAAGTACTTTTAGGCTCTAGCTAAATTTAGATTTCATTTAAGCTTACATAATTAAGCTACTGCAAGTTCTCGCTGCTTTATTTAGTGGGTTGTTTTTGGGGAGCGGGCGCAGGCTTAGCAGGAGCATTACTAGCGGCTACTTGAGTGGCTTGAGCCTGGTTAGCTTGAGCTTGAGTGGCTTGAGCCTGGTTAGCCGTTTGAGTGGCCGCTTGAGCAGGGTCTTGATTCTTCATTTTTTTAGTGATTTGCACTTGGATTTCAGAGAGGTCGTAAAGCGAACGTTCAAGCTTGTCGATGTTTTGTTTAAGCTTGCCGTTATTCATCTGTAGGAGCTTTATTAAATCATCCTGGCGTCGTTTTAGGTTGTCGATCGACATGTGCATTGATTGCACATTCCATTTAAAGTAAAAAAAGAGAATGACGTTGAGTAGGAAGAGCCCTAAGAGACCTAGGTATATATGGAGTTTTAAATCGGATACTCTAGCGTTGGTTTCACGGAAGCGATATTCAATTACGCGGGGAATGTCTTGTGTGACTACCGGGCCGGTGGATACTTGCGCGGTTGCACTCTTAGGAGAGGTGTCCTTAGCAGCCACGGCAGGAGACGCTACAAAGCCTGTTAGGGCTATCAAACATATAGCTATCAAATACTTGATAAAGCGAGGCATTGACATATCCTTTAGATTTAATTTTACGTTGAACCGAACAGGATTAAGTTCGGACTTTATTATTCAGAGCTATATTATACAAAGCAAATGCCGTTTTAAGTCCGTATTTTTGATTTGGGGGCTGTGTTTTGCGAACTAACACAGCAGAATATGGTGGGGCTTAAATTAAACCCCAAATTTTTGAGGGGAGGTGCGTTCCTTTTGTTACGCAAAACTTGGCTTAAGTCTAGACGTATTTACGTGTTTATATAGAGTTTTATCTAAAGTAAGGAACATACTTGGTAAGCGTTAAAAGCCACAGGCCAAGCGAGAGCTTTTAACGCTGAGACTTAGAATTTTTTAAGCACTTTTACGATGGAGCAGGTTTTTGATGATCCCAACACCTTTGCCAATTACAGTAAATTGCGGAATCCCTTCATAGGTATCTTTGCTTTCATGCAAAGTTTTTTTAAGCTCATTAGGGATGGCCATTTTTTCTTGCAATTGAATGCAGTTCTTAAACATTTGGCTTAAGTTAACGGCTTTTGATAGATCCAAAATAGGTGGCACGGTGAGGCTCTTACAATTTAAGAACATCCCAGTCATGTCTCTAATATGAGCGGTGTTAAGCTTTGGCACTATAGTTAGGTTTTCGCAATCGGAAAACATATAAGCTGTGCTATCGACGAAGGCTAATAGAGCGATCTGACACTTAAATTCGCTGACATTTTGGCGATTAAAAGGGGACGCCGCTTCAGAAGGGTTACAAGCCATGATGATTTCATCTAGCGCTCCGGTAGCGACTTTTTGTCTGAGCTCTGGGGTAACTTCATTGGCGCTAGTAACGATGACGATATTAGTCTGTGGGCACCCGCTAAAGATATCGCTGATGTTATTGAGAAAGTCAATGGCATCAGTTTCGATTGTTGGCGCTTTAACTAAAGATGAGCATCCTTTAAAGAGGCCGGTTAAGGATTTGGCAACTTTGGTGTTTAAATTAGGCAGACTCGTAAGGGAAGAGCAATCCGCAAAACAATCAGCCATATTAACGACTGATTTACAATCTAACTTATTGATTTGTTTTAAAGAACAGCATCCCTTAAAAGTTTCACTCATATCTTTGACGCGCATGGTTATAAGGTCAGGAATGTTCTTAAGCAAAGAGCAATTAAGGAACATGCGGGCAATATTTTCCGCGCAATGGGTGTAAAACTTATCAACGGATTCAAGAGCGACACAATCTGCAAACAAATCGCTCATTTCCACAGCTTGCATTGAGGTAAGAGAGCTGATTTCTCTTAGGGAGCTACAAGCTTGGAACATCCCGGTCATCTTTTTTACGCGGAGTACATTATAATTTGGGACTTTGGTTAAGGAACGACAGCCATAGAACATATACATAGTTTCTTGGATATCGCTAGTATCAAAAAACGGTGCTTCTTCAAGCTCGGTACAAGCAGCAAATAAGAAATTGAGTTTAGTTACTTGTGGGGCAATGGTTAGTTTAAAAGTGACCTTTTTTTGCTTTGACCGAAAAAATGGAGAATTAGAGAATTGAAATTCTGGGTTCCATACGATGTTATAAGTCAGAATCAATTCGTCTAGATCGTTGTTTTCGATGCGGGCTCTGATTTCAGGGGTTAAGCCTGAAACATGGAAGAGGGTTAAGGTGCGACCATTGATGGCGTACCCATTTTTTTGTTCCACAAATTTAGCGAAATCGTAATCCACGCGGCGCCCACAATGTGGACATACTTTTAGGTCTTGCGTGAGTTCGAGCTCATTACCGCAATCATTGCAAATCATAGTGTTAAACCTATTGAGCTTGTTATAAGTTATTTTCCGTGTGTGAACCAATTGATTAGATACGTGTTAATTATTTTATTTAGCTTAGGTATCTTGCTCTGATTTTTTGATTTATGTACCTTCGCGGTCTAGAGTCTAGCTTTGGGATTATCATGCTGACTTTTCCTTAACTTACACCTTAGCTTACGCTTTCATCTTAACCCTTCTTAAAAGACCTTACTTAAAAGAAAGGAGATGGGAGCAGGAGGTTTAAGGAGACCACTTCGGTAGAGCGGAACAATTAGTCCTAATTGCCAATTAAAAAGCAAAAATGGCGTTTAAAGCCAAGATTTTGACTACCATCTAATCTTTAAAGCATGTGGCTTTTGGTAGTTAAAATCACTAGTACAACTGTATAGCGATGTTTAAGCGCCAAAAGCTTGGAATTTAAACATTTTAGCACATCTGATCTTTTTGTTCTGTGGTTATTTATCGAATATGAGGTGGGTATATAAAATTAAATTATTTTAAGGGTTGATTTTTGGGGATATGTGGAAGCTATAAGCGTGAACGCTCAAGGTTTGTAAGTAAAACCTTTGCTTTAGGTGGTAGCTTTGGGGCTTACGCTAAAAATAAAAACGCCTCCTGTAAAAAGAGGCGTTTAGGGTTATAAATTTTTTTTAAGGTTTAGGGCTTAAGGTAAGCCCTAAACTAAAAAATTACTTCTTAGTAGCAGCCTTCATTGAAGCTACGTAGCCCTTAAGCGCCTGACAAGCTTCGTCAATGTTATCGAGGTGCTTTTCGACTAGCTCTACGAGCACGCTACCGCTAATTGCGCCGTCAGCGCCGTCAGCAATGGCTTGCTTAACCTGTTCAGGACGGCTAATACCAAAACCTAAGAGGCAAGGTGGAGCGTTGTTGGTTCTTAACAGGTTAAGAGAATGAGACATTGGGTGACCAGCTAAGCGTTCAGTTCCAGTTACCCCAGCGCGACTTACAAGGTACACGTAGCCCTGGCTCATTTCAGCAATGCGCTTAATGGTTTCGTCATCGGCGTTTGGTGGCGAAATCATTACAAGTTCGATGCCATGTTTAGCAGCGGCTTCTCTCCATTCTGGGCAAGCGTCCATCATTTGTACTGGAATATCAGGAATCAAAACAGAATCGACCCCGTTAGCTTCACACATAGCAAAGAAGTTATCAATGCCAGGGGCATAAACTAAGTTTACGTACATTAAAAGACCAATAGGAGTCTTTGGGTACTTGTCACGGATTTGTTTAATAACTTCAAAAGCGCGGGCAGTGGTAGAACCAGCATTTAAAGCGCGCACATCAGAACGCTGAATAACGGGACCGTCAGCACTTGGGTCACTAAATGGAATTCCAAGTTCTAAGGCGTCAGCCCCACCTTCAACGAGAGCGCTGATGATCTTTACGGAGTCTTCTTGGGTTGGATCACCAATGTTCATAAATGGCACAAAAGCGCCTTCGTTTTTAGCCTTTAAGTTGGCAAATAATTCAGTATAACGACTCATTAGAATTCTCCCCGCTTTTTCAAGATGTCAGCTACGGTAAAAATGTCCTTATCGCCACGACCAGAGAGGTTTACTACCATGGTCATTTCCTTTTCAGGGTTAGCCCGGGCGATCTTAAGGGCTTCGGCTACAGCATGAGATGATTCAAGAGCCGGGATAATACCTTCGTGGAGTGATAATTCCTTAAACGCATTTAAAGCTTCTTCGTCAGTTACTGATTCATAGCGCGCACGACCGATATCCTTTAAGTAGGCGTGTTCAGGGCCTACAGATGGGAAGTCAAGACCGGCAGAAATAGAATGAGATTCCTTGATTTGGCCATCGTGGTCTTGCATGTTGTAAGAACGAGCGCCAAAGAAGATACCTGGATTGCCGTGGCCAAGCGGAGCCCCGTGTTTACCAGTTGCAATACCGTAACCTGCAGGTTCAACCCCAATAAGTTCCACGTCTTTTTCTTTAACGAAATCGGTGAAGATCCCAATTGCGTTAGAGCCACCGCCTACAGCAGCAATTACCATGTCTGGTAGGTTGCCATTTTCGAAGGTCTTAAACTGTTCTTTAGCTTCAATCCCGATAATCTTTTGGAATTCACGAACGATAGTTGGGAATGGGTGTGGACCTGCTGCGGTCCCTAACATGTAGTGCGTATCTTCAAAAGACCCAGCCCAATCACGTAACGCTTCGTTACAAGCTTCCTTTAAAGTGCCGATACCGGTAGTTACAGGTACTACTTCGGCGCCCATAAGACGCATTCTAAATACGTTTGGTTCTTGACGTTTAACGTCGGTGGCCCCCATGTATATGCGGCACTTAAACCCAAGGAGGGCACAAACGATAGCGGTTGCAACCCCGTGCTGACCGGCGCCAGTTTCCGCAATAATACGAGTCTTGCCCATTCTCTTAGCCAAAAGCGCTTGCCCTAAAACCTGGTTGGTTTTATGAGCCCCGCCATGCACTAAGTCTTCACGCTTTAAGTAGAGCTTAGTCTTGGTGCCTTTAGTGATGTTACGGCATAAGGTAAGGGGAGTTGGACGCCCAGCGTAGTTGTAAAGAAGGTCGTTGAGTTCTTTTTTAAACTCAGGATCGTTATGGTATTTAACAAAAGCCTGTTCAAGCTGTTTTAAAGCTGGAACTAGGATTTGCGGAACGTACATCCCGCCAAAATTCCCGAAAAACGGGTTAAGTATGGTTTCAGTTGACATTACGTCTATCCTTAGTTGTAAGCGTCGGAGAATTTAGTTCCGACGTAGATTATAAAATTTTAACAGTTATTTTTAAGGCGGTCGAAGGCACGCTTTAAAAGTTCGTGATTTTTGCAGCCTGGTGCATCTTCAAGCCCGCTGTTTAAGTCAAGTCCCACGCACATGGCGGTAGTTTGTGCTAAAACCACATTATCTGGGTTAAGGCCCCCTGCTACGAGGAGTTTACTTTTATCGCCCTTGATTGTGTGCCAATCAAACGTCTGCCCCGTGCCCCCAAAAGCATCTGCAACTTTAGTATCAAGTACCACCAGATCGGTTACTGCTTGATACTTTTGTACTTCCTCTTCCGGGAAGCTAGTGCTCACGGGTACAGCTTTAAAGATGCGGGTCTTAGCAGGTAAGAGCGTTCTTAAGTTTTTAATGTACTCAAGAGACTCAGAGCCGTGGAGCTGAACAGCTTCAAGTGGAACTAAAGTCGCGATGCGCGCTACTTCAGTTGGTTCTTCATCGCAAAAGACCCCACAAAAGTCTTGCGCGCAACCAGCTTTACGAGCTTGGGTCGCTAATTCATGCGCGTTTTCAGGTGTAATATAACGCTTTGAAGCGCGCGCAAAAATAAACCCAGTCATGCAGGCGCCCTGTGCCCAAGCAGCTTTGAGGTCCTCTAGGCGGGTAAGGCCACAAACTTTATTTTGCCCTAAAATAAGTTTGCGACAAGCTAACTCAATATTAGGTTCTTGAGTTAGGGAACTACCCACTAAAAAGCCACGGGCGAACTTTTTAAGTTCTAAGACTTGATCATGGGTGTAGATCCCGGACTCACTAATCACAATGCGGTCGCTTGGCACTAATGGCGCTAACTCTTTGACGCGGTTTAAATCAACCGTTAAGTCACGGAGATTACGGTTATTGATTCCAATAACCTTTGCGCCTAATGTGATAGCGCGTTCGATTTCTAAGGCTGTTGAAGCTTCAGTCAAAACACCCATGCCTAAACTATGAGCTAAAGAGCTTAGTTCTTGGTAAGCTTCGTCTGTTAGCACGGAAAGCATTAAAAGCACGGCGTCAGCGTTGTTCTTACGGGCCAGATATATCTGGAATGGATCAAAGATAAAGTCTTTACACAATACCGGTACGCTAGTTACTGCGTGGACTCGCGCAATATAGCTGTAATCCCCTTGGAAGAACTTTTCATCGGCTAGAACTGAAATAGCAGCGGCATACTGATTGTAAATTCGCGCGATGTCTTCAGGCACAAATTCAGGGCGAATAAGTCCTTTGGACGGGGACGCTTTTTTACATTCGAGAATAAACCGCGTGCCACTTTTACTCATATGGTCATAAAACGAACGTTCTGCCTGGGCCAAGGTGTCTTTAAAGGACGCAAGCGGAAATTCTTGCTGCTTGCGGGCTAACCATTCAACTTTAGCGTTTAAGATAGTAGCGAGCACATTGCCGTTAATTGAGCTCGTGTGCAGGCGTGGATTCGCTAAAAGCTCTGGACATAAATCGCTAGCAGCGGTCCGTGGTTTGGTCGTCGACATAGTAATTCCTTAACCTTCTTGATGACTTAGAGTTGCAAAGTTCATAAGTTGATTATAAGGCTCACCTGACTTCAAGCAGGCTAAAACCATAGCCGCCCCTTCCTTGATGGTTTTAGCTTTACCACCTAGGTATAACAAAGCCCCGGCGTTCGCCGCAATGGAATCGTTTTGGGCGCTAGTACCATGGCCTTGTAAAATTTCTTCGGTCAAGGCGCGGTTTACATCCGGGGCCCCTCCCTTGATATCGGCAATGGTGTGGCGAGTAAGACCAAAATCTTCAGGAGTGAAGACCCCAGTGGTGATAGTGCCATCGCTATGGAGTTCGGCATAGTCGGTTGGACCATGAAGGGCAATTTCATCAAGGCCGTCACCATAAACTACTAAAGCGCGCTTCATACCGTTTTGTTTTAAAACTTCAACCATGGTTGGGATAAGAGTTTTGGTGTAAACTCCAAGAACCATATAGTCGGGGTGACAAGGGTTGGTTAAAGGCCCTAAAACATTGAAAATAGTTCTGGTGCCCATGGCAGCGCGCACTGGAGCTGCGTAACGCATGCCTTTGTGGTACACAGGGGCAAACAAGAAAGTAAGCCCTAAGCGGTCAAGGCATAAAGCAGATTGGCGTGGTGACATGGTGATATTCACACCAAGTTCACGCAAAATATCAGAAGCCCCAGTGAGGGATGAGACGCTACGGTTACCGTGTTTTGCCACATGTAAACCTAAGGTTGAAGCGACGATCGCACTCATAGAAGAGATGTTAATGGTGTTTTGACCATCACCACCGGTGCCTACGATTTCGCCAACTTCGTAATCGCCTAAGCGCCCAAATGGAGTAGCAGCGCCTAACATAGCGTTAGCAGCCCCGGCAATTTCTTCTGGTGATTCCCCTGAAAGCTTAAGTGAGGTTAATACAGCCCCAAGCATGATAGGGTCCATGTCACCTTCAAAAACACTAGAGAAGAGCTTGATGGTTTCATCACGGGTAAGTTTTTGGCCAAGATAAAGTTTACCAACGAGTTCCTTGGTATTGACGCGTTCCTTAGATACGAATTCAATGGTTTTTGCTAAAAGCTTAGCCCCGTCGGTAGACATGACAGATTCAGGATGGAACTGAAAACCAACCACGCGATCTTCACGGTTGACTACTGCCATGGCCATACCGTCGCATTGCGCGACTACTTCTAATGATTGAGGTAGGTTGGTGGCTACTAATGAATGGTATCTAGCTACTGGTAATGGATTACGGAAGCCATCAAACATGTACTTACCATTATGGGTGATAAGGGAGGTTTTACCATGAATGATTTCTTTAGCTGGTACAATGTCAGCCCCGTAGTATTGGCAGATGGCTTGGTGGCCAAGGCAGATCCCGATCATTGGGAACTTACCACGGCAAAGGCGAATGAGGTCGATAAGGCAACCAGCTTCGGATGGATTACCAGGGCCAGGAGATAAAACTAATACCGGTTCTACAGCGCACTTTTCCATTTCCGCTTTGATGTGTTCTGCCGGAACGCTGTTACGAAAAACTCGTACTTCATGCCCTAAAGCACGGAACTGATCCACGAGGTTGTAAGTAAAGGAGTCAAAGTTATCAAGCAAGTAAACTGGACGCATTTTAGAGGACCTCCTTTAAAGACTTACCGTGAGCGATGGCAATAGCACTTAGCACAGCTGCTGCCTTCTTTCTAGTTTCGTTTGCTTCATCCATTGGTACAGAGTCATATACAACCCCACAACCTGCTTGTACGTGAGCAATGCCATCTTTGACAAATGCGGAGCGAATTACGATACAAGTATCGATGTCGCCATTACCACGTAAAACCCCGATAGCCCCGCCATAACTACCGCGGCGAGTTTTTTCAGTTTCTCTGATAAGTTCGGTGGCTCTAATTTTTGGGGCGCCGGTTAAGGTACCCATGTTCATGCAAGCTTGGTAAGCATGAAGCGCGTCTAAGTCTGGTCTTAAAGAACCGGTTACGCGTGACACGAGGTGCATAACGTGACTGTAACGGTCAACGTTGAGTAAGTCAGCGACGTAGCGACTACCTGGTTCACTGATTCGGGCAATATCATTACGAGCTAAGTCAACAAGCATTAAGTGTTCAGCGTTTTCTTTTTTATCTTGGCGTAATTCAAGTTCAATTCTTGAGTCGAGATCATGGTCGATTGAACCATCGGCTTTAAAGCCACGCCCACGAGTCCCAGCAATTGGGTACATTTGAACTTGATTGTTGGCTGAAGTGTATTTAACTGCACTTTCAGGAGAGGCCCCAAAGATGATGAAGTCTTCATCATGCATGTAGAACATGTATGGGGAAGGATTGGTTTTCTTTAAACGGTAATAAGCGTTTATGGTAGAAGGGCAAGGAATAGAGAAAGTTCTTGAAGGTACGACCTGGAAGATATCACCTTTAAAAATATTGCCTTTTAGCTTATCGACAATAGCGCAGAAATCACGGTCGTTAATGTCTGTTGAGACATGTTCTTTAGTGAAGTTGATTTCAGCTGGGCGATCTACTTCATGATAGGCATCGAGTCTCTTTTTGGTGCGCTGAACTTTATCTTTTAGCGCATCGTATTCAGAAGCACTAAATGCGATAGCGCGAATGTCAGACTTAAGAGCCTTATGGTCGATGTTGATTACTGTATCAAGGAGGTAGAAGCAGTAATCAGGGCAGGTGTTTTTACCCATGGTGACATTTGGTAATTCTTCAACAGAAGAAATCAAATCATACCCAAAGACCCCGCTTAACATAAGATTTTTGCTTGAACCGGCATATGGTTGAAGTTTAAGAACAGTTCTTAAAGCATCAAATACGGTTAGTGACTTTAAGCGTGAGTCTTCGTCTTGGGCTTGATTAACCTTTGGATAGGTCAGGACAAAGGATTCAGGAGTTGGGGTCGTAACTTTAACTTCTTTTGGAAGTAAAGTTAAAAGTTGTGAAGCTGCTGCGGCCCCGTTAGCATTTAAGGCTTTTACAGTTACTTCGTGACCTAAACAACTAATACGCAAAGCGGCACTCACCCCGAGCATGCTCAAGGTGCCAGCTTTGGTATGGATTTCAAGTGATTCGAGGAGAATGGTATTAGGATTGTCGCCTGACATTTCATAAAAAAGGGCGAGTGGATCCTTGATGTAACCACTTTCAGCGTAGATTGGCTGTTTTAATGCGTCCATAATAATTTTCCGTTTATTTCGTACTTAGGTACGTACCAATTTTTCCGCAGCCTGCCGGATGGGCTTAAAAAAAAAGCCCGCAGGTGCGGGCTTTTCTTTGAATAGCTAATTTTAAAACATGACTTAGCCCACCCGCGTATTATCGAGTGCGCCACCAACGCTTTGCAGTAAGAGTTAATGAAGTCATGATACTATTCCTAAAATCTTGTGATGCAGTACTTGCTGCTTAATCCTCATCTTCGGAGGCTGAAAAAATGATAGATCAAAATTCTTGACCGTGCAAACAATTTTTTAACGATTAATTAAAGAGTTTTTAAAAAGTGCTACAAATCAAATTTTAGGCCGATTAAATGGCTAAAAATAGCGCAATTTAGTGGCGGAATTAGTTTTTTCTTCTCTTGGTCTCAGTCTAAGCTCTATCACCCAATAATTCTTTAGCCCTCAAAATTCTCTAGCACATTTTAGGAGTAAGTTAAAAATTTTTGGTTACTGACCTTTTAAGTTCGGCTTGGCTGATAAAAAGCTTGGAATCGGCAGTAGTATTAGCTCTTGATGTGAGATCTTTATACATCCATACTAAATCAAACCATTCCCCAAACTTAGTTGCACAATTAGGAAAAATCCCAGTTTCCTTAAATCCTAAGTGCGCATGAAATTTTAAGCTATTGTCGTCTAAGTAGCGAGAAGGATGAGAGGTTCCGGCAATAGCGGCGTAGACGCTAACAATATTTTGTGCTTTAAGGCGCTCAAAAAGCATGGTGTAAAGTTTTTTTCCGAGTCCTTGGTGGGTTTGGTTTGGGTCTAAATAGATAGAAAGCTCAACGCTACGCGCAAAGGCATCTCTAGTTTTTAATGGCCCTGCATAGGCGTAGCCAATAATTTTTTGGTGGTGGCGACAAACGAGATAGGGGTAGGTTTGACAAGTGTGCTCTATTCTAGTTTTAAATTCTTCAAGGGGAGGCACGTGCTCTTCAAATGTAATGGCGGTATTAGTAATATAGGGAGTGTATAGATCCAATATATCTTGGGCGTCAACGCAAGTTGCGTCCGTTATGTGGACTTCTTCAAGATTCATAAGCGATCCTTAAATTATGAAGGCCGAGGGAAACTAAAGGTAGTAGTTGAGTGAGTACGAAATTTAAGGCTGCCAAGAACTTACGCCCAAAGCGTCTCCAAAAACAATCGGGGAACTATCGCGAGCTCCCCGATGATTAAATTTGACTTAAGTTTAAAGCTTTTTAGCTCTTAGCTTAAGAAGCAACTTCTAATTAGTCAGTAAATAAACCAACTTTAAGATCAGTTGCGTGGTAGATTGGGGTGCCATCTACAGAGACTACACCGTCACCAATACCCATGATAAGTTTACGCATAATAACGCGCTTTAAATTGATGGTGTAGGTGATCTTGTGAGCAGTAGGGAGCACCTGGCCGGTGAATTTAACGTCGCCAACGCCAAGAGCACGTCCCTTACCAGGGCCGCCCTTCCAACCAAGGAAGAAGCCTACAAGCTGCCACATTGCGTCAAGACCAAGACAGCCAGGCATAACTGGATCGCCTGGGAAGTGGCAACTGAAGAACCACAAATCAGGATTGATATCCATTTCTGCGACAATTAAACCTTTACCGTGTTCACCGCCGTGATCGTTGATTTCAACGATACGGTCAATCATAAGCATGTTTGGTGCTGGAAGCTGACTGTTACCTGGACCAAACAACTCGCCGCGGCTACATGCTAACAGGTCATCCCTGTCAAATGAATTACGGCCTTGTTCACAGAGTGAGAGCTTTTTTTCTGGTGAGTTTTCCAACTGAAAAATCCTTTTCTTTGTATTTTCTTAAAACCAATTAACCTGCATTGTACAACAAATACAGGGGTAATGCATAATCTATCTTTGGAAGTGTTTAACGTCCAAAGAATCCAAGAATGCGACTTAATAAACCGCATCCTTCGCGCATTCTGTTATTACTATCAAGGCTTAGGGCAATGATATCGTATAAAGTTTCCTTGTCACTATCTTCCTTGTCGTTGGCTTGAGCTTCTTTTTTCGTCGCTTTAGCTTCTTCTGAAGATTGAGATGGTGCTTCCTCTTGGGTCTTATCTGGAAAGCCACCAGGGATACCGGTTAGAAGTTCGATCGCGTCGTTGACGTTTTTAACGGCCCAAACATGGAATTGTCCGGCTTTTACGGCATCGATGATTTCTTGGTCAAGCGTTAAAGCTTGAATGTTACTTTCAGGAATAATAACGCCTTGACGTCCGTTTAATCCTTGAATCTTACAGATGCGATAGTAGCCTTCGATCTTTTTATTAACCCCGCCAACAGGTTGTACGTTACCGAATTGGTCAACGGCTCCGGTAACAGCAAATGTTTGGTGGATTGGTTTGCCAGCCATGGCGGACAAAATCGCGCAAAGTCCAGTCAAAGATGCGCTGTCACCATCGATTTCGCTATATGACTGTTCAAACACTAAGTTGGCACTAACTGGAATTGATTCATTATACCCAAAAGTATTAGTTAAAAAGCCGTTGATAATCATCATGGCTTTGGTGTGAATCTGTCCAGCAAGTTCGGCCTTGTGTTCGATATCGGCAATATCCCCGTCGCCACCGTTATGGATAGTAGCGGTGATGCGAATTGGTTCCCCATATTCAAAATCTTCACCGAGAGTTTGTACGACTGAAAGACCGTTGATTTGCCCTGTTACTTGACCATCAGTTTGTAACAGCATCTGCTTATTTTTATAAAAAGAAGTAGATTCTTCAACCATGCTACTTAATCTAAAGAAGTTGGCTTGGTTAGCGGTTTGAACTTCTTTGAGGGTTACTTCAGCTTGGTCCGCACGGCGCGCATAGCCAGAAGCTTCGCGCATTACATTAAGGAGGCAGTGTTCATTGATGACAAACTCAAGCTGGCTTTCGGCTAAGCGACAAGCTTCTCTAATTAAAAAACGTTTAGCGTCTTCAGTAAACGGTAAAAGATTGTTGCGTGAAGCAACGTAATCAAGGTATTGGTAGAAGTTTTGGGTATGTTCTTTTAAGTCAAAGTAAGAATTAAGGTCAGTTCTTAGGTAAATGGCATCGTTAAAAGTAGGATCATAATGATAAAGTTCAGCGATATCATAATAACTAGCAGTGATGATAACCTTAACGTTAATAGGAGTTGCTTCAGGGTTAAAGAATGGAACAACACTTCCTGGTACTAATTCGCTTGATGGACTGTCCCAATCGAGTAAGCCTCGGCTTAGGACGTTTTTAAGCTTAAACCAAAGCATTGGATTACGGACTAATTCTTCAGCTCGTAGCACCAAAATGCCCCCGTCGGCCTGACGGAGTAAACCCGGTTCAAGTAAGTGGTGGTTAGAGTAGGTTGAACCATTTTCAGTTAAGTAATTAACCCCACCAAAAAGTCGTTTCCAAGTGATATCGGTTCCAAAGATGACTGGAGTGCGATCTGCATCGTGACGTACCAATAAATTCATAGGCACGGGGTGAGTAAATTCTCGTCCTTGGGCCACATAAATACTAAGGTCTGAAAGGTAATTTTCGAGCTTTGGGTTGTCACCTTGCTTTTTAAGGATTCTTAATAAGAGTTTTTCGGCGTCAACCTTGAGCTTAACTTTTTGAAAAAGCTCAGACATGAGTTCGCTAAATTCTGCGGACGTACCACTTTTAATGTGGAGCCATACAGGAGCTAAGGCATTATCTAGGTTTTCGGCGTAGCAAAGGTCGTAAAGCTCCCGATGAGGCATGGTGATCCCAGTTAAAAGATCGCGAATGCATTGTTCAGTATTGGCTCCATCAATGGTAGAAAGGAGCATTAGAGGGTTGCTACTATCGGTATTTAAAAGTTCAGTGATGGCACTTTGTGCTCTTTTTTCGAAGGTCGCAAGGGTAACTTTGGTTGTCCCTGTGGTTTCGTTTGTGGCGAAAGCTGCGATTTGAGGCTCAAGTTCGGTATATTTTAATTCTTTCACTTATAATCCTTGATCCGATTTTAATATCTATACTTCTTCTAATGGTAACGCACTTCTTTTAATGGTAATGCTAGTTTGGGGAAATAGGAGCGGCGTATTTAAAATTTAATGCCTAAAGACTAAAGTAGGTTTTAGCATCCGTTTGTGGCAACTATTTGTGGCAACTACATGTAGATTAACATTGTTACATGTACATTAACATCGGTGTCAACTAACCTAGTTGGCTATGTGTCGTGGCTCTTGGTCCAAACATTTGAAGAAAACATGGTTCTATTATACATGATGCTATGAAAAAAATGAGTCACTAGGCATATGGTGAAATTTATTTTGTGACATTTGGCTGAACCTAAAGTTTGGTGCGTCTGTACCAGTCCACTTAAAAGATCTGATTTAGCTCATTTGTTTTGAACAGATCTTTTTCGAGAAGTCCTTTTTTGCTCAATTATTTCTTTTTCAAGCTCATTGAGCTGTAGCATACTGCGATTTAAGGAAGGATTTCACAAGGTTAATTTTGTATTCATAAGTGTAGATATTTTTCATAATTGCAACCTAAAACGTGGTTAAAGTTATGTAATTCATTTGTTGCAATTATTGTAAGACCAAGGGATAACAATGATGCTCGTCACCGCCTTCAAAACTGTGACGGGCAAACTCTTTAGTTCCATTCCTCCATCAAGAGGAAATCGCGGATGTTTCGGTGTTTGATACCGTTTCGACTCATATCAAATTCATCAAGAGAAACGACATATTTGGGGAAGTTATCCCGGATGCGGTCATACGCTCCGAACTCACGGGCAATCGTTTCTTCTGAAGCAAGCAGATAAGCAACCTGAACATACAGCTTCTCACCGCGATTGTCACATACGAAGTCAATCTCCTTATCTCCTGTCCGTCCAACAGTGACCGTATAGCCTCTGCGCAGCAGTTCCAGATAGACGATATTTTCAAGGATCTGGTTGAGGTCTCGTGTGTTGCCGCCATAGACAGCTTCTCGGATTCCGTGATCTGCAATGTAGTATTTCTCGTTAGATGCAAGAATCAGTTTTCCCTGCAAGTCCTCACGCTTCACCTGATAGAACAGATAAGCGTCGCAGCAGTACTTGATGTAGTTCAGAATTGTCTCCGGTGCTACGGTACGTTGCTCACTTTTGAGAAACTTAGCAAGAGATGTTGCGGAGAAGGTGTTGCCCACATTCGCCACTACATAGGTGATAATGCGCTCAAGTAAATCCACATCTCTGATTTTGTTTCGTTTCACGATGTCCTTTAGCTGAACAGAGTTGAAAAGATCGCGGAGGTACTGCTTAGAAGGTGCATCTGCATATCGGATATTGGCGAGATATGGCATACCGCCTGACAGGAGATATTGCTGAAAACACTTCCGGATAGGCGCATCCGGAGCAGTCAGGTGGTACAGCTCCAAAAATTCTGCAAAGGAGAAAGGATAAATCACAAACTCAACATAGCGTCCTCCCAGATAAGTTGCAAGCTCACCTGACAGCAGCTTTGCATTTGATCCGGTGATATAAATGTCGCAATCCAAAGAGACGCGCAGCGAGTTTATGCACTTTTCCCAGTCCTTGACCTCCTGAATCTCGTCGAAGAACAGATATGCTTTACCTTCAATGTCGGCAGCTTTCTTAACGATCTCGTCATTCAGAGCCTTAGCGGTTTGCAGATGGGAATAGCTCATATCCTCAAAATTGATGGAGATAAACTGAGCTGGGCTGACACCGGACTCAGTGAGTTCCTGCTTAATCAGCTCCAACATAACCGACTTCCCGCAACGGCGAATACCGGTCATAACCTTTATCAAATCCGAGCCGATGAAGGGACGGATGCGGTTCATATACATTGTGCGCTTAATCATAAATTTTGTACCTCCATTTCTCGAAGCTGACCATAGCATATCACATCTACGGCTGAAATTTAAAGGTTAAATTGTAAATTAATAAGCTATAACTGATAAAACCAAAAATCCACTAGGAATTGACAGACATACATTTGACTGCTGTTTCGGTGCATTAAGGAAGCCTTGAATTAATAGTCAGTCTTCAAAAGGATGTGCTGTTGCGAAATTATTATGTCCTTGGTCCGAAAAATTTCATTTAGATACATTTTTTATCTAAAATCTCCAAGAATACTCCTTCCTCTTTAGGTGGGAGATGAATTGGTTTTTTTGCTCTTACTTCTTTTGAGCTTAAATATATGATATGATGCTGAAGCTCTATCAAACTTCAAAAGGTTATATACTTAATGCAGATGTAAATGGAGCATTAAATATACTAAGAAAAAGTAATGTAGTGGACTTAGAAGTCCTATACAGTAGAGGTGAAGTGGACACACCTGTAAGAATAAGGATAGCATAGCTATCAAACTTCTTTAGAATTACTCTAATGAGTAATTACGAAGCTCCCACCTCTTTAGGTGGTGAGTAGTTCACGTGATAGGTCACTTTTTAATCAAGGAATGTCACAAAATTTTGCCTCAACTTAACTGTTTTCACCATAAGGCCCCGATATAATATTTTAACTAGGTTCCTAGTTAAAACACTTAGAGGCTTTGATATAAAGCCTTTGGAGTTTTGGGAGAAGACGTTAAGACGTTTAGCAAACGGTGACCACAAGGGCTTACGGCTCGACCAAAACATAAGCTTAATTTAAGGCCTCAATTTAAGGTATATATTACTAGTACTAGGCTTCGTGCTTTTCGTTGTTTAGTGGTTCTAGTGACCTTAGTGGTTAGAACTTTAGCTAAGTATGTAAAACATAAATTGGTCTACGATTTTCTTTAGGAACGATTCATTGACCCTTTTGTCAACGGAGGCGCGTATGATCTTAGAAAGAGCTGAGATTTCAGGATTCAGAGGTCTAGCCAAACTTGCCGTTAATTTTACGGATCGTACGGTTCTTATCGGGGAAAATGCATGGGGTAAAAGTTCTCTCCTACGAGCATTGTTAAGCGTTTTTGGGGGTGGAGATCATCCGTACCAGTTTAAAACGGCAGATTTTCGTACCGTAATTCCTGGTAGTCTTGAAGATCGTGAAGGTCCGGTTTATAGATACCAAGAAGGGGATCCTGACCATGTGGTGAAAAGCATAGTTATGGTTTTTACCTTTAGGGAAAGAACCTTTGGTTCGGCTTTAAGTAATTCAAACTCCAGGCGTCTACAGCCATATTGGCAACAATGTTCAGATATGTATACCCGCATTTTTTACTGTGTGCGAGGGTATCTTTTAGAAGACGGTACCGTGCAAACGATACATGGGTTTAGAAGTAGAACCGGAAGTCTAATGGATGGGGATGCTAGCTTACAGGTGCGCATGCTGCTACTTTTAAACCCGCTTTTTAGGTTGCGTGATAGCCGTACCTCTGGTTTTACAGAACCTGATATTGTACGAACTGAAAAACGTATGAATCCTCCTCTTGGTCTAGACTTAGAAGAAGATAAGCGTCGTTTTGGGGGCAAAAATGGGCGCAATAATTTTGAAAAGTTGGCTGGCGTTTTAAAAAGATTATTTCGTAATGTCATGAAAGGCGAAGGGGCGGACTTAGCGCCGGAATTTATAGACCGTGCCATCGATTCGATGCGTCAATTAGTAGAACATTACTTCCAAGTTACCTCAGGGGGACAGGTAAAATATCTAAAACCGCAAAATAGATCGCTCCATGACATAGTGTCTCGTCCTATTCCTAATGGTTCATTAGCTTCGTTACAAAACTTAGTGAGCCTAGCAGATAAGAAAAAAGCTGGTTTTATTTTAGCGTTGATTGCCGGAGCACTTTTAAGTGCAAGCCAAGGGCGACGCTTACAGATTCACGCTCATCCGATTGTAATTTTTGAAGATATCGATAGCCGTCTACATCCAGTGGAATTGTTTGGGTTTTGGAATGTCGTGTCGATGTTGCCAATGCAGCAAATTATCACCACAAACTCAGGTGATATTCTTTCGACCGTAAATTTAAGTGATATCAGACGCATGTATTCCATGCCGTTTGAAACTCGTTGTTACTGCATTGATGAAAAGAAGTTTTCTAGTGATGAATTACGTAAGATTGCCTTTCATATTCGGATAAATCGCCCGATGTCACTTTATGCAAGGGGCTGGATTTTTGTGGAAGGGGAAACAGAAATTTGGCTGTTAAATGAATTCGCTAATATTATGGGGCTTAATTTATTAGCCACAGGGATCCGTTTAGTTGAATATGCTCAATGTGGTTCTGGGGCATTGATTAAGTTAGCACAGCAGCTAGGACTTTGTTGGCGTTTACTTGCAGACGGTGACTTGGCTGGGCAAAAATACACTACTTCAGGACCTGCTGGCGATAATCCTGATAAGGTTACCATGCTTCCGGCGGTCGATATTGAGCATTATCTTTACGAAAATGGTTTTGAAAATGTTTATCGGGCAGAATCTGGGTATGGTAATGCCGAAGGGATTGGTCCCTCTAAAATCATTGAACGCGCTTTAAAGAGAAGGACTAAGCCTGGGATGGCGGTTGCGGTGGCTGATTATGCAAGTCACAGAGGTCCTAAGATTATTCCAAAAGTGATTGCCGATGTTTTAAAGGGTATAGTAGAAGAGGCTAGTTCAAGTTATAACTGGTAGGTGTGGATAGCTAAGTCGTTCTAAAATTTTTCGCTCATAACATGAAATGGCTTAAAAATCCTTTTTAATAAACTTAAAAAGCTTTCCCAACAAAAAAGAAGGACCATAGTTTAATATGGTCTTTCTTTTTTAGTTTTTTAGAAGCCTTGAGTAAAACAAGGCCTACAAAGCAATTGGCTTACTTGGTGAGGCACTTGTGGCTGATGATGGCTTGTGAAAGTGGTTCAGCGTTGATTTCACGAATCAATGACTTAAGAACAGCTGGGTTGCCGCACACGATGTTGCCACTTTGGTAGTAGTCAGTGCCACCAGCAAAGTCGGTTACAATCCCGCCAGCTTCACGAACTAAAAGTTCACCAGCGCAAAAATCCCATGGGTAGAGGCAAAGTTCAAAGTAACCTTCAAGACGGCCAGCTGCTACATAAGCGAGGTCAAGGCTTGCGGTGCCTGCGCGACGGATGTCTGCACACTTGTTGAAAATGCGGAATAAAATCTTTTTGTAGTCTTCCATGAAGCCTCTCTTTCTATGAGGGAAAGAGGTAGCAATGATTGCGCCATCAAGGCTATGAGCTTCACCAACACGGATACGTCTGCCGTTAAGCTGAGCACCTTCACCGCGAGCAGCAGTAAAGAGTTCGTTTCTAATTGGGTCAAATACAACACCTACGGTAGTTACGCCTTTGATGCGTAAACCGATAGAAACAGCAACGTGTGGAATACCTTTGAAGAAGTTGGTGGTACCATCGAGCGGGTCGATGATCCATTCGAAATCAGAATCGGTATTGCCAACAATACCAAATTCTTCACCGCGAACACAGTGATCAGGATAAGACTTAAGGATGGTTTCGCAGATGAGTTTTTCACATTCGCGATCAACGTTGGTAACCAAATCGTTCTTAGACTTTTCCTGAACTGAAACGTTGGTTGAATCGTCAAAATTTAATGAAATAACATTTCCGGCAACGCGGGCAGCACGAACTGCAATAGTGAGCATTGGATGCATAGTAATCCTGATTTTCTGTTTGGGTTAAAGAACATTCAGGTGCCTTGGTGTACACAAAAATCCGTACTTCAACGTAAAGTTGAGAGCTATAGGATAAGGCACCACTCTGCTAACGTAGCAGAATATGGCGCAATTATATCACAACAAAAATTTGCGCAGCTTCAAATTTTTGTAATTTATGCGCAAAACTTTTGGTTAAGCTTTACGAATAACGGTAGGAAGTAATAGTAAAGAAAGGGAAAAATAAAAAGGATTAAAAATGAGATTCAGAAAAAAGAAGGACTTCAAAGAAACTTTGAAGTCCAAAATCTTTCATATTACTATGAAAGAGCACGGGATAAACTGATTACGCAATTATGGTAGCAAAAGCCGTGCCAATTTTGAATTATTTTTATTAAAAATTATTTACCTAAAAGTTAAAACGGGATAAATAATCCAAAACGTGCAAAACAAAGAATTAAATACTGCAAAAACGGTATTAAACAAGATGATAATCTAAAAAGTTTGGTTTTGATTGAGTTTTGGGGAGTGAGTTTTTTAAATAAAATAAAAAGTGTTAAAAATTTTAAAGGGAAAACTAATTTCGGAAAGTTTGTTTAATTTGCAAATTAAGAATAATATTTGCAAAATGCAAACAAACATGCAATACGCATTGAATCCTACATGATATGGATCACGAGTTTTACAAAGTAAAGATGAGTAAAATTTAAGCAGTTATTTTTAAAGCTAAGGCAAGGTGTTTTGAGTTTAAATCTATTTAATAGAGTTTTGGTTATTAAAGAAAATTGGTAGGCTATATCTTGATAAATTTATCAACAAGCAAGTATTTTTTGTTTGAAATTTTTTTTAAATCCTGCTTAAAATTGAAGGGACTGATTTTAGGTTTGATTAGGTGAGAGCCTTCCTCCTAATTTAGGTTGGAATTGTCGAGATGCATAAGATCTAGTTCACTTTGTTTTTATTGTCTATTAGAGTTTAATCATTTAAGGAATACGTTATGGCAGTTAGTAACGAAAACAAATACCTTGAAGGCGAGTCTATTTTAAAAGAAGCAGGTCTTTATGCATCTGTATCTGATGTCTATGGTCTTGTTGTTGGTATGATTGCCTCTGGGATAAAAGCGGAAGATCCGGCTTTTTTAGAGTATGCAGTACAGCTTATGAATGATGGTGAACCATTGCCAGGAAGCGCAGTGGCTTGGATTAAGCAAATCGCAACTGATGTTGTAACTGATATTGTGGAAAATGATAAGGCTGATATTTTAATTCCCGATGATGATACCCCGATAAGAGATAGAGCCCATGCTTTAGCTGAATTTGCTCATTCTTTTGTGACTGGTTTTTCTTGCAAACAAAAGGTGCATTCAAAATTAAGTAACGATTTGCAAGAAATGCTACGAGATATTATGGATATCGCAGGCATTGATGAAGACATTCCGGAAGGGGAAAATTCAGAACGTGATTTCATGTTGATCTATGAACATGTTGCGATTGGCGTGTGCTACGCATTCGAAGAATGCGCTGCGGCTCTTTATCCTAAAGCTCAAGGTGGGGAATTTGTGTTAGAAGAAGATGATGATGAAGGGCGATTAGTTGAACTTTCTGAAAAGCGTAAGAAAGTCCACGAAGAAGAAGAGGCTTTGTGGGAAAAACAAGCACGCCTTTCAGCCCGCCGTTAGGTTTTATGTTATCTTTTAGTTAGGAGCTTTTGGTTGGCATAAGTTTTGCTTGATGTTTGTTCGGTTCAACTTGGATTTTACAGCGTGAATTTCTCTAAAGGCCAAAACAAGTGGCTTATTTTTGTGGCTTTTTAAATCTAGTATAGGGCGATTAAGTTCACAAAAAACTCACTTGCGCTTCTTGCGACGGTTATGATTATGTGCTATTTTTAGCGGTATTCGATGAAAATGTGACCATGGTCTATTTTGTTGAAGAGAATTAAAGTTTAAGTACATTTAGAGCTTTTATAGCTTGGGTGTTAAATTAGAAACAGTAATTAAATACCCAATAAGACTTCTACTTGTTCCTATGAGAATAGGCTTAGGTAGATGCTGTATGAATTTAGATGGGCTTAGTAAAACCCAATTTATCTTTGATATCAAAATATAACTTTCTTCTTTTGTTCCTTTCATACAGGTCAATGTTTTATTGAGATTGTGAGCAAGACGTAATTTGGTCTAATGCACTTTCGTAATGAAATTATTGGTATAAAGAGAACATGTACTAATATTACAGGAAAAGGATCTAGTATGGCTTTACATCCAAATGCCGGCAAACCTGCAAAACTGGAAGACCTCCAAAACATCCCTCGTCTTATTTCTGCTTATTATTTGAATAAACCTGATATGTCAAAAGCTGAACAGCGTGTAGCTTTTGGTACTTCTGGTCACCGTGGAAGTTCTTTAACTTCAGCTTTTACTGAATCTCATATCAAGGCAATCAGCCAAGCTATTGCTGAATTCAGAGCGAAAGAAGGCGTGACTGGAGCAATCTTTGTGGGTATGGATACTCATGGTCTTTCTGAACCAGCTCTTTACACTGCCATTGAAGTTTTAGCAGCTAACGGGTGTCAAGTTCGCATTGAAAAGGATTTTGGTTACACCCCAACTCCTGTAATTTCTCATACTATTCTTGGTTATAACAAGGGGCGTACTTCTGATCTTGCTGATGGTATCGTTATTACTCCATCACACAATCCTCCAGCAGATGGTGGTTTTAAGTACAATCCAACTAACGGTGGTCCGGCTGATACTAACATCACTAAGTGGGTAGAAAACCGCGCTAACGAAATTCTTGAAAATGGTCTTAAGGATGTTAAGTCTGTAGATATCGCTGTTGCGCTTAAGATGGCAAACGTGGCTGAAGTTGATATGCGTAAGCCATACGTTGATGATCTTTGCAACATTATCGATGTTGAAGCTATCAAGAAGGCTGGCATTAAGATTGGGGTAGATCCACTTGGTGGTTCAGGTGTTTACTATTGGGATCTTATCGCTAAGACTTATGGTCTTAACATTGAAGTTGTAAACTACAACGTAGATCCTACTTTCCGTTTCATGACTATTGACCGTGACGGTAAGATTCGTATGGACTGCTCAAGCCCTTATGCTATGGCTAGCCTCATCAATCTTAAGGATAAGTTTGATATCGCAGTAGCAAATGACCCTGACTATGACCGTCATGGTATCGTTTGTAAGAGTGGTTTAATGAACCCTAACCATTATCTTGCAGTTGCAATTCAGTATCTCTTCACTCACCGTGAAGGCTGGTCAAAGGATGCGGCAGTAGGTAAGACTTTGGTTTCTTCTTCTATCATCGACCGTGTAGTTAAGAGCATTGGCCGTGATCTTAAGGAAGTTCCAGTTGGCTTTAAGTGGTTTGTTGATGGTCTCTTTACTGGTGCTTACGGCTTTGGTGGTGAAGAATCTGCGGGTGCTTCATTCTTACGTAAAGACGGTACTGTTTGGACTACCGATAAAGACGGTATCATCATGTGCTTGCTCGCAGCTGAAATTATGGCTGTAACAGGTAAGGATCCTCAGATCCTTTATAACGAAATCAAGGCTAAGTTTGGTGATCCAATTTATAACCGTGTTGATGCTCCGGCTAATACTCAGCAAAAGGCTGTTCTCTCTAAGCTTGATCCTTCACTCGTTGAGGCTTCAGAACTTGCTGGTGAACCAATTATTGCTAAGTTAACATCTGCTCCTGGTAATGGTGCCGCTATTGGTGGTCTTAAGGTTGTAACTGAAAACGGTTGGTTTGCTGCGCGTCCAAGTGGCACTGAATCAATCTACAAGATTTACATGGAAAGCTTTAAGAGCCCTGAACACTTAGCTCAGATTCAAAAAGAAGCGCAGGAAATCGTATCTGCGGCTTTAGCTAAAGCTGGGGTTTAATATTTTAACCAAGCTTAAGTTCACATGCTTAAATAAATAGTTGAAAACGGACCTTCGGGCCCGTTTTTTTTTTATCTCATGGTGGAGAAACGTAACTTTACCATCGCATATGAAACTCAACTTAGCGATGGCTTTGCCTTTCATGAGGTTGAGTTGGTTTTGAATGGTGGGTTTTTGGGGCTGGCTTTGAATTGTGTTTTTGTTTTTATTTTTAATTTTTGGGGGAACGGTAGGGGCGATAGTTAGATAGAAGAAACTATATTTTTTACAGGACATTTAAAAGAAGCAAAATTTGATAAATTGATTTTATTGTTTTTTAAAGCGTAACCTTAATAACATTATTACACGGCAAATGAGGGTATATTACTTGGCGGTTGTTTTAATCCTACTGAGTAAATAAAGGTGGAAAAATCGGCATGTGATTATGCCATTTAGTCCGGCATAAGAAAGACTTAGAGTTCGTATATAAAAATACAATAAAAACTCATAAAAATATAAATTAATCATATGTGATATAGATCACGAAAATAATAAATTAATTAGAGTCAGTAAAAAGTGATGTTTTGTGAGAAGAGGAGGTAAAAACTCAAATGTGATCAATATCACATTATTTACCACCGCTTTTTCAATGTTACGATTGTGTAAAAAATCACGAAAATGAAGCCCGATATAGTTTTTTTATACTTGAAAACGTTATTATTTTTGTAAAATTGATCTAAATCAATAAAAAAAGTGTGATGTTTAGCTAATATTTACCTGTCTTATTTGTACAGGTGCATGTATGACGCGACGGTCACACATTTCGTGAAACTGGCCAGCCGCATATGGCACAACAGTTTATGTTAACAACCCGAAGCTTTTTTCGGGAAACAAGGGAAAAAATATGGCAATTAAGAGAAAGGTTGAAGCTAATTCAGCTCCTGTTGTTGAAGAAGCAGCTAAGTTCGCTTCTATTGACAAGAATACTTTCAAGCAGAAGATCATTCACCACCTCCACTCAACTCTCGGCACTAGCGAAAACAAGGCTAGCAAGGAAGCTTGGTGGAAGGCTACCTGTGCTGCAGTAAATGAACTCGTTTACGAACGTCTTACTCAGACTCAGCAGACTCACGCTAAGAAAGATACTCGCGCAGTGCATTACCTCTCTGCAGAATTCCTTATGGGTCGTCTTACCTCTAACAACCTTCACAACCTTAACCTCTTCAAGGTTTGTGACGCTGCGTTAAAGGATCTTGGTGCTGAACTTGGTAAGGATCTTGATCTTACCGATCTTTGCGAAGAAGAACCAGATATGGCTCTCGGTAACGGCGGTCTTGGTCGTCTTGCTGCTTGCTTCATCGATTCTCTTGCAACCCTTAACATGCCTGCTATCGGTTACGGTATCCACTACGAAAACGGTCTTTTCCGTCAGGAAATCCGTGATGGCCGTCAGATCGAACGTCCTGATTCATGGCGTGAATACGGCAACCCATGGGAAATCTGCCGTCCAGAATCAATCCAGGAAGTTCCTCTTGCAGGTTACGTAGAAACCACTTTCGCTGAAGATGGTTCTCTTAAGAAAGTATGGCACCCAGCTCAGGTTATCAAAGGTGTGCCTTGGGATATCCCAGTAGTTGGCTACAAGGGCACTACTGTAAACATCCTCAGACTTTGGGAATCACGCGCTACCGAATCTTTTGATTGGGACGTATTTAACGCTGGCGGTTACGTTGACGCTCAGAACGAAAAGGCTCAGGCGGAAACTATTTCTAAGGTTCTTTACCCTAACGATTCTACCGAAGCTGGTAAGATCCTCCGTCTCGTTCAGCAGTACTTCTTCTGCGCTTGCTCACTTAAGGATATCCTCCGTCGTTACAAGCGTGCTCACACCAAGAATGGTGTTGTAGATTACTCAGAATTTGCTAGTAAGATTGCAATTCAGCTTAACGATACTCACCCAACTATCGCTATTCCTGAACTTATGCGTATCTTCGTTGACGAAGAAGGCATGGATTGGGAAAAGGCATGGGGTATCTGCTACAAGGTATTCTCATACACTAACCACACTCTTCTTCCAGAAGCTCTTGAAAAGTGGCCTGTATACCTCTTTGAAAAGGTTCTTCCACGTCACCTCGAAATCATCTATGAAATCAACCGTAGATTCCTCGAAGGCGAATGCGAACAGACCTTCCCTGGTAACGATTTTATTAAGGCTAAGCTCTCTCTTATCGAAGAAGGCGATTGCCGCAAGGTTCGTATGGGCAACCTCTGTGTAATTGGTTCTCATAAGGTTAACGGCGTAGCTAAGATTCACTCTGACCTCGTTCGTGAAGACCTCTTCCCAGAATTCGCTAAGATTTGGCCTTCTAAGTTCTGCAACGTAACTAACGGTGTAACTCCACGTCGTTGGCTCCTTGCTTGTAACCCTGCTCTTGCTGACCTCTACACTGAAGTTGTTGGCGCAGAATGGCCTACCCACCTTGATGACCTCAGAGATGCAAAGAAACTTGCTGATGATGCAAAATTCCAGAAGCGTTTCATGGATATCAAGCACGCTAACAAGCTCAAGCTCGTTAAGGTAATTAAGCAGGAAACTGGTATTGACGTTGATGCAGATGCAATTTTCGACATCCAGATCAAGCGTCTCCACGAATACAAGCGTCAGCAGTTGAACCTTTTGTTCATCCTTGCTCTTTACCGTCGTCTCCTTGCAAATCCAAATCTTGACATTTGCAAGCACGTATTCATCTTCGGTTCTAAGGCTGCTCCTGGCTATAAGATGGCAAAGGATATCATCTACGCTATCAATAAGGTTGGCGAACGCATCAACAACGATCCACGCATTGGTGGCAAGATCAAGGTTGTATTCATGCCTAACTACCGTGTAAGCCTTGCTGAAAAGCTCATCCCAGCTGCAGACGTATCTCAGCAGATTTCTACTGCAGGTTACGAAGCTTCTGGTACTGGTAACATGAAGCTCGCCATGAACGGTGCTGTTACCCTTGGTACTATGGATGGTGCTAACATCGAAATCGTTGAAGAAGCTGGTAAAGAAAACAACGCTATCTTCGGTCTCAACGTTGACGAAGTTAAGGCTATTAAGGCTCAGGGTTACAACCCATGGGATTACTACAACAGCAACGAAGAAATCAAGGGTGCCCTTGATTGGCTCGATAGCGACTACTTTACTCCAGGCCGTCCTGGTGAACTCGCTGGCATTAAGCGCGCGCTCCTCGATGGTGGTGACACTTACCTCGCTCTTGCTGACTTCGCTTCTTACTCTGATGCTCAGGCTAAGATCGACGCTATGTACAAGAACAAGAAGCAGTGGGCTAAGGCTGTTATCATCAATTCATGCACTATGGGCAAGTTCAACTCTGACCGCTCAATCATGGATTACGTGAAGGACGTTTGGTACCTCGACGCTTGCGACGTTAAGTAATATTACTGTAAAAGCCTGGAGGAAACTCCGGCTTTTAGTAAGCTTTAATTTTAAAACCTTGCCTCGGCAGGGTTTTTTCGTGTATGAATTGTTTGACGTGGAGGCGGGGGAGCACTTTCTTCTTTCGTGGCTTTTTTCAAGCTCAGCTTAAGTATTACTAATTAAATGCCTAAAACCATGTTCTTGTAATTTGGCGGTCCTTTTTTGCTCTTTAATTTTCATTCATCGATACATACGTAGGTACGTACCCTTTTCTTTTGGGGTTTATTCCCGTCCTTGCTTCCTGATTTACTTATAAAGGCTCTACATTGCTACTAGTATTTAAAGCTAGTAATCGATGGTGAAAGTTATCTTCTTTAAAGTTAAACAGCATTTTGAGATTGGCGAAAATCTACATTATGAAGTTGACTTTTACACTCTGCACTAAGGGATGCTTTATGTTCTTAATAAGGGCGGGTTCGTTTGGCGCTTATCTCTAGACGCTTTAATTCGCAATTAAAATTTCTAGTAAGAGTAGAAGGGGTATTAATTTGGAGGCGGAATCTATAAGAGCTACGCATTAAGTTAGGCTAGCTTATCCCTCGTAAATATCCAGAAATAAACTTAACTTTGTCTCAATTTTTTAATTTGCCTACTTGAGGACCAAAATTAATTTGATGGTTTATATGATGATTTATATTTGGGTAACGGGATGGCGAGTGAGGAAAAAATTTAGGCCCCTATATATGACCAAAATAGGGGCCTAAAGCTTCATTTAAAATTGAAATGAGAACTAAACTTTAAAAATTTACTCTCTTGTTTCGTTGATGATGCGAAGATTGTTTTTAACTTGCTTAAACAAGAACCCACCTTGAGAGGTTGTTTTATCCAATAAATGATCAATGTTCTTATTATCATTGCTTCCTGGATTAAACTTGAGATCTAAAAGGCCGTAGGAGTCTTTATCAATGGTGCCTTTTTGGTGTTCGGCCTTAAGCCAAAGTATACCTGCCCCAAAGTTCCCATCTAATGCAGTTGCGTTACAAGAGTTCTTGTCATGGCTAGTACAAAAGCCTAATTGCACCTCTTCTCCGTCTTTTAGGTTAATAACCCCGTTTTTATCAGTTTGTACGCCATCTTTCTTTGCCGTCTTGAAAAACATGTTTGGTGGTAAATTTGGTGTAGTGTAATCGACTAGATTTAAAGTTGTGCACTGGTCTTTACGGACCTTCCAATTACCATTTTGGTCCAAGTATTGAATGGTGAACGGTAGGTATAAGGTGTCTTGCTTACCTGTTACAGGTAGAGAAACTAAACGCCCAAAGGCGACACTTTTAAGGAGTGGGCCAGAGCCTTTGCTAACAGGCAAAAATGTTACGTGGTAGTTTTTCCACGGGGTCGAAAGACCGTTTATCGTGTCTCCAAGCTTGCTAATTGTAGGGACTACGCTCAAACCATAGTAGTTTTTTACCGCAGAGGCGAGGAACCCTTTTTGTAATGTATCTTCTTCAGGGATTGCGACTTCATTACGGGTAAATACATCGTAATTACAGGTGAAAGCACCATCTTTTTCTTGTGGCGCCAGACACATCTTGGTGCGCCCTAAAACCCCGAGAAAGACGGTCTTAGGATCTGCTTCTTGCGTGCCTAATAAGGAGAATTTATTGTCTGCAGTCATAAAAGCGGTAGAAACAAAACCATCAGCGTCCTTTGTGGTGTCCCAATTTTTTAGGGACTTTAACTTACTAAAGTTGGCCTCATTTTCTTGAGCCATTGAAATGGAGCTTGAAGTAGGGGTGGTTGGTTCGTCTTTAAGTAGAACACTAAAGCCCACAAAATCTACTTCATTTTTGGTGTTGTCAACGAGAGAGCCTCGGATGTTGGTGAGGATTTTATCTGTTGCACTGCGGCCATTTAACTTCAAGCGTAAGAGAAGTTTTTCATTATAGTACTGCGGGCAGTTGTTTTTATTTATGTTTTCAACGGTGGTCAAATCATCAGGTACCTTAGTTAGATCTTCACTTGTCGTTAAAGAGTAATAACTAAAGATGTCAGCATTTCCTGGGGTTAAATAAACCGGAACCACTGTGTAGACTGGGCTATAAAAATACGTTTTTCGTTCCGGAATGGTGTTAATGGGGTTATAAGTACTAGCGCTAATCCAACCATTGTTAGTAAATCTTATTTTAGGGGTGGTGGCGCTAGAGCCGTGGATGCCAGTAAAACCAAGTTTTAAGCGTTCGGTTGTGTCGCCAATATACATATTGAGTGCTTCATAGGAGCTTTTAAGAGTTGAATCTTCTGTTGCTAGGTTGCTAGGAGTTATTACATTGGCATCAGATGGAGTTTGATACCACGCATCAAAGGTAGTTTTGTATAACGGGGTCAAAGCGCCTTCACGTTGCCAGTCGTCGTAAACGTCATGAGGTAATAAATCTGTGGTCGCATCACAAAACTTACTAAGGGTCTTTTGATCTGCAATTATGTTTTGGTCAACCGGGGTAGTGTTAGCTTTACACAATTCATTGGTGCAGCCAACTGCTTTTTGAGTCCAATCATAGGCGCGGTCGCTTTCAAGAAGATATAAGTTACTAGGGGTCTTGTTGTCGACATTTAAACAAACGGCTACGGGGGCAGTTCTAATTTTAGGTTTGGTTGTTTCTTGCCTAAAATCGAAGATAAATTCTTCTGGCGTTTCGCCGGTGACTGGATTTTTGTTTTGGACTTCAAGCTTGATGAAGTTAAAATAAGTGGTTTTTGGTTCGCGGTCTAACGCTAGAGTATTTACTACTAAGGTACTCTTAATGATAGTTTGTTTTGAGTGTTCGTTATAGGAGATAGTTGCATTTGGTAAAACAATGTCACCGTTTATAGGTGTAGTAGTCCCCGCATTAGGAGGGAGGTTGATTGAAACCTTGGTGCCATCAATATTAGTTATAGAAACATTTTGGGTGGTGGCTACATTAGCGTAAACCTTTATAACAGTATCGGTACTATCTGCAGTATTGTCGTTAGAAGCCTTGAATGAATCTTTAACATCGCCTGGAATTTTAATTTCTACAGGTAAAGTTTCACCGACATACCCACCAACGTCGTTGATTGAGGCCGTACAAATATTTCCAGAAAAAGTACAGCTATCACTTAAAGTATTAGTAGTAGCGTCACAGTATACTTTGGTAGCTTGGTTATTTATTCCAAGACTTGCGGAAAAAGTGCTATTACTTAAGTTAATGCGCCCGTTTTCATCAGTGGTTTTAGTAGTGCTTGTTCCATCTTTTTTGGTTATGGTTACAACGGCTCCATTTTCTTTGTAAGGCGTGCATTCAGAATTTCCAGAGGTACATTTTTCAAGTTGCAGAATTATTTGTTCACAAGAGTTTTGTCTGCTTATTTGAGATAGGCGAAAAGCGTTAGCTTCTGCCTTTTGAATCATTGAACAGTGAAGGCATTCCCCTCCAGTCAGGTCTTTAGATGTGAAAATTATTTGCCTTGTGTCATTGCTAGTGAATGTGTAGTTTAATTTATTGGCATTTAGCCCACCGAAAAATTCCACCCCATTATTAATATTAAGTGTGCCATAAGCGAGAATGTGGGCTAATTTTTTTTGGCTTTCATTGCCCTTTATTGTTATATTTTTTCCAAAAATAATTGCTGGTTCATTAGAGTTACTTAGTTTAATTTCCTTACTTAAAATTAAATCATCATTCAATGCAACGTAAAGCTTGTATGGGGAAGGATCGTTAAGAGACGTTTGGTCGTCTATAGCAATAATTCTGTTGCATGAAGTGTCTGTTTTAATAATGTTAATTAGGCGTTCACGCAAGCTATCCATGGTGATAGTTTCTGTTTTTCTGTCGCTACCTACAACTTTAAACGATGATTTATGTAACCAAGCATTATTCGTTATATTTTCAAGAGGCTTGGTAATATCATTATTGTGTATTTTGTTAGTACAGAAATTAGGAGTGATATTGAAATGGGGAGCATTGTCTATATATCGATCAGAAAAACACCCATTTGCACTGAGTTCAAAAAAACCTTTATGGCCTTGGGTGTTAATATTTAGCTCAGCATCATTCTCACTATTAGTGCATTGTCCGCTAGGTGCGTTCCCTTGAATTGGGGCGCAAAAGCAAGCATATCGTAAAACTTTGATATCGTTATCACTGATGTCGCCACAGCTTTTTTCCGCTTGTGTGGTAATTTGGTACAGAGCTCTAATGCAGTCTTCGTTATCGTCGGCATAATTTGGAATGGGAGAATTTGCTACTGCTGGTTGAAATAGTGCTATTTCAAGGATTGTAATAGTACACAGTTTAATTATTTTCGAAGTTTTCATAGACAAATCCCCAACTTAAACCACACACAATTATGGTTTGATTATAACACACCGCCTAGTCATGAAATGAGGTCTTGGGCTTATTTGCGTATAGGATAGAATATTAGAATTCGCCTTTGATTGCATTTCTGAAAATTTTATTAAAAGATTTTACTAAGCACCTGGTTTTGTTCGTAAATTAGGGGAAATTTTGTTTAGAAGGAAGTTGTGTTTTCTCTTCTTCTGAGTGAAATTTACTGTTAAAGACTAAGGCTTAACTTAAAATAAAAAACAAAATGCCAACATGAATTAGGATTTGATTTACTTGTCTTTATTCGTTGTAATTTCAACAAAAAAGACACCTCCAACAAATGTTGGAGGTGTCTAAATTTAGGTCTAAGTCTAAGAGTTAAGCTATTTCTTTATTAGCTTCGCCATTGTTATCATCGGCTTCTAATTCTTTAGCTAAATCTTTATTTACCATGTTAGCAACACAAGAGTCAGACCATACATTAAGCCCTGTTTCAATCATGTCGAGTACCGCATAGAACGGAAGGATAATCCCAAGCAATTGAATTGGTACATTCATAGATGAAAGCAAGCTTGCTGACATGAAGTAGCATCCCATTGGGACCCCGGCATTACCAATAGCAGCGATAGTGGCAATACCAACCCAAGTTAAGAGTAGGAATGGAGTTACTTCGACGCCATTGTTTTGCATTAAGAAGACCACGGTGGTGAGAATGAATGCGGCGCAACCATTCATGTTAATAGTGGTGCAGATTGGGAGCACAAATCTTGAAACTTTTGGACTAAGTTTTAAGTTGTTTTCAGCACAACTCATAGTTACAGGTAAAGTGCCTGCTGAAGACTTAGAGAAGAACGCCACGGCCAGGGCTTTAAACATAGCCTTAGCTGCCTTAAGAGGGTTAAGGCCTTTAGCCATCAAGAAGAGTGGTAACACAATCAAACCTTGAATTGCGTTAGCTACAACAACGATAGTGAAGTATGTACCAAGTCCGCCTAAAGCCACACCATTAGCAAAATCGAGGATGCAATTGGTGGTAAAACCAAAAATCCCCAATGGGAGGAAGAAGATTACCCACTTAATGATAAAGAAGATAATAGACTGTAAGCCACCTAAGAAGTTAATAACGGTCTCGCATTGTAATTTGTCCGCAATATGTCTAATTGCCACCCCAACTACAATTGCAATAAGGAGTACACTTAAAACCTTACCTTGTACTAGCGGAGCGAGCGGATTATCAGGAATGATAGACACAAAGTAATCGAGATATCCCCCAAAGTCTGATAACCCAGGATCAGTGCCTTCTGCTACTTGAGAAACGTTTTCTGGTTTTAAGATTAAATATAAACCAGCTGCTGTTAAAGCAGCTAAAACGGTGGTGGAAATGGTGTAAAGGAAGGTTTTTTGCCACAAACGTTTTTGCGAAGTCCCACTGCCAAGTTTAGCAATAGTTAAGCAGATGGTAACTCCAATAATTGGGACACTGATGAATTTAAGTAACCGGATAAAAACATCAGAGAAGAAAGTGGCGGCTTCACGCCCAATTTCTGTTGGGTAGAGGCCATTTAAGACCCCAAGGATAATGGCGAGGGTAAAAGCGCCAGCGTATTTCCAGGATGAAGATCCTAAAATACTTTTTTTAATATCATTGGACAGCATAAGATAAATAATCCTGTAAAACAATGGTGAGGACGAGTCCTACCAATCCCAAAAGCCCTAAAACCAAACTGTCAAAGAATTGAGTAATCTTAAGAGAATTGCTTAAGATTACGCCTCTTGTCTATGTGATAATTTAGTTATGGGTAGTCACGCTTGGTATTATATGCTTCTTAGTTAAGTTTACTGCGGATTTTTGGAGTTCTTAAAGATAAAATTCCTAAATACTTAGTGGCATGAAACTACAGTAGCGTAAATAAACCAAGCTTAAGTACTGATTAGATTTTAGGTATGGCCAAAGACTTGGTTTACAACCGTGTATTTTGAAATACTTAAAATCTAAAATCAAAACTACAAATTTAAAGCTCCTAGGGGCTGTGTTTGATCGCACTTTTTAATGGCAATTGATACCAGGTTTTATGCCAATAAAGGCCGAGCGAGCTTTAAATTAGTATTGGTGCTCTTTTTTAGTCAAAGAGGTTAAGAGACAAATAATGTTCCCCGGTATCAGGTGCAATAGCAACAATAGTCTTACCAGCATTTTCAGGGCGACGAGCGAGTTCAATGGCAGCTGCCAAGTTACCACCTGCAGAAATACCAGCTAAGATGCCTTCAATACGATTTAAGAGAATGGCATTTTCATAAGCGCTATCACTTGGAATATCGAGCACTTCATCAATAACTGTTTTGTCGTAGTTATCTGGAATAAAGTTAGCCCCGATCCCTTGAATCTTGTGTGGCCCTGATACTCCCTTGGTGATAAGAGGAGATTCAGCAGGTTCAACAGCTACTGCGAGCAATTTTTTGTTATGCTTTTTAAGGCCGCGAGCTAAACCGGTAATTGTGCCCCCGGTACCAACCCCGGCGGTGATGATATCGATTTGACCTTCGGTATCGCGCCAAATTTCTTCTGCGGTAGTTTCTTCGTGAGATTTTGGATTAGCAGGGTTGCTAAACTGACTAGGAATTACACTACCTGGGGTGCTAGCTTGAAGGCGGATTGCTTCATCAACTGCCCCCTTCATGCCTAATTTACCAGGGGTGAGAATGAGTTCAGCGCCACGGGCTTTAAGAAGTTGGCGTCTTTCAATACTCATGCTATCTGGCATGGTGAGAATAAGCTTAAGACCATATGCACGTGCGACTAAAGCCAAACCAATGCCAGTGTTACCAGAAGTAGGTTCAATTAAAGTAGAACCTGGCTTAATGATACCGCGCTTTAAAAAATCATTAACCATGTATAAAGCGGCACGATCTTTAACTGATCCCGCTGGATTAAACATTTCTAACTTGAGAAGAATGTCGGCGTTAAGGTTTAAATGGGCTTTTAGACGGTTGAGGCGAACTAATGGGGTGTTACCAATGAGCTCGATGACGGAATTATAGACGGTCATGTGATCTCCTTAATCTTAAAAATCAAAATAGTGTAGCGTCCACTTATAACAGGGGGCTAAAAGCAGATTTAATTATCTGCTAACTTAATGATATTCTGAGTGGTGTTTTATATCCTACTAAATTTGTATGAATTATATTATACTCGCGTTGAGGTTGTTTGCAATGGATATTTTAAGCAGTATTTAGGAGATTTGTTTAAGTAATAAAGATTGCCATTTAGAGTGCAAATTTCGCTATAACGGCGTGAATTTTTTCATGTTTTGAAATTCTTTTTTCGCTCTAAACGGCGTGG
>UQCV01000003.1 GCA_900539665.1 uncultured Succinivibrionaceae bacterium | reverse complement strand
GCCTTTGCGATTGGTTTGGGTGGTAAATTTTTAGTTAGGAACAGCTAAACTCGGGAAAGCCCCCTTTTACATATCAAACACAAACACCTCCAATGGAGGCGTTTGTCCCTAATTCAAGCTAAATCCACTTTTAGCTTCAAAATCCGAGAAGTAAATGGTTCTACTACACTCTATACAAGTTTGTACCAGTTAGAAGCCTAACCTAAGAAATCTAAAGAGCTTTGAGTGAACTTTCTTTCAAACAAGGTAGTTCCATTACGAACCGACATTATTATATCAACCCTATAAGGGGCGTTTAGGGGCGTCAAGAGGCCCACATAATTCGTGAATTTCCTTAACCGGACGCAACGACATATCGCCACATAATATAGTTTCGGTGCGTCGCCCAATTTTGAGTAGCAAGGCTCCCCGTTCGGAAATCCCCTTATAAATACCTGTTAAGGTTTTACTATCATTAATCAAATTAACATTTGAACCTAGATATAAGGCCCGTTCTTCAAATTCGGGCATAAAGGAGCTGAGGCCACTTTCTTTAAAACGCACAAGATCTTGCGTTAACTCCGCCGCAATACGCCCTATTAGTTCATCTCTATTTAATTTAAAACCTGAAGCATACTCAATAGAAGTATAGGCCTGGCCAATAGTATCGCCTAATAATTCTTTTAAGTGACATGACACATTAATTCCAATGCCTATAGCTACAAAGATATTATCTTTTTTCATGAGCGATTCTATTAATATGCCACCAAGTTTCCACTGTCCGATATAAAGATCATTTGGCCACTTAAGTTGCACATTTTTTACACCCATGTTTTCTAAAACACGAGCTGTGCTAATGCCAACTAGTACACTTAAACCCTGCATCTTTTCTAAAGAATCAAAACGTGCCACGTAGGTAAAGAGCACTTGGGTGCCACAACTACTTAAAAAGCGTCGTCCACAGCGCCCTCGCCCCCCATTTTGGAAATCAGCGGCGATTACAGCCCCATCATCAAGCTCAGGATGTTTAAGAACTATATTATTAGTAGAATCCACGGTAGTAAAAGCATAAGCTTCGTGACCTGAAATTTTTGCAATACGGTCTCCTTGCAAAAATTCAGGAACAAAACAGAGACGGTAACCTGAATTTTTTACGGAATCTATTTCTAAACCTGCTTTTTTCAAGCGTGAGATAGCATTAGACACCGAAGTTTTTGATACTCCAAGCTTAGCCCCTAAATCAATCCCTACATGAAATTTAGAATCCGCTAGAAGCTTAAGTAGCAATTTGTCTTGCTCGGAGAGCTGATAATAAAAATCATCACTTAAAGTGAGCATTCACCAGTTCTCCCAAAAATTCGTACTTCTGGTTCCAATTTAATACCAAATTTTTCTTGGACTTTTTTGATTACATGCTTGGCCATATCAACAATTTCACCGGCTTTAGCCCCACCATGATTAACAATGACCAAAGCTTGTCTTTCGTAGGTACCAGCCTGCCCTAATCTAATACCACGACACCCGGCTTTTTCAATAAGCCAACCCGCTGCGAGCTTACACAAACCTTCAGTATCCACTGGGTAATTTGGCACATCAGTAAATTCATGTTGAATTTCTTTCAACTTTTCTAGTGATACCACAGGATTTTTAAAGAAACTACCAGCATTACCTAAAACTTTTGGATCTGGTAATTTTGAACTACGCACGGCACAAACTGCCGCAAAGAGCTTTTCTGGAGTAGAAGTATCAAAAGCCTTTAACGCCGCATAATCACGCTTTGGATTCCAAGTTTTAGGGATTTCTAAACCAACGGCAGTCACTATGTAGCGGTTTTTGTTTTCAGGGCGTTTAAAAATGCTATCGCGATACCCAAAAGCACAATCTTGGCTCTTGATGCGTTCAAGCTTGCCATTTTTAAGATCCATAACTTCAACGTAACGACAAAAATCGGAGAATGTACTACCATACGCCCCAACATTCTGGATTGGTGCCGCTCCTACAGTTCCTGGAATCAAAGCTAACCCTTCAAGACCGTAAACCCCACGTTTCATGCATGTTTCAATAACTTCATGAAATACTTCCCCGCCTTCGGCTCTAACGTAGAAAAAATTAGCATCTTCTTCAAATTGCATGCCTTTTAAACGGTTAATAACCACTACGCCAGCATAGTCCTCCTGAAAAAGTACATCAGAACCCCCACCAAGCACGATAAAGCCATGCTGAGATTCCGAGATTTTTTTGAGGATTAAAGGCAACATCGCCATATCATTAAGCACAAAACCGAAAGCGGCTTTAACTTCTAACCCAAACGTATTATATTTTTCCAAATTAAAGCTCATAAAAACCTTCTTTTGATATGGCATATTTATGTCAATCCAAAGCCAACATAAACAAGAATCATTTTGTGATAACAACGACGGGGAACTCGTCATTCCCCGCCTAATCTTTTATTAAAAAATTACATTAAAGCTTACTCAATCAAGTTAGCTTAACTCATTAGCTAGTTGTCTAAGCGCTCAATCTTGCCACCAAGATTTCTAAACTTAAGTTCAATGTCTTCGTAACCTCTATCCATGTGATAGATACGATCGACAATTGTTTCCCCACTAGCAATCAAACCTGCAATCACAAGTGACGCACTAGCTCTTAAGTCTGTTGCCATAACTTGAGCCCCACTTAAACCGCTACAATCGCGACAAATTGCGGTGTTGTTTTGCAATTCAATATTTGCGCCCATACGGTTTAATTCAGGCACATGCATAAATCTGTTTTCAAAAATATTTTCTGTAACTGTCCCAATACCTTTAGCCACAGCATTTAAAAGAGTAAATTGAGCCTGCATATCAGTTGGGAAAGCAGGGTATGGAGCGGTAGTGATATTTACTGGTTTAAGTTCGCGATCACGCATATCTAATTTAATCCAGTCTTCACCCCAAGTAACTTCAGCCCCAGCTTCTTCAAGTTTGGCCAAAACCGCACGCATATTATCAGGTTCAGTCTTATGACAAGTAATACAACCATGTGATACCGCAGCTGCCACTAAGAAAGTACCAGTTTCAATGCGGTCCGGCTGCACAGAGTATTCACCACCATGGAGTTTTTCTTTACCATGAACTGTGATTTGTGCAGTGCCTTCACCTTCAATTTCCGCCCCAAGAACACGTAAAAATCTAACGAGATCTACAACTTCAGGCTCCATAGCCGCATTTTGAAAAACTGTAGTGCCATACGCTAATACGGCTGCAGAAACAAGGTTTTCAGTACCTGTTACCGAAACCATGTCTAGGTACATGGAAGTGCCGACTAAACGATTATCAACTCTAGATTTAATGTAGCCTTTTTCGATATTGATTACCGCCCCCATCTGCTCTAAGCCATGAATATGCAAATTCACAGGACGAGCCCCGATGGCACAACCACCAGGTAAGGAAACATCAGCCGCGCCCATTTTAGCGGTCAAAGGACCTAAAGCTAAAATTGATGCTCGCATGGTCTTTACAAGTTCATAAGGTGCTTCATGATTAGACACACTACCTGTAATTTCGTAGCTTGAATTCCCTAGATCTTGCACCTTTTTACCAGAAATTTCGAGCAACTTAAAAGAGGTTTGCACATCTTTCAATTTAGGCACGTTGTGCAAAATTACCGGTTCATCTGTCAGCATTGTGGCAAAAATAATTGGCAACGCTGCGTTTTTAGCGCCTGAGATTCTAACATCACCAATCAAGGCCCCACCACCTTGGATTCTGAACTTTTGCATCTTCCGATTTTCCTGCGTACTAACAATAAACTGCGCTCATTTTAACCACGTTTAACCCAAAACTCAATATAAGTAAATCGGCGCTACAACGACGTAAAACAAGCTTCTAAACAAAATCCCGCCCTCTTATCAAGTCGCGAGAACGGGACTAAACAATATAATGCTGATCTAATTAAAACCATAACCTGTAATTAGATCTAAACAAGCACCTAAATTTTACTAGCTAATCAATCTTTAAGCTTAAAGAGCGTTTCAACCCCAAATAGCATTAACGCATGTTTGGTTGCAACGGGAACGTGGAGTAAAGTTAAGGTTTTCCCAGACTGCTCGGCGGCCTTACCCCATTTGACTAAAAGAGCAATACCAGCTGAAGTAATCTGTTCTACTCCCGCTAAATCCAATTCTGTTTCCTTAAAGATCGTTTCTCTTTGGGCCCACAACTGGCAAACCGCAGTTGCATCTAACACCCCTTCAAGCTTCATAGAATTTATTTTCCTGCTGTATCTGCTACGTGTTGGTGCAAGGTAGCAGTTACGCTATCAATGCCTTTTTCTCTAATTAAACCTGTTAATTCAGATTGCTTAGCACTTAATAAACTAATACCTTCTGCGACCATATCGTATGCTTTCCAGCTACCGGTCTTCTTGTTAAGGCGCATCTTAAAAATAATTTCCGCAGTTTCTGTTGGTGCTAGCTGAACGGTAACCTTAACTGGTAACACAGTAGCTTGTGGATCAATTAGTTTAGCAGCTTCTACGGATACAGCTTGATCATTGTACTTTTTGAGTGCATCGGCATATGTTGCCACAATGTAACTAGTAAAAGCCTCAGTAAACTTTTCTTTTTGTTCTTTAGTAGTATTACGTAGATTTGGCCCCATGACCTTATATGACGCATATTTCTTGTCAATATAAGGTAATAATTCTTCATTTATAATTTGGCGAGCCTTCATAGTAGTCATCGTGGCTTTTTCCGCCTTAAGGCGCGCAAATGTTCTTTCTGCAAGTTGGCTGATAAGCACATATGGGTCATGATCATTTATTTCTGCTAAAGTGCTAACCCCGGTCGCATTGTCAGAAGTAGCCGCCATAACAGGTACAGTGAAAGCCATACAAGCTGACCACAAAATAGTACAAATAAAAGTCTTCATATACTTATAATCCCGTTGTTGTGTTGGTATTTACAAAGTAATTTATAAACACCTTTAGTTAGTCAAGCCAAACGATATATGTTATACGTTTGGCTCAAACGTTTATTTTCCGAAGGTAACCTACGTTGCTAAATTCACATATAGCTTAAACCATTTGTAATCGACAGTTTAAACTAAGCCAAATTGTTGATTAAATCTTATTTTGAACTAGCAAACTATTGTCACACAATAATTTACTCTTGCGCACTTGGAGCTTGAGCATCTAATTTTTTGTCTTCGCTCTTATCGCCACCTACGCTATAAAGAAACTTCCCGATAAGATCCTCAAGCACAATAGCAGAACCTGTATCAGTAAAGGCATCACCGTCCTTTAAATAGGTGCTCCCCATTTCTTCATCATAAAATCCAGGCGTAACCCCAATATACTGTTCCCCTATCAAACCTGCAGTCAAAATGGACGCTTTAGATTCACTTGATAATTTATCGAATTTGGTATTGATTTCCATGGTAACCACAGGAACTAATTTTTCAGGATCAACTTCAATTGAGGTAACGCGACCAATAACAACCCCGCCAATCTTAACTGGAGCTCTAAGTTTTAAAGAACCAACATTATCAAATGAAGCGGTAACTTTATAGGTGTTTTTGTCAAATGAACTTAGGGTTAGGCCCGCAACATTGAGCGCTAGGACCACAGCACATACCAAACCTGCCATCACAAAACAGCCTACTAAAAATTCAACTTTATTAAATTTCACTTTATAAGTTTCCCATTACCAAATTAACAGCTAAAACATAACGGCTGTTAACACAAAATCAAGACCTAAAATAGCTAAAGAAGACTGCACTACAGTATTAGTAGTCGCTCTACTAATGCCTTCCGATGTTGGAATTAGATCATACCCATTAAAAAGGGAGATCCAAGTAACTACCACCGCAAAAACGATGCTCTTAATAACGCACATGCCTAAGTCGTCCCAAACATCGATGGAGTTTCTCATGCCACTCCAAAAGATCCCGTCATCAACCCCTAGCCAATCTACACCTACAAGCTTGCCCCCATAGATGCCTACTAAAGTAAAGATAAGCGTTAAAATAGGTAAAGAAATCACGCCTGCCCAAAATCTCGGTGCAATAACACGACGTAACGGGTCAACAGCCATCATTTCGAGTGAAGTTAATTGTTCAGTGGCTTTTTTGAGGCCAATTTCCGCAGTAAGGGCGGAACCTGCGCGCCCCGCAAAAAGAAGCGCGGCCACTACTGGTCCCAATTCACGAATAATAGATAATGAAACTAACTGACCTAGGGCCCCTTCCGCCATAAAATCCACTAGAACGTTAAAGCCTTGTAGCCCCAATACCATCCCAATAAACATACCGGAAACCACAATAATACTTACAGATTGCACGCCCACAACATAGATTTGCTTTCTTAGCTGTGGAAAGTTTTTACGAAATTCAGGTTTGCCCACCAAAGCATAGAACAACATTATAGTAGCTCTACCTGTAGCTGTGAGCTTATGAATTCCCCACTTTCCTAAATTATTAATTAAATTAATCACTATAAATCCCTAAAAAAACGATACCTTTATTCTTATAATCAGCTAAAACATGCTCAACTTTTTCATGACTCAAAACCAAATGGTCATGCAAATACGGCCACACATTTTAAAACTAAAGCGAACTATAGTTCCTGAATATAAGGCACCTCCGAGGCATAGTGAAACGGAACCGGGCCGTCAAATTCACCATTTATAAACTGTTTAATCCGCGGATCAACTGAAGTACGTAACTCATCAGGGGTCCCCGCACCAATTATGCGCCCACCTGCTAAGATATAAGCATAATCTGCAATGTGGAAAACTTCTGTGACGTCATGCGTCACAATAACTGACGTTAAACCAAGATTGTCATTTAAAGTTTTTATTAAGCGCACTAAAACCGCCATTGTAATAGGGTCTTGACCGACAAAAGGTTCGTCATACATGATGAGTTCAGGTTCAAGAGCTATTGATCTAGCTAAAGCGGCTCTACGCGCCATCCCTCCAGAAAGTTCCTGCGGCATTAACTGAGCAGCCCCACGAAGTCCCACTGCTTCTAATTTCATTAGCACCATGGTGCGAACAAGTTCTTCCGGCAATCTTGTATGTTCTCTAATCGGAAAAGCTACATTTTCGAAGACATTCATGTCTGTAAAAAGCGCTCCACTTTGGAATAACATACTCATCCTTTTACGTAAATCGTAGAGATCACTACGATTCAACGCATGAACATCGACCCCATCAAACAAAACATGTCCCGAAGTTGGTTTTAGTTGTCCACCCACAATTTTAAGCATGGTGGTCTTTCCAGTACCGCTTGGGCCTAAGATCGCAGTAATCTTGCCACGTGGAAACTTAAGGCTAACATTGTCATAAATAATGCGACTTTCATTGTAGGCAAAAGAAACATTATTAACTTCTACCAAATTTGGCATATGTCCCCCAGGACAGTAAGATTAACCTAATATCTTTCATCGACTTGTAGCTTAACCGTTTAATCAAAGATTACAGAATCTAGCTGAAATTTAAATTAACACCTAGAATTCTAGATAATCACAATAATCACAAATATACAACCAAAAGAGACTTCGCAACATCATGACGCATAGGTTCAAGACATCGACGTTTGTTTAATTGGTTATACTGATATATTTAAAGACCAAAAATAATTTGGATGGTTCAGTTTAACTAAACGCAAATTTAAACAGATATTAACACAGTATCAGGCAAAATTAGTTTTTACCGTATCGTAAATTTTACCTAAATACCCCATTACTGCAAACATTACATTATATTAACCACCATATTTTGGTAAAATTAGAAACACCTCCTGCTCCATGGAAATACTTGTTTAAAAATTGATTGCCATTAAAGGCTGTTTCCTAACTATCCTTTTACGACCACAAGTCATGACCGTTAGTTACCAAGCAACTTAGCCTAATCAAGCAAGTACCACACGCAACCTACACAAAGGTTCATGTATTAATTTTTTTATTTTTGAGTAAAAAAAATGATCGACTATAAAAAAACCGGCATTGGCGTTATTGACGCTGAAATTGAAGCTCTGCAGGGCCTAAAAAAATATATCAATGATGACTTTACAGAAGCGATAAACCGCATTCTTAAATGTACTGGTAAGATCGTCGTTACTGGCATGGGTAAATCCGGTCATATTGGTTCCAAAATAGCAGCCACCATGGCTAGTACCGGTACCCCCGCATTTTTCTTACACCCAGGCGAAGCAAGCCATGGGGACCTTGGCATGATAAGCGCTAATGACCTTATTATTGCCATCTCAAATTCTGGGGAAACAGCTGAAATTCTCGCGATCCTCCCTATTATAAAACGCCGTGGAATTCAAATTATCGGCATGAGTGGTAATGAACACAGTACTTTAGCTAAATATTCAGATGTACATTTAACATTTAGAGTTGAACGTGAAGCTTGTCCTTTGAATTTAGCGCCAACCTCTAGCACTACTGCAACCTTAGCTTTAGGCGATGCTTTAGCCGTTACTCTACTTGAAGCTCGTGGTTTTACCGAAAGAGATTTTGCTATGAGCCACCCAGGTGGCGCTCTTGGGCGTAAACTTTTAACCAGAGTTGAAGATATCATGCATAAAGGTGCGGAGCTTCCTATCATTAATCAATCCGCTCTCCTACGCGATGCTATCTTAGAAATGAACTCCAAGGGTCTTGGAATGGTTGCCATTACAGATGACAACCAAAAGTTGCGCGGGGTATTTACCGATGGTGACCTACGCCGAGCAATCAATAACGTCCAAGAATGTTGGCTTTCTCGACCTATAACGGATGTTATTAAACCTAATTGCATTACCGTTAAAGCTGATATTTTGGCTGCTGAAGCTGTCAAGATCATGTCAGATCGCAAAATTAACGGCCTCTTAGTCATTGATGATGACAACCATTTAATTGGTGCGTTCAACACCGTCGATTTGATGCACAAGGGTATTATTTAAAATGGCTTTTTCGAACGATCCTATTGTGACTCCATATGGTCCTATTTCCGCGCAACTAGCGCAAAAACTTGCTAATATTAAATTGCTTTTGAGCGATGTCGATGGCGTATTATCAGACGGCAAAATTTATCTAACTGAACAAGGCGATGAAATTAAATCTTTTAACGCTAAAGACGGCTTTGGAATTGCAACCTTGCCACGCATTGGGATTGACTTTGGGGTTATTACCGGTCGTTCATCAAAAATAGTCGAAACAAGAATGCAGAGCCTTAAAGCTAGGTTTATTGTTCAAGGGGCAGGTGATAAAGTCCCTGTTTTAAACCAAATTATGGCTAAAGCCAAAGTTACAGCTGCAGAAACAGCTTATATTGGTGATGACGTAATCGACATTCCGGTTATGAACGCAGTAGCTTTAGGTTTTGCTCCTAGCGATGCGCATCCTACAGTCAAAGCTACCGCTGATTATATCTGTACCCAAAAAGGTGGCGAAGGTGCGGTTAGAGAGGTTTGCGACCTATTATTAACAGTCCACCAAGCACTTAGTTTAAAGGGGGCTTCAATTTGATGTTACGCTTCGTATTTGCTCTCTCCATTATTCTTTGTGCTTATATGTTTTATCATTGGGTTACTATAAACGACGATGAGCCCCTTGATGAATACATGGAATCTGTGCCAACTTACGTGGCCACCAATATGAAAGCCACCACATATAACCGTTTCGGGCAACCGTACCGTGAGCTTGCAGCTACAGAAATACAATACTACGATTATTTATCCACAGGTTATCTAGTCAATCCCCATATGACTTATTTTCCAGAACTTGACCCTAAACGCACAGCCAATGCTGCTATTGATGGTACTAAGCTTAATCAAGGTAGTCTTGAAAAGTGGACCATAACTTCTGAATATGGCATTGCCAACGTCAATGATAACCTTAACCTAAGAGGTAACGTAGTTGGTCATACGACAAAACTTGATGCTGTCGTTACCGATATTTCGGCTCGCTATCTCGAGTATGATCTAAACACCCAAGACATCAGAACAAATGAACAGATTACCTTATCTGGACAGCAATTAATCAACACTTGCAACCAAGTCACTGGTAATCTAGAAACACAACAATACTTATTAGAGGATAACTGTCATGCAACCTATGATGTGCCTAAGAAATCTAGCATGTAGCCTAATGTGTGCCACCATGGGCTGGTTTGCTTTACCAGCCCATGCCTTACAAAGTGACTTTGAGGAACAGATTTCCGTAACTTCCAACAAGCAAATTGCCGAAATTGCCAAAAATGAAATTACTTTTCTAGAAAAAGTGGTAATCACCCAAGGCACTATTCTCATCAACGCAGATAAAGTGTTTATCAAGCAACAGCCTGATGGGCAACTTAAACAAATTTTAGCGACCGGCCATCCTGCAACTTTCCAACAAAAAATGGAAAATGGGCGCATGATTCACGCTAAAGGCGAGGAGTTATCATACTATCCGCTTCAACAAACCATCACGATTGAAAAGAATGCCGTCATTCAACAAGAGGACTCTAGATTATCAGGGGACAGCATCACCTATAATATTCAAAAGGAACGCATGGAAGCTAAGAGCACTAGCCAAAATGCGCAAAATCGTGTAACTACTGTATTTATTCCTGAACAGTTAAAGACCCAAATTAACGATTCTAAGCCGAATAATAAAAAACAGCCTCAGAAGTAAATTCACACTTCGTGGCCTAAGGGAAGATCCTTTACATACCACATGGAGAGCTTTAGCCAAATGGTTCAATTACGAGCAGAGCATCTTTTTAAACAATATAAATCCCGTGTCGTTGTCAATGACGTTAGCATGGAAGTAAATAGTGGCGAAATTGTTGGTCTTTTAGGACCAAATGGCGCCGGAAAAACAACATCGTTCTACATGATCGTGGGCATCGTTAAAGTTGATGGTGGTAAAGTCTTTATCGACGATAATGAAATTACCCATAAGCCTATGGATAAACGCGCTATGGCAGGACTTGGTTATCTTCCTCAAGAAGCTAGTATTTGGCGCAAGCTCTCCGTCAAAGAGAATTTATATGGAGCTTTAGAACTAAACTATAAAATTAAATCTCGCCAAGATCGTATAGATAAAATGCATAGCTTACTGCAAGAATTTAGAATTGAGCATATTGCTAATAACACGGGGATGAGTCTCTCTGGCGGTGAACGTAGACGTGTGGAAATAGCTCGCGCTTTAGCTAACGATCCTCAATTCATTCTCTTAGATGAACCATTTGCTGGGGTTGACCCAATTTCAGTAGGTGAAATTAAAGGAATTATTAAACAGCTTAGCCATCGAGGCATCGGCGTTCTCATCACCGACCATAACGTCCGAGAAACTCTTGATGTCTGTCAACGCGCCTACATCGTAAACCAAGGCAATATGATTGCATATGGGGCCCCTGATACAATTTTGCAAAATGAAACGGTACGAAAGGTGTATTTAGGCGAAAACTTCGTTATATAATCGAACAAATGTAGAACAATTCGTATCGGCATATGCCACATCTTAGGCAGAGAAATAATAACGGCATTTTTATGAAAACAGGACTTAATTTAAGAACCGCGGCGGTCCAAACGCTCGCCATGACCCCTCAACTTCAGCAGGCAATTCGACTCTTGCAACTTTCAACCACAGAATTGCAGGCTGAAATTCAAGAAAACTTAGATAAAAATCCTTTACTTGAAGTTGATGAAAATGGGTCAGATTCTCACGTTGAGTCCTTAGATGCCATGGAAGAACGCGCCACCATGGGCCAAGTAGCCGATGATGACTTCAATCCGTTCAACAACGATTGCACCGTTTCATCAGACGATGCTCAATTTGCCACTCCACTTACTGCCACTGCTTCAACCGCTGAAACTAATGACATGCCAATGCCACAAGATTATGGTTTGGCCGGCTCCATGGCTGAAAGCCGTGACTCTGGTGATGGTACCGATTTCGATAGCTCCGCAACTAACGCCTCAACTTCATCGGCTGAAGACAACACTTGGAATGATAACTTTTCTGCTGGACAATCTGCTTCAAGAAGTAGCTTTGATGGCGAAGGAGAAATGTACCAAGGGGAAACTGTCTACGATCTTAAAGAACATCTTTTATGGCAGTTAAATGTTTCTCCATTTACAGCTCGCGATCGTTACATTGCCGAAGTAATTATCGATGCCATCGATGAATCTGGTTACCTTCAAGAAACGAACGAGGGCTTACTCCAAGCTGTTACACTCGAATATCCAGATGCCGAAATGGATGAGATCGAAGTAGTACTTAAGCTGGTGCAGCATTTTGACCCTGTAGGGGTGGCCGCTCGTTCCATCAAAGAATGCTTGCTTATCCAAATCAACCAATTCGACCTGACTGATAAAACTAATCAATTAGCCAAACAGATCATCGAAGACCATATTGATCTTTTAGGAACCCGTGACTACCGCAAATTACAAAAGCTATTAGGCATCAAAGAACCTGAGCTCAAAAAAGCATTTGCCGTGATTACAAGTTTAGAGCCTCGCCCTGGTAACTCAATTATCACCGATAAAAATGAATTTATCATTCCAGATATTACCGTGGTTAAGCGCAATGGGGTTTGGGTTGCCGAATTAAACCCAGCAGCGGTACCTAAGCTTAAAATCAACGAGACTTATAGTTCACTGTGTCAATCAGCAACTAACCCACAAGACACCCAATATATTAAATCACACATGCAAGAAGCTAATTGGTTTATCCAAAGCCTAAATAAGCGTAACGAAACTCTCTTAAAAGTTGCTAATTGCATTATCGAACAGCAAAGTGATTTCTTTGAAAAGGGTGAACAAGCAATGAAACCATTGGTGCTCAACGATGTCGCAACAGCTGTGTCGATGCATGAATCTACCGTTTCACGTGTCACTACCGAAAAATACATGCATACTCCAAGAGGAACATTTGAACTTAAGTACTTCTTCTCTAGCCATGTAAACACCGATAATGGGGGCGAATTCTCATCTACCGCTATTAGATCTCTTATCAAAGACCTAATTAAAGATGAAGATCCAACCAAACCACTAAGCGACAATCAATTAGCCGATATGCTTAAAGCGAAAGGCATTATGGTTGCTCGTCGCACCGTCGCTAAATACCGCGAATCCCTCAATATCCCATCATCTAGTCAACGTAAGAGCATTTCATAAAATCGCTCAAAACTTCCTTTCTTAAGCCGGAGCGAAGAAAAGTCCTCCGGCAAAATTTGACCCAATCTACATTTTTTTAAGCCGATTTGGCTATATTTTGCACAATTTCGACCAAAAGTCAGTAATTAATCACTTTTCGCTTATTTCTAGCTGGAATTTACTACATAACAATTTTAGAATGAATTCATGAAAGATTTTGGTTGTACAAAGGTTTCTGGTTGATTATGTAATGATATTAAACCATGTCGTAATGATATTAAACCATGTCCTTAGTATAACGGGCTTGAAGTAATCACGATTACTCATCGATATATACTCATTTAAAAGAGGAGAGTGCTTATGCAGATTACTATTACCGGTCGTCACTTGGACGTCAGCGACTCAATGCGCAATTACGTTACTGAAAAGATGGACCACTTAAAGCGTCTTGAAGATTACATCAAGAATGTAAGCGTTATTTTAGCTGTGGAAAACCTTGATAAGAAAGCTGAAGCTAAGATCTCTGTTAAGGGTGACGAACTTTATGCTGACGCTGTTGGCGAAACCATCTATGCTGCCATCGATGTTCTCGTAGACAAGCTCGAACGCCAGCTCGTAAAACACAAGGAAAAGATGACCAAGTAATTAATTAGGTCTGTCTCATTCTAGAGTATTCTAGTATCATATGGTTTTACAGATAAGTAAAATTCTCTCAAAGGACAGTGTTTTAAGCCCTGTCCTTTGTTTTAGTAAAAAACGACTGCTTGAGATTATTGCCAATCAAGCAGCTAATATTATTGGCCTCCCTGAAAATCTTCTTTTAAAACGCCTTAATTCCCGTGAAGAACTTGGATCCACCTTTGTCGCTAATGGCTTTGCTTTGCCTCATGCTCTCATTGAAGACCAATATCCAGAAACCGCGGTTTTTGTAATCCTCACCCATCCTGTGCACTATAGCTATTTAGACAACACCTATGCAGATTGTTTTTTAGCGTTATTTTTGCATAAAGACACTGCCACCGCAGGTGAAGCCCAAATCCAAAAAATCTGTACCACCCTTGCCGATAGCACCAATTGTCGTCTCATTAGATCAGTTAAAGACATTCAAACCCAAGTATATAATGCCGTGATCGCTTTTTGTGCCAACGATGAAACAACCGCAGAACACGATAAATCCACTGACGAAAATGCCGACAACGCATAAAGTAACGCCACATTATTAGTTTTCCGTTACAATACAGCTTATTAGGTACGTTAGTACTTTTATCACTATCAAGGCAAAAACACCCGTGAAGTATGCCCCATGAAGGGCTAGGTGCTTTTGTAATTCAACATTTGCGAAAAACGGAACCTAGAATGAAGCTATTTATCGTCAGCGGACGTAGTGGCGCTGGCAAAACTATCGCTCTACGCGTACTTGAAGATTTAGGCTACTACTGTGTAGATAACCTTCCTGTCACTTTTTTACCTGAGCTAATCAATCTTAGCCGCTCAAGACATAAGTTACTGGCTGTTAGCATTGATATTCGTAACTTTCCCGAAAGCCCAGACACTCTAATTCCATATATTCGCTCTATTAAGAAAGACCCTAATAACGAAGTAATTAACCTATTTTTAGACGCCGAAGACAGCACGCTTATCAAACGTTACGAAGAAACAAGACGCTTGCATCCTTTGGCGAAACAAAATATGACCTTAGCGGAAAGCATTAAAAAGGAACATGAAATTTTAGATCCTATTGCCGCTTTAGCTGACGTTAGAATCGATACTTCAAATGACAGTATTCATGATCTGTCAGAACAAATTAACACCTTAGTTCTTGGCCGCAAAGAAAAAAATTTAAATATCATTTTTGAATCATTTGGGTTTAAACGAGGTATTGCCAAAGACGCAGACTTTGTATTTGATGCTAGATTTCTCCCTAATCCACATTGGGTACCGGAATTAAGATCTCTGACTGGGCTTGATGAACCAGTTATTTCCTTTTTCCGCAACTACCCAGAAATGCAGCAATATATTCAGCAAATCGACACGATGCTCACATACTGGCTTCCATATCTAGAACGCAATAACCGTAGCTACCTCACTGTGGCTATCGGCTGCACTGGGGGACAACACCGTAGCGTATATATCGCTGAAGAACTAGCTGCTCGTTTTATAGCCGCGGGCAAAAGCGTCACCGTTAAACACTTATACTTAGCAACCAAAAAACGCGAGAAGAAGGCCTAGCTGAACTCGCTCCATACGTTTCAATTGTGAGTTTGGGATTATAAATTCTTATATCTAGACCAAATTAGACTGGAGCTAGCTTACTAAAACTATCATCTCCTAAACGACACGAGGATTAAAACCTTATGCATATGCTTGGCACCATCGTCAACGTCGGCGCCATCGTCGCCGGAAGCCTAATAGGCGGTGCTATACGCCATCGATTTAACCCAGTGCAACAAGAGCGCCTCTTTGAAGCATTAGGCTTATGTGCTTTAATGATCGGTATTAAGTGCGCCATTGATGCTTTTGCGCAAAATGGTAACGCTGTGGTTATGATTCTTAGCTTAACCGCCGGGGTCTCAATTGGCACCTTCTTACGGTTACACCAGCGTATCAATAGCGCAACCACCAAGCTCTCTGGTAATGGCGAGTTAGCCTCAGGTTTAATTACCGCGGTGCTACTTTTTTGTATTGGGGCTTTATCTATCTTTGGTCCCATGAAAAGCGCCCTTAATAACGATCACAGCCTCCTTTTAACTAATGCCTGCCTTGATTTATTAACTTCGATGGCCTTAGCTTCTACTTACGGTTATATGATCATGTTGTCAGCTATTGTGCTCTTTTTGTTTCAGGGATTCTTCTATGTATTAGCGTTGCTAATTAAAGGGTATCTCCCAGACTACATTATTTCAAACATCCTGCTATGCGGGGCCGTGATGATCTTAGCCTCTGGTTTAAGCATCCTACGCCTTAAGGCCATCAATAGTACTGATTTTTTGCCCGCTTTGATCATTGCTCCTATTATTGCCTGGCTTGGGCATATAAGCGGCATAATTTAGCTTTAACAACCAAAAAAAGAACAACAAAAAAGGGCTCGTTAAAAATTCGAACCCTTTTTAAATTAATCTCTAAATAATCTACATCTTAGCGAGTTTTTACTTACCGCATTTAGTGGTTTTTAGAGCTGCTAAACGCTACTCCCTTTAAGTCTTGTTAGTAGATTACAGCTAATTCCTTGCCAACCCCATTATTAGCTAACATATCCTTCATCTTTGACATAGCAGCCTTTTCGAGTTGTCTTACACGTTCCAAAGAAACATGAAGTTCTGAAGCTAAGTCTTGCAAAGTAGCTTTATCGTTGTCTAGCCAACGTCTCTTAATGATGTAATAAGAACGGTCATCAAGTTTACCTAGAACCTTATTGAGCGCAAGTCCAGTCATTCTAGTGTCATCAGACTGTTCCATGGCCTTTTCAAAATCAGAACCTTTGTCTACTAAGTAGTTTGCAGGAACTAATTGATTATCTTCTTCATCTGCAGTGTTATCAAAAGCAACGTCCTGCGCCGTCAAACGACTTTCCATTTCTTCAACATCGTTTTCCGTTACCCCAAGATCTTCTGCTACTTGTTTGCGTTCATCTGCATTGAACCATCCGATCTTTTTCTTGTTTTGACGTAATTTAAAGAACAACTTACGCTGAGCCTTAGTTGTCGCAACCTTAACTAAACGCCAATTCTTAACTACATATTCATGAATTTCAGCTTTAATCCAATGCACTGCAAAAGCCGCTAGACGCACCCCTTGAGTAACGTCAAAACGCTTTACAGCCTTCATTAAACCAACAGTGCCTTCAGAAATGAGATCCGCTAGTGGCAAACCATAACCTTCGTACCCACGTGCGATACTAACCACAAATCTAAGGTGAGACATTACTAATTTACGCGCTGCTTCCAAATCACCACTTTCTTTTAATCTAGTAGCTAATTCAATTTCTTCTTTTTCGGTAAGAAGCGGAATGCTATTGATAGCTCTAATATAACCATCAATGTTGTCACCAGGGACTAGCATATAAGCGTCTGAGTTATTGTAATTCATGGCTAACCTGCCTTACTTTAATCAAGTGACATTTAGATAAGTAAATGCCATCTGTTATTAACCCGTAATATTCTTTCTTTTTATATATTTCGGACAAATCATTTCTACTATAACATCAATCCATCATTTGAACCGAATTAAGATAATACATGTAAACTACTCACATACCTCTTAGCTATCATAATAGACATTTTTCACTTAAAAAGCGAGCTCAATATTTATGTTCTTTCAAAAGCTTGGACTCTTTTTTATTCACTTGGTTCAATTTTTGCGATGTTTTCATAAGCACAAAAACTTGAGACCAAAGCCGCCAAAATTGAAGCGACCAAAATTACTAACAACATCTCTTCGAAAGTAAGTCCATGTAAACTTATATGCGTGTCATAAGCTTCCGCGATACCGTTAACTAAGCTTTCCGAAAAAACCACCGCTAGGGAAGACAGCCAAACCGCAACTAAACTACCTAAAATGCCAAACCATAACCCCAAGTAAAAATACGGGCGGCAAATATACGTATTAGTTGCCCCAACCAACTTCATTACCTCGATTTCGTTACGGTGTGTTGTTACTCGAGCCGCAATGCTATTTATTATGGTAAGCAGAACTGACATTAATAAAATAACGCTAACCACTGTAGTCAAAGCATGCAAAAAGGCTATCAGGCTATGTAATCGATTGAACCATTGCTTATCAAGCTGCACCATGGCTACTTCCCGATTAGCTTTGATTTCACTAGCCATCTGCTCGAGATAATCATCGGTTGTGTATTCATCTTGAGGCGTCACTACGATTACGTGAGGTAAGGGATTTTTTTCCGCACTTAAAATCTCATTGCTTTCAAGCCCCAAGGCTTGAGAGAAATCAGCTAAAGCATCATCTGCAGTTATAAGCTCAACTTCTTTGATTCTTTTATCACGGGCAAAGGTATCACGAATAACTGAAGCTTGTTCCGCAGAAACATTGGGCTCCAAATATACGGTAACGTTACGCCCCATGTTTATATTGTCAGTGTAGACTGTGACATTTTGGATCAAAATGTAAAACACAAGTGGGATCAGTAAGCTAACCGCAATAACAGCGATGATTAACAAGGTATTTAAAAAATTTACGACTAGCAGTGAATTATATGCCGCCTTGAAATCATGCCAATTACGGGCAAAAACATTTGAAATACTCGGATCGTCATTCATTTTTATTGCCCCTTTGTATCTAACACTAAACGTCCATTTTGTAACTCAAGACAACGGCGATTAGCTAAAGACACCAATTCCAAATCGTGGGTCGCCATTACAACTGTCATACCTTCCTCACGATTAAGCGCCAAAAATAATTCCAAAATTTCAATAGACAAAGCCCGATCGAGATTCCCTGTTGGTTCATCTGCTAATAAGACGTCAGGCTTACCAATCATGGCGCGAGCAATCCCTACTCTTTGTTGTTCCCCTGCACTTAAATACTGTGGGTAGGCATTTATCTTGCTCAAAATACCTACTCGACTTAATGCTTGCTCTACTAAAGGTAGAGCATAGGCCATGCTATGTTCCCGAATCAAGAGAGGTAAAGCTACATTTTCCGCCACCGTACGATTCATCATAAGTTTATGATCCTGAAAAATCATCCCAATGTGACGGCGATAAAATGGAAGTTCGGACCGAGAAATAGAAGTAACGTCTTGTTTCTCGAAATACACCCGCCCAGCCGTAGCTTTTTCCAAACCTGAAATTATGCGTAAAACCGTACTTTTGCCAGCCCCTGAATGCCCTGTCAAAAAGACTACTTCCCCTTTATCTATGGTAAAGGAAATATTTTGAAGAGCACTGCATTGACCACAAGGGTAAACCTTACCCACATCCGCAAAAGTAATCATATAATCCGCCTTAGATTACTTCCGAGTTCCACTAGCTTCTTCATTGAATAAAGCATTTATAAAATCATCTGCATTAAATTCACGCAAATCATCAACGCCTTCACCAATACCAATGAAACGAATTGGAATCCCAAAGTTATCAGCTATATTGAAAATAACCCCACCTTTAGCCGTACCATCTAATTTAGTGATATTAACCCCAGTTACTGGCACTACTTCACTAAATAGTTTAGCTTGGCTAATGGCATTTTGCCCTGTACCTGCATCTAAAGTTAGCATTACTTCATGTGGCGCACTAGGGTCAAGCTTTTGCATAACACGCACGATCTTACGGAGTTCTTCCATAAGGTTAGCTTTATTTTGTAAACGACCTGCTGTATCGGCAATAAGTACATCATAGCCCTTAGCTTTGGCTGAATTAAAAGCATCATAGATAACAGAGGCACTATCTGCACCAGTAGCCTGAGATACAACCGGTATACCTGTTCTTTGGCCCCATACTTTAAGTTGGTCTACAGCCGCTGCTCTAAAGGTATCCCCAGCTGCTAACATCACCTTTAGCCCTTGTTTCTTAAAAAGTGAGGCCATTTTGCCTATAGTAGTAGTCTTACCTACCCCATTTACCCCCACCATTAAAATTACATAAGGCTTTTTAGAAGTATCTAAAACTAGCGGGGTAGAAACCTGTTTTAAAATATCGTGTAATTCATGGGTAAGTCTTTCTGTTAAGCTGTCGGCATCATGAAGTTCACGTAATTTGGCTTCTTTAGTTAATTTGTTCATCAACTTTGAAGTGGTGTCAAAACCCACATCCGCTGTGAGCAATGCTGTTTCTAAATCCTCAAAGAGATCGTCATCAATCTTACGTCCTTTGAATACCCCGATAACCCCAAGACCAATGTTTTCACGAGTACGCTTAAGACCATTCATCAATTTTTTGAAAAAGCCTGGTCTTTCTCTTGGCTCTTCTAGTTTTGGTTCTAGTTCTTGAGATACAGTAGCATTTTCCGAAGTTTCTCCCTTTTGTGCTTCAACTTCCGAAACTTCATTCTTTTGTACTTCAACTGCTTGAGCTTGTGCTTGGTTGTCTAAATTATCTTTAACCGGCTCTTTCGCTAAAACTTCGGTAGTTGCTTCTTTAGGTTCTTTCTCAGGGGTGCTTTCAGAGACTTCCTGAATTTGAGGCTGTTCTTCCAAGCTTGAAGTTTGAGGAGAACTTTCTCGAGTAGATTCTGTAGGTGCTTCCACCACCTGTGCCTTGGTTTCTACAGTTGATTGGTCTTGTGTTTCTAACGGTACTTCAGTTGTCTGTGCTGGAGTTGTTACTTCAACTTTCGTTACTTCTTCTTGGGCAGTATTTTTACGTTTAAACCAAGAGAAAAAACCCTTCTGAGCCATAATCTAATTCTCTACTCAAATTTGAAAAATTTTAAATGTAATAATGAATAAAGTACTATACCAAAAACACCAAAACGGCGCAAAGAGACCGCATTAAAATTGCCTATTTCCAAGTGTTTTTTTATCAGCCCTAACCATCATATTTTATCCCACAATATCAAAAACGAAGCAGAATGGAGTACAATTTGCACCAAGTAAACTGGAGAACATACCATGCCTAAACCACCAAAGAAAAATACTCCTCGCACTACACCTGGACACATCCGAATCATCGGTGGCTTACACCGCGGTCGCAAACTACCAGTCTTAGTTCATGAAGGCCTCCGCCCAACGACTGACAGAGTCCGAGAAACACTTTTTAATTGGTTGATGTTTCATATCAGAGACACCAAAGTCCTTGATATGTTTGCAGGTAGTGGGGCTCTAGGCTTTGAAGCCTATTCCCGTGGAGCCAAACACGTCACTATGATCGAGCTTGACCGCCAAATTACCGATAACCTCAACAAATGCCGCACGGCTTTAGGAGCCCCTGAGGCCATTCGGTTAATAAATGGCAATAGCCTTGACCAAGTTAAACGACTTAATGAAAAATTCGACATTATATTTTTAGATCCTCCTTTTAGGCATGATATCTTAACCGCAGCTATTCCGTTGTTAGAAACTTATGCCGTACATGAAGGAACTTTGATTTATCTTGAGCAGGAAATTGAACACCAAGCCAAAGTACCTGCTTCTTTTAAACTGTTAAAAGACGGCAAAGCTGGGCAAGTTTGTTACCGTTTGTATCGTTACGAAACAATAGCTAAAGATAATTAAAAACTAGTAGTTTGAATACGGATTAGTATGAGTTAGCCTAAGGAGTAGGAATATGCATAAATTAACTGACATTTTTGGCATTATTGTGGTTGCTGGAATTTGGTTAGGATCTGGTTATTTTCTTTTTTTGCATCCTGAAACTACCTATAAAATGCAAGTTGGCATAATCGTCATGCTGATTATGATGTTGTTTTTAAATGGTATTTTCTTAATCTCTTTACGGATCGCAGCTTCCGGTCTTGAACAAATTAAACCACTTGATTATCTACTCACCATCTTGTTTGGTTATTTTGGTTGCACAAGCCTCAGAAGACACATCTTAGCTAAATTATCAAATGAACTAAAAAACCAAAAAAACTCAACTTCAACGCAAACCGCACCCGATAAAAATTAACTAGTAAAACTTGGGCTTTAAAAATAAAAGAAGATGTTTGGCTACAGCCAAACATCTTCTTTTTAGCCAACGTAAGTTTTAACTTTCTCGTGTTACTCGTGTGGCTTACTTCGGACCTCCAAAACTCCAATTGTAATTTTCTATTTTTACTTCATCACAGATTGGAAATGATCATTTTTATATTTGGGTGGCTTAATATGCATTAAGCGCTCTGACGCAATATATTGCGCTTCCTTTAGCTGACTTAAAGTGAGCTCTAACACCACATCATCACGTAAACTAGAAGCCTCTAAACCAATTTTATCGCCTCCAGTCAGCGCCAACACACTCCAAACATAAGCATCTATAAAACTCTGTTGCACCCCGTCGCCATTTTTAAACAACAAGGCTAGTTCATACTGCGCTTTATAATCTCCCATGTTTGCTGATGTTGAAAACAAATCAAAAGCCATCACCGTATTACGATCACAACCGCGACCTTCAAGGAACATTTGCCCTAAAAGGGTCGTGGCTTTTATATGGTTCAAAGCTGCCGCTTTTTGACAATAATAAAAGGCTTTAGAAACATTTGCTTGTACCATGTTTCCTTTAAGGTAAGCTTGCGCTAAGAAATATAGTGCTTCACAGTTGCCAAGCTCAGCCGCTTTATTCATCAAACGCATGCCTGTGGCGGTATCCGCCATCTCAAAATCCTTTTTAAAATGCATTTGCGCTAAGCGATAGCAACAGCCACTATGACCGCGCTTGACGCCGTTTAACAACCATTGAGCAGCTTCCTCAGGGTTCGCTTCAACTTCACCCCCACCCTTTACCAAAATATCTGCAATCAATGGAAAAGCATCATTGTAATCGGAGTAAGCTAACAATCTATAATAACGTAATGCTTCTTTTTGGGAGGTGATAACTCCCACCCCATTTTCATACATCTCACCTAAAGCCAGATAAGATAAGCTATACCCTTGTTCAGCCGATGCTTTAAAGCAAGCCACAGCTTCACTGTAATTAACCAAAGTACCCATTCCATCTCGCGCACAGGTACCAACCATATACAAAGCTTTGGCCGATTTTTGTTCAGCAGCTTTTCTAAAATACATAACAGCTTTTTGGTAATTACAGGCTACTAGACGGCCATCATAATACAATTGACCTAAATCTAATTGGGCTTGAGCACAACCCAAGTTAGCTGACTTTTTTAATAACTCTAAACCTTGAGATGCATTCTCTTTTAATCCAATGCCATTAAAATTACATTTAGCTAATAAATAAGTACTTTGCGGTCGCCCTTCGTCAGATAACTTTGTTAGTAACTTAAGGGCCTCAGCCATTTTATTACTAGTCCCTGGATTTTGCCGGTAAAGCTCAAATAGATCGATGACTGCATCTTCATTTTCTTGTTCCGCTGCTCGTAATAGATAGCCTTCTGCTTTATTACAATCAATGTCACATCCAATGCCGTGCAAGAAATGCCATCCTAACTCGCGAATGGCCGGAGCGTAATTTTTGGTCGCCGCTTGTTCAAAATAACGCATCGCTTGTACATCACTTTGAATAACCCCACGGCCCTCATGATATAAAAGACCCAACTGATAAGCCGCTGCGACACTACCGTTACTAGCCGCTGAACGGTACCATTCAGCCGCTTGCTCTAAATTAGCCTCAAATATTTCCCCATGGTTATAAAGTTCCGCCATCTTAAATTGGGCTTCGATATTACCACCTATGGCCGCCTTTTTACACCAAGATACAGATTGTGCAATGTTTTTTAGAACCCCTTGCCCATTGCGGTACATCTCTGCAACTATGTATTGAGCTTTAGAATCCCCCCCTTCTGCCGCTTCTAATAAATAACCAAAAGCAACTTTATAACTCGAGTAAATTTCTTCATTTGCTGTATTTAAACTTAACCATTTTTGGGGTTGGGCTGCTTTGGTTGTGCCAATCTTAGCGTCTGCATCATTTTTTAAAAATGTACCATAAGCTGAAAGGGCCGCAACATGATGTTGTAATGCTGCTTTAGCACACCATTTGAGTCCACGCGTCCGTTCATGGGCAAAATTAGAGGCCATTAGAATGGATGCAAACTCATATTGTGCTTCGGCACTCCCCATGCAAGCTGCTTTGTAATATAGGAAAGCCGCCTTATCATCAAGCTGGGCTACACCTAGGCCCTTGTGGTACAAAGCTGCTAACAAAACTATAGCCTCAAGATTATTTCGCGCCGCCGCTTCCGTTAATAGAGGTAAACCATCACGGTAATTCTTTTGTTCCACTAAAAGTTTAGCTAATTCAATTAAGGCTTGCTCTGATCCACCATCAACCGCCTGTTTTAAGTATGATTTAGCCATGGCGTCATCACGAGGCAAAATATCACCTGTGGTGCATAACCTAGCCAACATAATTAAAGCCTCCGGACTTTGTTGTTTGATTCTTTTTAATAAAGTTAAACCTTCATCCGGATTATATAGACCTAATGATTTATCAATATAGACCTTAGCTAAAGCGTATAAAGCTGGTACATAATCCTTTTCGGCGGCTCGTTTAAACCACAAACAAGCTTGAAGTAAATCTTTGGCGACCCCACGCCCCTCAAGGCAACACATGCCAAATTCATATTGAGCGATTAAGTATCCTTGCTGTGCAGCTTTGCTCAACCAAAACACCCCAGAACTCTGATCAGTTTTTTTAGGACTATGGCGCAAAAAGACCGAAAGGTCATACATTGCTGAAACTTCGCCACCTACTGCTAATTCTTGTAATCTATTTTGTTCCTCAGTCGACAAATTGGACGAAGATTCAGGCAAATCAATACTGTCGCGGTAGACACGCAAACTAGGGTTAACGTTTTTCTTTTGCTTTAGGTCGGAAAAATAACTTCTTGGGTATAAGGTTGAACGATTTAGTTCATTTTTAGCATCCAAGACTGCGTCTCTATTTTGCTCGACGTCAGGAGCCCAAAAGAAGGACACATGTTTATTATTTAACTGTCTAAGCTTATAAACAGCAGGCAAAAAACCTTGATCCGCGCTCTTCTTTAAATACAACGATCCATCTTGACCAGATAACACCTGACCCATTCCGTCTGCCATTATGTTACCTAGTAAGAACAAGGCTTCAGCATCGCCACGCTCAGCCTCTCTTGCTAATATGAGGTTGGCTTTACCATACTCACCTTTAGCACAAGCAATTCGCGCCTGCTCTAAACCATCTGTTACATCTACCGTTGCATCCATTTTTGTAATCGTTCCTTTGGCTTTAGAAATACCTAAAAGCTTATATTATCCCGAGTTTAAGGATAACAAAAAAAGGGCTGATGGGAACCATCAACCCTTTAAAAATAAAACTTAACTCAAAGAATAGAATCTTTTATTTACTTAAGCTCATTGGCACATAGATATCAAAACGATGATTTTTAGTTTCCACTGCGCCACTACGACCTTTAGCCTCAATTAAAGGAGCCCATTTTGGATTCTTCATCACCACCCGCTTTTGGGCGAGTTCCATAGCTTTCTGCCATAAATGAGTGATATCAAGATCTGAGCCCACTAAAAAATGAAACGTCGCCATTTCTTTTTTTACCAATGCGCTTTTGGTGCGTGCCGGATACATCGGATCTAAATACACCGTATCGGGCTTAAGTTTGCCTGCATACGTAAATATAGAGTGTTCTTCTTCTAACACTAAACGGTCCGTCGCAAGTTCGGTTAATTCCGCTTGAGTTTGAGCTCGCCGAAGCCCATCTTTTAGTAAAATGCGGACACATGGGTTGCGTTCAAAAAGATGTACTCTAGCCCCAAAAAGTGCACAAATAAAAGCATCACGCGCTAGTCCCGCTGTGGCATCGAACACAAGAGGCGCATCCATTTTGCCTAACACAGCTTTGGCCACGGCCTCAGATTGGCGACCACCACCAAATAGCCGCCGATGTTTCATCACCCCATCTTCTAATGCAACACAAACTCCACCTTGATTAGGGGTGGCTTTGTTAATCAAAGAAGCTCGGCCATCTTTAAATAGTAGCTCTAGGGGCACCCTAGAGCGTAAATTTGCGCACGTAGCCATAGCTTCCTCTACTAAATCGGGAGCATAATTATCAACTACATTTATCTCAAGTAAAAAACTTTCTTGGACTGAAGTACTATCAGGCATTAAACCATTTTCCTTAATTCAACTAATACTTCAGTTGCGTCAGGATGGACGCCACGCCAAAATTCAAAACTTAACGCTGCTTGCCCTACCAACATCCCTAGGCCATCAGCAACATTCTTTACCCCTAAAGCTTTAGCTTCATTGATAAAAGCAGTGTTGTTTTCACTATACATTAAATCATAGGCGTAGCTACAACTGCTGATAATAGAAGCGCATACACCAGGAATTTCCCCATGTAAGCTACATGAAGTAGAATTGATGATTAGATCAAAAGTTTGCGCGGAAGCATTTAAAGCTTCATACGACATAGCTTCCACTAAAACATCACTTTGCGCAAAAGCTTTAGCGATTTCTTGAGCTTTAGCTTCTGTACGATTAACTATCAAAATCGACTCAGGCTTTTCATCAACAATCGGGCCCACGATGCCACGAGCAGCCCCACCTGCCCCGAGAATTAAGATACGAGCTGCTTTTAAAGGCCAATTAAGACGCTTGAAATCCCAAACAATACCAGCCCCGTCTGTATTATCAGCCCATACCACGCCATCACGCCCAAAGCGTAAGGTATTCGCAGCGCCTGCTCTTTGCGCCTGTTTGGTTGCGACATCAGCATAACGCAAAGCTTGTTCTTTAAAAGGCACAGTAACATTAAGACCGAGCCCACCATCTTGTCTAAACTTATCAACTGTTTCTTTAAAGCCATCTATTGGGCAAAGAATACGCCCATAAGTCAAATTTTGGGCCGTATGATGAGCAAATTGTGTGTGTATAAACGGTGAACGACTATGCTCAACTGGATTGCCTAGTACAGCATACTTATCCATTTTTGGGTCTCCTTTTCTGATAACCTTTCCGGTTAAGGCATCGCGAATTTCAGTTGGATTTAGATTAGCGCCAACTTGCCCCTTAACAACACCATCGACAATAGCTCCAAATTCTTGCTCTACTTCCGCTACAGTTCTTAGGGGTTCAAGACCACTACGATTACAACTAGTAGAAACGATCGCAATACCGGCTAGAGCACAAAGCTGACGTACAGTTTTATGAGCTGACACCCGCACAGCAATCGTTGGACGCCCACCACTTAATAATTCAGGTACCAAAGGTGAGCATGGCATAATAAAAGTAAAAGGCCCGGGCCATAGCTTATCGAGCTCAGCCCAAACTGTAGCCGGAACCTTATCAACATCAATAAACGGAAGTAATTGTGAAAGTTCGCCCGCAACTAAAATTAAACCTTTGGATGGTTCTCTACTTTTTATTTCTAAAATTCGTTGCAACGATGTCTGATTTAACGGATCGCACCCAAAACCAAACACAGCCTCGGTAGGATAAGCAATCACCCCACCTTTTTTTAAAAGCTCAACAGCTTTTTCAACATTTACTTCCATTAGGACTTAAGCCCCCAAACGTTGCTGTAACGCAGCATCCTTATCAATTACTGCCTGAGCAGCCTGAGCACGTTCTTTCTTAACTGCTTCGTCAAGTTTAGGATCGCTTACAGCTAAAATTTGCGCAGCTAGGTAACCAGCATTCTTAGCCCCAGCTTTACCTACAGCAACAGTTGCAACCGGAATCCCGCCAGGCATCATGACAGTTGAATAAAGAGCGTCAACACCATTAAGTGGACCGCAATCTACAGGGATACCAATTACAGGACGAGTAGTGTTAGCAGCAACAGCGCCAGCCAAATGAGCTGCTAAACCTGCAGCGCAGATAAACACCCCACAACCACGCTTTTCTGCATCAGTTACAAAAGCATGTGTAACTTCTGGAGTTCTATGTGCAGAAGTTACCTTAACTTCATATCTAATCCCAAAACCCTTTAACACAGCGATAGTATTCTCAACTAATGGGTAATCAGAATCTGAACCCATTAAAATAGCAACAAAGTTATCAGCCATTTTTTATTTCTCCTAAAACAATAGCGTTATACTTCAATTTTAAATATTAACGTGTAAATGATAACGGTCTTTAACGATGACCTCAAATCATTTATTCTTTTGCCTACAATCTAGAGCGGTGCCCACACTTACAGCACACTAAATATTTACCATTAGCATTTTTCTTTTCTAGCATGGTGGCACAACCACAAATTTCGCAAGCAACTGCTACAGGCTTAAAGCTAGCTCTAAATGAACAGCTTGCATGCTGGCAACACCAATATACCTTGTTGTATCTAGTTTTGCGTTGGACAACATTCGCCCCACAAACAGGACATTTAATTTTAGGACGTTCTTCACGATAGATATATTGGCACTCTGGATAGCAAGTACAACCAATAAACATTCCATATCTACCACTTTTGACCGCCAATACTCCACCACACTGAGGGCAAGTGCGACCTTCTATAATTTTCTCAATACAAACCCCAAGGCCACTAGTTACGGGGGCAATATATTTGCATACAGGATAGCTAGAACAACCAACCATACGTCCATGTTTAGTTAACACATACTGTAATGGTTGACCGCACTCCGGACAAATACCTAATTCTTCATTAGGTAGCTCTTCTTGAGGACTACAGGACAATGTAGCGTCTTTAGGCTCTGTTGCGTCTGAGACCTTAATTTCCGCCATGTTAAGGAGAGTTTTTTCTTCCACTTTTTCCACGATAATCTACCAAGGTTTAATCTCAACCTTTACCTTGAAGCCTTAGCTTTAAATTTGAGATTTATACAAACATTCTGAGCTCAAGCATTACTTTGAAGCTACATTATACTCTTTGCTTAACAGCTTATAAAAAATAAGATTCTTCTGCCTTAAAAGCCCCATAAAAAAACCGGCCTAAAGCCGGTTTTTTCGTTTAACTTAATGAATTATTATGGACGTACAGCCTTGAAGCCAACTTTAACTTCGCCCTTTGAAATCATAACCAAAGCTAAAGAAGCATGTTCATAAGTACGGTATACCATAGCTTGACCTACTAGTTCGTCCGGCAATACGTTTTCACGTAGAGATGCTAACTGCTTACCAGCTGAAGCCATTAAGGTGTATTCAACATCATCAGCAGAATTGCCAGCAATAGCAAGACCAGGTTTAACTAAAGAGAATACGTCGCCGGACTTAACACCGTCTTTTGAGCCCTTGCCAAGAACTACAGTGCTATAAATACCAGCAAACGTACCATTGTCACCCATACCTACAACTACAGTATCAACAGTTGCAGGAGCTGGAGTAAAGTAGAGGTTGTAACCAGTATCAACGCTGTATGGAAGAACGTAGTCCCCAAGCTTAACAGCATTGAAGTTCTTTACGAGCATAGACTTATTTTGCTTGTTGAATTGTTCACCAGCAACGATTGCACCAACATATTCAGCTCTATAGCCAAGCTTGTTGCCCTTTTCGTCTTTATAGAGTTCACCCTTGTGGTAAACACCATACTGTTGACCCTTGTTAAGCTGACCCTTGATATAGATATCAGCATTTTGAGCCATAATGGCACGACCATCATTGTGACCAAGCACGAAAGGAATCTTTGCTAATTCTTCTTCATCATACGGAAGAATTACATCATTCTTAAGGAAGGTCTTGACCTTGTCTGCATCAATAGTAGGAATTGGGCTAGTTGCAACCTTAACATCAGGAGTTACCTTTTTAAGGTATGGCTGACCATCAATCCAAACTAAGGTTAAAACGTCACCAGGATAAATCCAATGTGGATCTTCAACCTGAGGGTTTACGTTCCAAATTTTTGGCCAATACCATGGCTTCTTCAGAAACTTGGCAGAAATATCCCAAAGGGTATCACCTTTCTGCACGACATACTTTTGCGGGTGATTTTCGTTTACTTCTAAGGTATCAGCTGTAGCTGCTGTCACAAACATGAAAGCTGCGACGAACATTCCTATTTTTTTAAAATTCATAAGGATCCCTGCTTGTTCTCATCCAATCCATGGTTTTGCCAAAAGCAATTTTTATAAAATTTTCAGCCGCCCAACTCATCCCTTTATGGAATGTAGATACGCGACATCCGTTGCGTCTATAATTTTGTTGTTTTTAGAAAAAAACACACTTATACACAGTTAAATTAACACCAAACATTAAATGGCTTGAGTTAACAACCAATAAGCTAGTTCTTCCCTTCGTTTTATAAAAGCAATTAAGCGCCATCTCTGACAGCTGTGCGCATTCTTGTGCTGTTACCCCAAAGTACCATATAAGACTTTAGGTTTTTAGCTTGATTTGACCATAAAACAATCAATCTACGCTGTCAAACAGTCAAAATTTTTACTTAATACCCAATTTATTAACTAAAAATCAGCAGTTAAAAGCCCAAAACGATCACACACAATACAACATTTTAAAACTATACCTTATTTTTAACAAATTAGATAAAACTCATGATACTCATACTTTCTTTTTAAATTATTGATCACACTTAGACCAAATTTTTGTTGTCCTAATCCCCTTAGATCTCAGTATTGAGTATTTTTTTCTAGCCTAATGGGTTAAATATGACTTCAATGAAGATTTTCTTCCTCCTGTAATCAACCAAATAGACTATGAGAGCCTTCGATAATAATTTCACCCCTTAATTATGGTCCTTTATTTTCTAAACGCTCAACCAAAAATATTTACCTGGCTTGACCGTGCCGTGGCTATCATTTTACTTTTCGCATTAATGGTATAATAGGCAAGTTTATATAATCAATTTATGGTGCAAAAATGGCAATTCGCGAACTATTTTATTATCCAGACGAACTTCTACACACTGTGTCTGCCCCGGTTACAGAATTCAATGATGAACTAAAAACTTTGGTTTCTGACATGATTGAAACCATGTATGCCGATGAAGGGATTGGCTTAGCCGCTCCGCAAATCGGGGTGTTAAAAAGAATTGTCGTAATTAACGTTGAAGGCCCACAAAAACCAGAAAGTGAATTGGTACTCATCAACCCTGAATTTATTGCCGCCGAAGGTGAAGCCGGCATTGAAGAAGGTTGTCTTTCAGTCCCAGAATTAAGAGCTTTTATCAAGCGTTACGCCAAAGTAACCGTTAGAGCACAAGATGTAAATGGAAACTTTTTTGAAAAGTCAGCAGATGACTTACTTGCCATCTGCATGCAACATGAAATCGATCATTTAAACGGTAAACTCTTTATCGATTACCTTTCTGTTATGAAACAAAACCTCTATCGAGTAAAAGCTGCCAAGCTCGCTCGTGAACGTAAAAAAGCCCGCTCAAATCAGCGCTAATTTTACCAAGTTTCAATTACCTTGCTTTTAAACTCGCTTCGCTTTACAGGAAGGAAGTTATGAAAATTATTTTTGCAGGCACCCCTGATTTTGCCGCCTCCCACTTACAAGCATTAATTGATGCGGGATTAGACGTCTGTGCCGTTTACACTCAACCAGATCGCCCTCGCGGTCGTGGTCATAAGTTACTACCATCACCAGTTAAAGAAATTGCTCTTGAACACAACATTCCTGTCATGCAGCCGGAAAGTTTAAAAAAGGACCCGGAAGCTGTTCGCAAATTCTTAGACCTTAAAGCAGATCTTTTAGTCGTTGTTGCCTACGGGCTTATCCTACCAGACGATGTAATTGGTGGCACTAAGCTTGGAGCTATAAACGTGCATGGTTCTTTGTTACCTCGTTGGCGTGGCGCCGCCCCTATTCAGCGTTCACTATGGGCTGGAGATAAAGAAACTGGGGTTACGATCATGAAGATCGTCTCTGAGCTTGATGCAGGAGACGCACTTTCTCATGCCAAAGTAGCGATTACCGCTACCGATACTTCAGAAAGCCTTTACACCAAACTCGCCGAAATTGGTCCTAAAGCCTTAGTTGAAGCAATAAATAATATCGAAACTCTGTTGCCAAATGCCGTAGCTCAAGATCCCGCGCTTGTCACTTATGCCACCAAGCTCTCCAAGGAAGAAGCTCGTTTAGATTGGACTCAAACTGCCGAAATCACAGAGCGCCATATTAGAGCCTACATTCCGTGGCCAGTGGCTTATTTCCCATTTGAAGGGGAAAACGTAAAAGTCTTTGGTGCAACATGCCAACCAGGACACGCAGGAGCTCAACCTGGCAAGATTTTAGATGTTAACCCTAATGGGGTTTTAGTTGCTACGGGCAATGATACGGCCCTGCTTCTTACCAGGATGCAATTTCCTGGTAAAAAGCCTCTAGCTTTTAAAGATATCTACAACGCACGTAAAGACCTTTTTAAGGTTAACTCAGTATTAGCGTAACTTGTTTTAGTTTAGGAACATAATATGGCGCCTTATTCACACCAACCCCATGATCACGTGTCGAACCGCACTCCTAATAAAGATGGGAATGGTGTTTGGCGCCCTAAAAAACAAAACAACCAATCTAAGAATTCTCGTGTTTTGTCAAAAACTCAGTTTAAGGGGCGAGCTAAAACTCATAATGCTCAAGCCTCAACTCGTGGTTTAACCACCAAAAAACGAGTGGCAGAACCAACTAACTTGCGCGCATTATGTGCCAAAATGGCTGATGGTATTTTTTCCGCAAACCAAAATTTAACCGAAGTCCTACGTAAGGGTACTGCAAATTTAAATCCACAAGACAATGCGTTAGTGGCTGAAATTCTTTATGGGGTAATGCGTCATCGTTTAAAACTTGAGTTTATCGTGGGCAAACTACTTAAACACCCTCTTAAGAGTAGCTTGCAACTCTTAAAAAACCTCCTTTTAATAGGCATCTACCAACTAGAATACACCCAGATACCAGCCTATGCCGCTGTCAACGAAACAGTGGAAGCTGCCAACACCTTAGGTTTACAAAATTATCGTTCACTTATTAACGCTCTACTACATGAATACACTAGGCAAAAAGATGAACTTATCCTGCAAGCCGATAAGTCATACGAAACCGCTTGGTCTTGTCCACAATGGTTAATTCTTGAATTAAAAGCCCATTATAAAGAACAGTTACCACATATTTTGGCCGCCATGAACCAACATCCACCAATGTGGATAAGAGTTAATAAGCAAAAGTACACCTGTGTGGAATACCAAGTTCTTCTAAAAGAACAAGGTATAGAAAGCTCTACTTGTGCCTCTGTACCATTCGCCCTCAAACTTGCAACTCCTGTCGCTGTAGATAAGCTTCCAGGGTTTAAAGATGGTGCCGTTTTCGTGCAAGATGCGGCTGCCCAATATGCCTCTATACTTTTAGAGGCCAAACCTGGTGACGTGGTGCTAGATTGTTGCTGCGCACCCGGGGGCAAAACTACTCACATCCGCGAACTCTATCCTAAGATTGCAGATTTAGTGGCCATTGATAGTCAAGAAGATCGACTAAATAGAGTCCATGAAAATTTAAAACGCATGCATCAAGACGCTAAAGTCATCTGCTACGATGCAGGGGCCCCAGCGGAAAAATGGAGTCCATACCCGCAATATGACCGGATATTACTAGATGCTCCATGCTCAGCTACAGGGGTTATAAGACGTCACCCAGACATAAAATGGTTACGCACCCCTGAAGACGTAGCTGAAATCATGGCTTTACAAAAACGCATCTTAGAAAATATTTGGTCCATGCTCAAACCAGGTGGTACATTAGTCTATGCTACTTGCTCCATCATCTATGGGGAAAATGCCGGCCATATCAAAGCTTTTTTAACGAGCCACGATGACGCAATATTAGTACCTATTTCTGAGCATGAAAACGCTTTAGCCCCAGGCTTGCAGCGATTTCCAGGGGATGAAGATATGGATGGTTTCTATTACGCCAAACTCATGAAAAAGGCTCACTCAAACTAAGGAGACCGTATGAAGATCATTGTCATAGGTGCGGGTAAAGTTGGAGCCGGTTTGGCCGAATACCTCATCAACGAAAATAATGAAATTACGTTGATTGACATGGATATCAATAAATTACGGGAATTACAAAACCGTTATGATATTAAAATTGTAAAAGGCCATGGTTCGTACCCAGAAACACTACGCAACGCAGATGCCGCCAATACAGAGCTTCTTGTCGCGGTAACCGATTCTGATGAAACCAATATGCTAGCGTGTCAGCTTGGTTACTCACTTTTTCGCATTCCCCAAAAAATAGCCCGTATCAGAAACCATGAATATCTTTCTGAACGTAAAATTTTGTTTTGTAATCAAGCAATCCCCATCGATAATATTATCGCTCCTGAACAGCTTATTACTGATGAAATTGCCAACCTTATATCATACCCAGGAGTGCTTCAGATTGCTGAGTTTGCCAGCGGGCGCGTAGCTATAGCCTCAGCCAAAGCCTATTATGGGGGACCTATTGTTGGGTACCAACTTGATACCATGCGTAATCACCTCGATAGTATCAATGCTTCCATCGTGGCCATCTACCGCCAAAATAGATTAATTCAGCTTAAATCAGATACGGTGATCGAAGCAGGCGATGAAGTCGTCTTCATCTCAGCTATTGGTCATATACGTTCAGTTATGAGTGAATTCCAACGCCTTGAAGTTCCTTATCGTCGCATCATGATTATAGGCGGTGGGAGTATTGGGATGGAACTAGCTCGCAAACTTGGCGAGCTATACCAAATTAAACTTATTGAAATGGACGAAGAACGCGCTGAATTCTTGGCCTCTGAATTTGATAAATCAAGCGTTGAAGTTTTTTGTAGTAACCCTTCAAATCCAGACTTCTTAACCGAAGAACATGTCGACGAAATGGATTTGGTTATCGCCGTAACGGAAAAAGACGAAACCAACATCATGTCCACCTTACTTGCTAAAAAGCTAGGTGCTCAAAAATCCATCGTTTTAATTTCTAACTTTGCTTACGTTAATTTGTTACAAACTGACGCAATAGACATAGTGCTCTCACCGCACGAAGCCACGATTTCGGCCCTCTTAACAAATATTAGACACAATGGGGTCGATAACGTTCATACCTTAAGACGTGGTACTGCCGAAGGCCTTGAAATTACCATTAACGGCACCACCAAAAACAACGCTGTTCTAGGGAAGCCTCTAGCCAAAATTAAATTCCCTGTTGGTATTAGCCTATGTGCCATCTATCGTAATGAAGAAGTCATCATGGCAAGCCCCGACCTAGAATTGGCTTCCGGCGACTTAGCAATCTTCTTTGTCACAGAAAAGAAAAACATCCGTGAATTGATCAAGATGACAGCTCCACGCCCTTCTTTCTTTGCCAAAACTAGTGAGGCATAGCATAAGTTATGATCATCAATACTCGGATTATCTCTTCACTACTTGGCAATATCGTGCTTTACCTTGCTACCGCCATGATGATTCCGGCGGTCCTTGCGTTTAGTACCATCACCAAAGGTAGTGCTGAATTTTTGGCCTGTAGCGGGGGCTTGGCTGTTTTAGGGCTCATGCTTAAGCGTTATGGTCGCCCTCATGTGAAGCACATGACCCTTAAAGACATGTTTCTTTTTACCTCCATTGTTTGGACTTCAATGGTTTTATTGGGGGCCATACCTTTAAGCTTAGTCCTTAATATCAGTTATATTTCAGCTTGTTTTGAAGCAGCATCTGCCGTTTCAACTACTGGAGCTACAATTTTAAGCGATATCGATAATCTGCCCCAAAGTATTTTACTGTGGCGCTCTATGTTGCAGTTTTGTGGCGGGATCGGGTTTATCGCAATCGGTATAGCCGTGTTACCTAACCTAAACGTAGGTGGGATGAAACTCTTCCAAACAGAAAGCTCTCAGCAATCGTCCGACAAGGTTTCTCCCAAATCGAAAAGTATTGCCAAAGGGATTCTAATCCTCTACTTGTCTCTATTTTTATTAACGACCGCTGTGCTTTATCTATTAGGCATGAATCCATTTGATGCGGTTAATCACGCCATGACTTCAGTTGCGACCGGCGGGATGAGTACTCACACCGCTTCCATGGATTATTTTAACGATGAAATCCAATGGGCTATTACCTTAGTGATGTTTATTTCTTCGTTGCCATATGTTCTTATGGTAACGTCCCGAGGGAATTTAAAGACCATTTTTAAAGATGCCCAAGTACGTGGCTATAGTATCCTTATTGCCGTCGTCACTGGTCTTATTGTACTTAGTTTAATTTTCCATGAAAAATTAAGCCTGTATGAAGCAATAAAAATCGCCCTTTTTAACGTCATCAACATCCTTTCTTCAACTGGATACACGATGCACGATTACAGTGGGTATAACACCTATATTACGATTATATTCCTCTTTATTCTCCCGATAGGTGCGTGTTCTGGTTCTACTAGTGGTGGAATTAAAATCTTCCGCTTACAAATTGCTTTTACGCTCTTTAAACGCCAGATCCACCAACTCATGCATCCGTCCGCCATCTTCCCACAAAAGTATAACAACATGCCTGTAAATGACGTCATCGTCCGCTCGATTGTCGCCTTCTTTTGTGCCTACCTCATGGTGTTAGTAGTCAGTTGCTTAATCTTAACCTTCACAGGAATCGACACTCTAGATGCCATTGGCATTAGTTTTTCTTGTTTATCCAACATCGGTCCTTCCATCGGTCAAGAATTTGGGCCCATGGGAGATTTTACAAGCCTCACCCCTCTTCAATGTATTGTACTTAGTATCGATATGATCATGGGGCGTCTAGAAATACTTACCGTTCTCATCTGCTTCCTACCTTCATTCTGGCGCGTATAAAGTTTTAGGGACAAAGCCAGCCGCAAAATTAGGCGGGCAAAACACTCTTACTTTCGCGCCGTCTTTTGGCCTGCTAAAAGCGAGATAAAAAGCGTGCAAACATAGCGCCGGAGCCATTTGGCGGGCCACTTCGTTTGCGTATAAAGCGTCACCTACAATTGGGTGACCCCAATACGCCATATGCACTCTTAATTGATGAGTTCGGCCTGTATGAGGCGTTAAAGCAACTAACGTAATTTCACGAGCTATATCTCGCTCTAAAACTTCAAAATAAGTCAGCGCTGTGCGTCCGTTTACATAATCTACTTTTTGATATGGCGCGCTAAACTTACTCGAGCGGGCTTGGTCTTTGGCTAACGGATAATCTATTAAGCCAAAAGGCTCTTTAACTACCCCCCACACCCAAGCACAATAACGTTTAATCGGGCGGCGACAACGAAATTCTTCTGATAAAAAAGCGCATGATGCTTGGTCTTTGGCATATAACACAATGCCCGAAGTAGAAGTATCAAGCCGATGCACCGGATTGGCTAAAGGAAGTTGTTCTTTGATTCTAGTAGTTAAACTATCAGTGCTTTTTTTGCCAGGCACCGTAAGTAAACCAGTCGGCTTATTCACCACTAAAACTTCTTCATCTGCATACAAAATCTTAAGTGGGCCAACAGGCGGATTATAAGAATAATCAGCATTGATTTCATTAGGCGCAAAACACCCCATATGGATAGTTTTCCTTGGCAAACTTGAACTCATGCATTCCTCAGCAATATACTAATTTCTTAATAGCTAAAACTCTAGCCTATACTTCAAGTTCATTTTAACAATAAAAAACCCAGCTGACTAATCAGCTGGGTTTATATCTAATGATTGCTTCGCTTTAAGCGCGAGTTAAAGACTGTTTTCTCTTCTTTTCGGCTTTAGTTCTTAACAACCAATAAATGAAGGTGCACACAGAGACAATGAAGACAATAATTGTTGCCAAAGCATTGATTTCTGGGTTTAAACCACGTCTAACACTTGAGAACACTACTAGCGGTAAAGTTGATGAGTTAGGCCCCGCCACGAATGAGGTGATAACCAAATCATCCATTGCTAAAGTGAAAGCTAACAACCACCCGGAAATTATAGCTGGGATAATGGATGGCAAGGTGATGTAAAAGAATGTTTTTATCGGCCCTGCCCCAAGATCAAGTGCAGCTTCTTCAATGGAGTTATCAAGTTCGCATAAACGCCCACGTACTACCACAGTTACATATGCTGTTGTCACCGTAACCATTGCAATCCAAATGGTTTCCATCCCGCGTTGAGCAGGCCACCCAAGAAGATCACCCATTGTTACGAAGAGAAGCAACATGGATAGACCAACAATAACTTCAGGTAATACCATTGGCGCAGTAATAAAGAGCGCAAACAAGGATTCGCCTCTAAACTTAGTAATTCTAGCTAACACGATCGCAGCCAAAGTCCCTAAGATTACCGACATGCATGCAGTAGCAAAAGAAATGAGCAATGAGGTACCCACTGCTGACATCATTTGTTTATCTGCAAACAAGGCGAAATACCACTTAATGGAGAAACCACCCCATACGGTCATCATCTTAGAACTATTAAATGAATAAACAATAAGGCTCACAATCGGGGCATAAAGAAAAAACAACCCAATTGATAAAAAGATTACCCGCAGTTTAGCAGCACTTGAAAAGGCTTTGTTTACAGAGGTAGCAGCAACAATAGAAGCTTTAGAACATTTTTCAGCCATTTTTATCTGCCTCCTGCTATTTCTTTACGTTGATTGCGGTAGAACCACATAATCGGAATCATCAAAATGAGAAGCATGATGGTAGCAACAGCTGAAGCCAACGGCCAATCGCGATTATTGAAGAATTCAGTCCACAGCACGCGCCCAATTAAGTTAGAATCCTTACCACCTAAGAGTTCAGGGATCACGAATTCACCAACCGCAGGAATAAAGACTAGCATTGAGCCCGCAATAATCCCATTGTAAGTCTGTGGCAAAAAGACCTTAAAGAAGCATTTAGCTGGACGACAACCAAGATCGAACCCTGCTTCAATCAAAGAGTAGTCTACACGGACAATAGCTGTATAAAGAGGCAAAATCATAAACGGCAAATATGCGTAAACGATACCTAAATACACTGCAAAATCGGTTTGTAGCATCTGAATAGGTTCATCAATTGCCCCAATCCACATAAGGAAGTTATTAATGATACCTTCTTTTTTCAAAATCCCAATCCATGCGTATACACGAATCAAAAACGAAGTCCAACTTGGTAATATCACCAACATCAACATTACATTTCTGATAGCCGGCTTTGAAGTCGCGATAGCCCAAGCAACCGGATATCCAATAAGAAGGCAGAATATAGTCGAAAGGGTTGCAACTTTAATGGATTTTAAATAAGCCCACAAATATGATTCATCTGTAAACAATGAAATGTAGTTGTACAGATTGAGTGAAACATTAAGCTTGTCATCTTCATAACTAAAAAGAGAAGTATACGGTGGAATTGCGATATCAGCTTCCGCGAAACTTATCTTTAAAATAATTAAAAATGGCACAAAGAAAAACAGTGTCATCCACAAGTATGGCAAAGCAATAACGGCATACTTGCGTCTCCCTCTAAGCATTTCGGGAGTTCTTAATAATCTTTTCATAAAGACTCCACTAGAAGGTTAGAGTTACACAGGATTCAGGATCCCAGCTTAAAAACACCTTGTCATCCCAAGTTGGCAAACCAATGTTGAAACGGTCCACATTAGGCAAGGTAGTAATAACAATCTTGCCAGAAGCTAGACGCACGTAGTAAATAGAAATATCACCCATGTAAGCAATATTTTCTACGATACCAGTGGTGTAGTTGCAGGTCATATCAACCCCATGTTCATCCTTTGGAAATGTTCTTTCGATATAGATCTTTTCAGGACGAATAGCGACGGTAATTTCCATACCATCGGCTAAGTCAACGTCAATATCAAGATGAATCTGCTTATCAAGATCCGCACATTCAATCACAGAGCCAGTATGGTCAGAAGTCAACAACTTACAATCGAACATATTGACCGAGCCAATGAATTCGGCGGTGAAACAGCAGTTAGGGTTTTCGTAAATTTCACGTGGAGTCCCAAGCTGAATAAATTCACCTCTATTCATGATGGCGACACGTTCAGCCATAGTCATAGCTTCTTCTTGGTCGTGAGTTACCATCACACAGGTTACGCCAACTTTTTCGATGATATCAACCAATTCCAAACGCATTTGTTCACGAAGCTTCTTATCCAAAGCCCCCATTGGTTCATCGAGTAATAAAACTTTTGGTTGCTTAGCCAAAGAACGAGCTAACGCCACACGTTGTCTTTGACCACCGGACAATTGATGAGGTTTACGATCAGCAAATTCCTCCATGTGCACCAATTTAAGCATCTTTTGCACACGTTCTTCAATTTCAGCCCGGCCTAATTTATCTTGTTTTAAGCCAAACGCAATATTTTGCTTTACGGTCATGTGAGGGAACAGAGCATATGATTGGAACATCATATTAACTGGTCTGTTGTAAGGCGGTTCCTTGGCCATATCTTTGCCATCAAGATAAATGGAACCACTAGTTGGCATTTCAAACCCAGCCATCATACGAAGAAGTGTTGATTTACCGCATCCTGACGAACCTAAAAGGGCAAAAATTTCCCCTTCATAAATAGTCAAATCAACATTATTTACGGCGGTATTTTCTCCGTATTTTTTAGTTAAATTTTTTATCTCCAGCAAAGGGCGGCGTTGTTTTTTTACCGGTTGCTTCGAATTTAACGGCTTATCCTTAGTGTTTGAGGCTACAGGAGCAGAAGGTTGTTGTTTAATCTCATTATTCATGTTCACCAAACCCTTACCATATAATTCAGTGATTGCTAGTACAACAGCGGGCAGTCCGCATCGCGGCATGCCCACTATTCTCAAAATTTAATAACGGTGTTTATTCACCAGTTTTTACTTTAGCCCAAACTTTGTTGATAGCTTTAGTAACTTTATTAGGCAAAGCCCCATTCATAAAACACTTAGCTAACATTTCATCTGGTAAGAAGATGTTTGGATTATCTCTTACAGATGGTTCAACAAAAGGTTTAGACGCAGGTACTGAATTAGCGTATGAGGTATAAGAAGATACCTTAGCCATATTTTCAGGACGGAGAAGGAAATCGATGAACTTTTCAGCATTTTCTGGGTGATCTGCATCGGCAGGAATTGCGATCATATCATAGAAAACTAAAGCGCCTTCTTTTGGCACTACGTAGTTAATATTTACGCCGTTGCCCGCTTCTTTAGCTCTAGTTGCTGCCTGGAGCATATCACCTGACCAAGCTACCGCTAAACAAATATCGCCATTTGCAAGGTCATTGATGCTTTGAGATGAATGGAAATAAGTTACGTTTTCACGCATTGCAAGTAACAGTTCTTCAGCTGGACCATAAGCCTTTGGATCTAATGGTTGATTTGGTAAACCAAGATAATGCATTGCAGTAGCTACAACTTCAGTTGGAGCATTAAGTACAGCTACCCCACAATCTTTAAGCTTAGATAAGTTTTCTGGCTTAAATACGAGGTCCCATGAATCAACTTTGAAGTCAGGGCCCATATGCTTAGCGATTTTATCAACGTTGTAAGCAATACCGGTAGTCCCCTGTTCGTAAGGAATAGAGTACTCATTATTTGGATCAACCTTGGTCAGCATCTTCATCTGAACAGGGTCAAGATTTTTTAAATTAGGAATGTTTTCCTTGTTGAGCTTACGAAATACCCCTGCCTTAATTTGGCGAGATAAGAAGTCTGAACCTGGAACAACGATATCATAACCTGTTTTACCAGAAAGAAGCTTAGCTTCTAAAACTTCATTACTATCGAAAACATCATATACCACCTTAATGCCTGTTTCTTTTTCGAAGGCAGGTATCAAGGTAGGATCAATATAATCACTCCAATTGTAGACATTGAGAATTTTTTCTTCTTCAGCATAAGCTGTTGATACAGCAATTACTGAGCAAGCCGCCACCACAAATGAAGTGAGTTTATTCTTAAACATAGGGCTATCCTTACATGGATGTATAGTATACAAAATGGAGTCTATGCGACACCGTTGCTCTTTGTCACAGTGATCTAACTGGAACAACTCGCATTTTAAATTAAAAAAAATTGTTTTTCGTAATTAATTGCGGTTTTTACTAATTTTTTTTCAAGTCCGGGTGTATTGTAAAATTTTTGTAAAACTTACCCATTTAGCCACAACTGAAGAATAATCGCGTTAAAGCTTTATAAAACAAGACCTAAGAAGCTGGCGCTCTCTTAGGTCTATCATATCTTGACCTTAAAAATTAATGCTCTTTTAACTCTGACTCTTAGAGGAACTCATTTTCGTTTTTTGCCGCTCAGTATTTATTTTGTAAGATTCTTGATACGACACATAAAGCTCTGAAATATTTTGTACATAATTTACAGTTTCTGTAGCTCCATGGCTTGCGGCAATAGCTTCAACATTGCCAAACCAGACATTAGGGTTTAGACCACTTGTTCTCGCTTCTTCTCGATATTTTGTGATGCGGTTAGGACCACAGTTGTATGCAGCTAAAGCTAATAGCATCCTTTCATATTCAGAAAGCTCAGGTTCGTTAAAATATGAATCAAGCATATAACGCATATACTTGGTACCAGCATGCACATTGTTATCAAGGTCGTTTACCCCATCGACTCCAATGTACCATTCCTGAGCTGTGCTCGGTAAAACCTGCATAATACCCACGGCGCCACGGTTAGACCGAGCGTTAGGATTTAAGGTTGATTCTTGGTATGATTGGGCCATCAATAAAATCCAGTCAATACCATAATGCTTGCCATACTTTTGGAAAATATTAGAAAACTTCTTAAAGTTCTCAACATTAATACCTAAACGCTCGCTGTCTTGTCGTTCGACTCTTGCTCTATATGTTGGATGAGTACGCATATATTGATCGTAAACCTTAGTCCCTTGAGCAGTCCCGTCACGATAGCTACGTAAAAACAAATTTATCTCTTTGTAGAGCAAGGGGCTATTGTGTCTAATAGCCCAATTTAGAGTACTATTGACCTTAATCGGCGCCTCCATATTGAAGACCACATTACCAAAATAACGGCGCCATATAACTAGCTTGCTATCATTAACGATAGTCGCAGGTATTTCCCCCCGCCCTACCATATCAACTAGGTCAGCATCAGTTAAAAACTCATCAGCCCCCACGATATTAACAGGCATTAGACCACTAGCTTTTAGATAATCATTAAGGAGGTTCAAACTTACGTAGTAACTTGAACTCCGACGAGCCCAAACGGTTCTGCCAGCAAAATCTTGTAAACTTTTAATTTCTTTAGTACCAATCTTAGTCACTGCTATTTCTTTAAGCCATAACTTTTCTGGAATACTAAAATCAACGTAGCGTTTAAATTCGTTAGTTGGAGTAATACCAAGAGCTAAGTCGCCGTATCCATCAGCAATTAACTTCATCATTTCGTCTTCACGCACCGGAATGAAATAAAGTTTTAATCTCTCCGCCGACACATACTTTTGTCGCAAATATTGTTCGAATTTTTTCATCATGGCGACATAAAGCCCATCTTGTCGCCCTTTTTCCATATAGAACCCGACATTGTCGTAGCTCACTAAGATTCTAAGAGTATGGCGTTCCAAAATTTTAGGCAGATCACCCCGAATACCCGTCAGAATTTCACTGTCGCGAGCATTAGCAGGTGATAATAAGAAAGCGCAAGAAAACGCTATAAGGAAAATTTTTAAAATTTGACGCAATTTAAAGCGCATAATGCCTGTTCTCAAATGAAGCAGATAGATAAAGCCTACCATACAGTCTAAGAACAGGCACTAATTTCATGAGAATCAAATACGAAAATTAGATCACGTGCGCTTTCATTTGGAAAATAAGTTTTTCCGCCGTGCAAGAAAATACGAACTCACCCTTACGCACAAAAGCATCAGCAGTACCACTGTCAGTGTAGTTTACCTTAAGGGTCGCATCAGCTTCTTTTGCCACAGCTTCTTGTTCAGCGTATGTTGCCTTTACATCAGCCTCAGTCCCTTTTAATTCAAAGGCATAGAGACAATCATCTTCACCAATGATGGTTCCAATTTCCATACTGCACCCACAAGCGTCACAAGTATCTTTTTGAATGTCACAACTCATAAATTAGAATCTCCTTAATGAACTAGCGTAGCTTAACTCTTCGTTCCAACAAGCTCATGTTTAAACTCATAAAAACTAACATTAAAACTTACGCCTAAACCGATACCAAGCCATTATACCGTGCCTCATTAACCGAACACACAAAAAAGCACCCCCAAAGAGATATTTATAAGCGCCGCCCCCAAAGAAGTACGTTTAAGCATGCAATCAAGCTCACCATTTACATGCTTTGGGTTAATACAAAAGAGCGAAGCCAAAAGCAAGGGAAGGCTTAAAGGCCCCATTAAAAACACCCAATATTGGGCCTGTGGCCACAAATTAGCTAAACACATGATTAAACATAAGAACGCCCCTAACAAGACTAGAGCGTGGTAAATTTTACCCCCACGGACGCCAAGTTTTACCACCACGGAATTCTTGCCAGAAACTAAGTCATTTTCATAATCACGTAGGTTATTTACATTAAGTACCAATACAGAGGAAAATCCAGCCATAGCACCAAACCAAATACCTGTTAAAGAAACACTATGCGCAATCATGTATTCAGCGCCTAACACTGCCGTGAGACCAAAGAAAATAAAAACCGCAATGTCACCAAATCCATGGTAACCATAAACTAAACCTACGGTGTAGGTGATAGCAGCCCCTACTGCCAATAACCCTAAAGCCCCAAACCCAATAAAAGCCCAAGGATTATCATAAAAAGCCAGACCTACGCCCGTAGCCCCACTTAGCACGGTGAAAAACACTAATGATATAATGGCACGTTTTAAATCAGCTCTTGTTATAGCACCTTGGCTTAAACTTCTTAATGGCCCAACTCTATTTTTATTATCTAAGCCTGATAACGAATCGCCATAATCATTGGCAAAATTGGAAAGAATCTGTAACAGCACTGCTGTTAAAAGAATAAAGACCGTTAGCCATACTAATAAAGCAGAGCTATGTACGCCGGTATTTTCCGTCATCCCAACCATAATCCCACCAGCTACCGCAGAAAGAGACAATGGCAAAGTGCGTAAACGTGCTGTAACAATCCAACTTTTTAAATTCATATACACTCCTCCGTTAATTAATCATTATAATGCAAAAGCAATGAGAACAGATTTTTGCCTTATTTCCAGTTATGTGGGAATATGTCTGCTTTTAAAACGTCGCGTTTGAGAACCTTATGCCAGATAAGTTAATTAGATTTTTACAAATTCAATCTGCTAGCTGTCGCTACATAAGTTTCCCTAGAACCAAAGAATTTAGTTTGGCGCCTTTATTTTGGCTCTGTAAAAAGATTCAGCAGCAAAGCCAAAGTCGCCTTTTTATCATGAAAACATTGGCTAATTCTTGGCATTTAGCGCTAGGCATTAGTCAAGAAACACTGCCATCTAAATTTAGAGCCATGGTAGTGCCCTTTGCGCAAGCAACTAAGCTTGATTGGGCCCCAGCCTTTCATCTTTGTATTACCTCTAAAGCGATCAGCATAGAACTAGCACCTGACTGCGTGGCTACCAAAATACCCGCAAGTTTTAAAGAAGTAGCCGCAATATTTCAGCAGCTGACAACAACTTCAGAAGTTAATTTTAACGCGACAGCTGATCTTGGCCGTTACAATTTTCCCTCAAATCTCTTATTAAAGCCAAGCTATCCTGAATTTAAGGAAAAAATCGAACTATTTACCAAACCGAACTCTAAAGCCAATCATAGCTCATTAAAGAAAGTAGTTTTTTCACGTTCATTAGTTGTCAGTTTAAAAAACACTATTGCCGATCCGGCGTTAGCTATTTGGCACTTAGCTTTAAAAGAAGCCCAAACTTTAAACCCAGAAACATATTTCTTTGGCTATAAAGGTCTAGATAACGATCCTGAACCTTTTACCGATGGCTTTGTGTCTTATACGCCTGAAACACTATTTACTTGCCACAAGCGTACTCTTACGACTGAAGCACTCGCCGGTTCTGCCCTACCTGCTGAAGCTCAAGCTCTTATCAAAGACCCTAAAAATCTACAAGAAAACGAAGTCGTAAAACAAAGTATTGTCGATGAGTTGTCACCATTGTGCACAAGTATCTCCACCAAGCCTCCTCGCATTAGAGCTTTATCCTACATTTCACACATATCAACAACCATACTTGGGACCTTAGGCCCCAACACTAGTTGGTTACAAGTTATTCACAGCCTATTTCCGAGCCCCGCTATTGCTGGTTTTCCACGCCCCGAAGCCCTAGATTTTATCCACAGACATAACCAAATTCCCCGAGGACTCTTTGCCGGAACCTGTGGTTTTGTCGAGGGGGGGAATGCAACTTTTGCCGTTTTACTACGTTGTGCCACTATCTCTTCATCTACCATTACTATTTTAGCAGGAGCGGGTATTATGCCCACCTCAGAACCGCAAGAAGAATGGCATGAAACAGCCCATAAAATGTACCCCGTTCTAAAAAATTTGTGGCCTCAAGAAGCCTCCAATCTTCTCCAATTTGTAAAAAATACAGGACTTGCCCCTGAGAAAACAGACCGAAAAGGACTCATTTTTTTTTATGACCGTAAACAGCAGTATTAAAAGCGCCGAAACTATTCTTCATTGTCTAGCGGCTTTAAACCCCTGCGGTTTCTTTACCGCCCCTGGCTCCCGCAATGCTCCATTTTTGCAAACGCTTGGTCGCGCTCCTTTAAACAACTATCCTATTTTCGTGCATTTTGATGAACGCGCCTTAGCCTTTGTCGCTCTTGGGGCGGCTAAAGCTAGCCAAAAACCTGCCGTGATTATCACAACCTCAGGCACTGCGCTTGGTAATCTTTTTCCGGCGGTTATGGAAGCTTTTACTTGCCATATTCCCCTTATTATTGTGTCAGCCGATCGCCCCTACGAACTTTGTGCCTGTGGCGCTAACCAAACTTGCGTTCAAGACCATATCTATGGCACATATGCAGAATTTTTGCATCTGCCAACTTTAAGTGAAGCCATCACTCCACAAGTTATGAAGGCTAGAATTTTGACCGCTGTGAAAAAAGTACATGTGCAAAATATGCCCCTTCATTTAAATGTTGAGCTGCGCGAACCTCTTTATGGCGCCCCGTCCCCTGAAGAGTCGCTTTTATCGACCAAGGAAATTACCGAGTATAAAGCAAGTCTCGACTACGAAGCACTAAGCATTGTTAACGCAACCATTAAAGATCTATTTACCCAAGAAGGAACCGTGTTGCTAGCCGGTGAATTGTCACCAAACGAAGCTGAATACATGTATCGCCTAGCTTCCTACTTTAAACTCCCTCTTTTAGCTGATGTGCAAAGCAATGTTAGAGGGCGTCCAGGAATTATCGCTTGTTATACCCACGACATAAAAAACCAAGGTGCACTTTATCACCTTGTAGTAAATGCCAAAAACCTTTTAATTTTTGAAGGTCGCTTTATCTCCGTGCCACTCCTTAAGGCTATTAAATCCTCACACGCCTCCCATTGGTTTTGTTCCCAATATCACCAGAGCCTCGATGCTACCAACTCTGGCGGAACCTTTGTTTTGACCTCGTGTCACAACTTAGCTTCAGTTTTACTTCCACCTGAATTACAAGAAGCCACCTTCCCAGAACAATATAGCCTCGTCTATAAGGATCATGTAGCGCCTTTGACCCCAGCAAAAATCAGCAATCTAAAAATTCCAGTTGCTAGTGAACTTGAATATACCTCTGCTTTAAACCAGGCTACAGAAAACAACATTTTTATTGGCAATAGCCTAGTTGCTCGCTACGCCGACATAGTGCTAGATACACATAAAAACATTTACACTAATCGAGGCATTTCTGGCATTGACGGTTTAATTGCAACCGCAGCCGGTATCGCTTTTACTAAAGGACCGACTTTAGCCTTAATTGGTGATACTTCCGCACTTTATGATATTTCAAGTCTAACAATTCTAAAAAAAGTGCCACTAAGATTGGTTATATTTAATAACAATGGCGGGAGAATTTTTGAAAAGTTCCCAATTGAGGACCCAAAAATTAAAAATGAATTTTTTATCAACGCCCCTGATGTTGATTTTGTAGCTATAGCTAAGTCTTTGGGCTTAAAGGCCTGCCTAGTTAATTCTGTGGAGCATTTACGAAGTTTGCTTGCAACTCCAAATCAAAACATAACGGGTCAGCTACTAGAATGTCGCTTTAGCCCAGAGCAAGGTTTTGCAGCTTTTAACAAATTTATGGCATCCTAATTGGCCACTAAAGGTGTAAAGTAAGCAAAGAGTTCACCAAAAATAGCGTTGGCTATACTCAATTTTATAAAATTAAAGTATAACCATACTCAAAAATACTAAATGATTAAATAGGAGCACATCATGCATATCGTCTTTTTACATGGCTTTATGGGGGCCCCACGTGAATTTTTATGGTTAGCGGCTTCTATGCCCTGTCCAACAGAAATGATTTCGTTGCCAGGCCACGGGTGTAGCGATGCGCGAGTTACTTTTGATAACGCTGGAGATTGGTTAGAAGAACAGCTTATTGGTCTAAAAGTAAAAGAATGTGTTTTGTACGGTTATTCTTTAGGGGGCCGTTTAGCTCTCAATTACGTATTGAACCAAAGTCGCCCCAAAGTAAAGGTTAAAGGCCTAATTCTTGAGAGTGCGGCTATTGGTTTGGCCGATAAAAACGAAGCCAAAGAGCGACAAAAAGCCGATCATGTTTGGGCAGAAAATTTCCGTACTCAACCAATGGTAGACACGTTAAGTAAATGGTATCAACAACGGGTATTTGCCGATCTAAACGATGAAGATCGTAAATTTATGATCAAACAAAAAGCCAATCTCAATGGCGCACGTATGGCTGATTGTTTAGAAGACTTGTCTCTTGGTCGGATGCCTTTTTTTGGTCCTATGCTGAAACAATTAGATCTTCCGGTCCTCTTCCTCCATGGTAGTCGTGATGAAAAATTTAAAAAAATCGGGACCCAACTTACTGGTTATCAAAACCCTAACTTAGTAGTTAAAGAAATACCCAAAGCAGGTCACAACTGCCATTTTGCTAATATGAGCGCCGTCATCGCCAACACCAAGGATTTTTTATTAGCTACTAACTTAATTCCTGCTAACAACGATTAATTACGAACTTTAACCCAAAGTTCTAACCTCTAAGATTAAGGATTTTTATGAAAAAAAACGACCCCGCTCTTTATGCTCCAGTGGAATGGCATGAACTTACTGCAGAACGTAAATATACCGACATCCTCTACCATAAATCAGCTGATGGTATTGCCAAAATTACCATCAACCGTCCTCAAGTGAGAAATGCATTTCGCCCTAAGACCGTTATGGAAATGCAAGATGCTTTAAATGATGCCCGTTTCGATGCTGATATTGGAGCTATTGTCTTTACCGGCGCAGGCGATCTTGCTTTTTGTTCAGGCGGTGACCAAAAAATCCGTGGTGACTATGGTGGGTACAAAGACGACTCAGGTGTTCACCATCTCAATGTATTAGATCTTCAGCGCCAAATTAGAACTTGTCCTAAACCAGTAGTGGCCATGGTGGCAGGTTATGCTATAGGTGGTGGTCACGTTCTACACTTAGTTTGTGACCTTACCATTGCAGCTGAAAATGCAGTTTTTGGACAAACCGGACCAAAGGTTGGTTCATTTGATGGTGGCTTTGGGGCTTCCTACATGGCTCGCATCGTAGGGCAGAAAAAAGCACGTGAAATTTGGTTCTTATGCCGTCAATATAACGCTCAAGAAGCTTTAGAAATGGGGTTGGTTAATACCGTTGTCCCACTAGCTGACCTCGAAAAAGAAACCGTAGCTTGGTGCCGTGAAATGCTGTGTCAAAGCCCACTTGCTTTACGTTGCCTCAAGTCTGCCTTAAACGCTGATTGTGATGGCCAGACTGGTTTACAAGAGCTTGCGGGCAATGCCACTATGTTGTTCTATATGACTGAAGAAGGCCAAGAAGGACGCAACGCTTTTAACGAAAAGAGACGCCCTGATTTCTCTAAATTTAAGCGTAACCCTTAATTCTTTACGCCTCGTAACGTAAGTTATTTAAGACCAAAGCCAAGCTTCGGTCTTAATTTAGGTCTTCTAACTAATGATTTAACCCTAATTTTCGTTAGATTTGGGCGTGATATCACCATAATTTGCAAAATTTACTCTATGACGGCAAGACTTTTTAGCTACCAAATCCCATTTAAACACCCCATAAAAATGCAGGGTGGCCTCGTCAATGAACGCCGGGGGCTTTTGATAAAAACCCCATCAGGAGTGGGTGAAATCGCACCATTGCCATATTTTTCCCCCGAAACGTATGCCGATGCTTTTGCTGAAAGTAAAGTTATGGTTCGAGCCTTAAATAACGGAACCACATACACGCCTACCTTGCCCTCTTGCGCTATGGCTTGGCTAATGCTCCATTTCCCTTTGCGAAGTTTTGAACCAACCAAACCATATAAGTTTGTTTTAGGAAGTCCCGCCCAAATTCCTCAAATTATTACCCCACTTTACACCGCAGGCGCTAGGATATTTAAGCTTAAAGTTGGCCTCTATGCTTGGGATGACGAGTGCAAACTTCTTACCAAGCTTGTAGACTATTTTCCTTTAGCTAAATTCATTATTGATGCTAATTGCACTTTGTCTCTTAAAGATGCCCAAAACGTAGTTGCCATTCTAGGGCCACAACTGTTATACCTAGAAGATCCGTGCTCAGATCTCGAGAGTTCCTGCCAAATAGTAGCCCCGTTAGGCTTAGATGAACTAGCGCGTGGCAATATTTTAGAATTCTTATCTACCCATGCCCCAAACTTGCCAACATCTTGGTATTTAGTCCAAAAACCTACGCTTAATTTGGCGCTTACCACTCAAATTTTGCCTAATATCATAAATACTCCCAAACTTCACTCTAAGCTCAAATTAGATGCACTAAACCAACATTTAATCCTAAGTTCTTCCTTTGAAAGCGTGATTGGCCTAAGATATTTAGAACGCCTTTCTACCGCCCTAAAATTAAATCCCCCAGGTACAGATACCTTAAAGTACTTTGCTCCCCAAGCTTGGACCGAAGAAACTTTTTGGGCTACCTGTACCAAAGAAGAAATATTTTAGTTCTTCTTTGGTTGGCGAGATTAGGGCCAACTTTCTAGCTAATTTTTATTTACCCACAAAAACATTACGAAATTTTTCCATGCATGCATCTAAGGCTTTGGTATGACATTTAATCTCTCAAATTACGCGCACCAAGTTTTAACCACTAAATTTGGCCCTGATCCATTAGCTCGAGCCGCGCAAATTTTTTCTGAGCAAACAGCTATCACCGATGGTGTCACCAAGCTTAATTTTCAAGAACTAAACCACCTAGTAAATCAAGCCTTAGATACACTTAACCAAATATTACCTAAAGACGTAGGCACTTTAAAGCGCCCCCTAATTTTTCGAGCCATACCAACCATAGACTACCTAGTTTTACTTCTTGCATGTTTCAGATCAGGGAGGACTTTTATTCCATGCTCCGCTAAAAATACTGCAACCGAAAATGAAGCAATATGTAAAGCGTTAAATGCTTTTTATCTAGATCTAGTTTTATGGACCCAAACTACCGCGCAAAATAACGCGCAACAAAAAAATAGTAAATCTGCCACTATTGCAGTGCCAGACATTGATTACACCAAACCCATAAATATCATGCTTAGCTCTGGTTCTACAGGCACCCCCAAAAAAATTGTCCACAACCTAAAAGCCCATATCCTTTCAGCGGTTGGAGCCGAATCAGGGCTCGAATTGAAGACCAACGACCGCTACCTCTTAAGCTTGCCTCTTAACCATGTAGGTGGCCAAGCTATCGTGTTTCGCGCTTTGCTCTCAGGGGCCACCATAGTTTTACCGTTAGACGCTCGTGCGTCTAATTTAGCCCTCAAAATAAAAGAAATGGGAGTCACGGTCATGTCCTTAGTCCCAACTCAACTTTTAAGGCTTATAAACGACCCAAAAGCGCCATTAAACACTTCAAAAGTTAGGGCTGTAATACTAGGAGGCGCCCCAATCACCATAAAACTAGTAAAAAAACTACAAGACCTTTGTCCTAAACTTAAACTTTTTGCTACTTATGGCATGACGGAAACTGCTGCTCAAGTTTGCACCTCAGAAATAAGTTTAGAACAAGACGTTATTAGAGCCCAGCCACTGCCTTTTCATGAGGTCAAAATTTGCGCTGGAGAAATTCTCATCAAAGGTCCGACTATCGCTTGTGGATTACTCATAGAAGGTCATATAAACCCCATAACAGATCCAAACGGTTTTTTACACACAGGAGATTTAGGGGAACTATCTCCCCAAGGTTTAAGCATCAAAGGCCGACGTGATAACATGTTTATAAGTGGAGGGGAAAACATTTGCCCTGAAACTATAGAAAAAGTACTTTTAAGTATTGAAGGAATCGAGGCTTGTGTCATCGTACCAATACCTGATGAAACCTGGGGACACGTAGCATGCGCCATCATTAAAACAAAACTCTCCCTAGCCTTTATAAAAGAAAAATTACAACCCAAATTAAATGCTATATATATTCCTAAAATCTTTCTGCCATGGCCTAACCAACTTGACAATAACCTTAAAATAAAACGCCAAGAATTCATTCGTTATGCGCAAAATAAACTAACAAATAATTAAAGAATAAACCGACTAATTGAACCGAAGTTGGCTTTACATAAATATATTTAGACAGTGCCTTTAATTACCTTTAAAATACGAACATGCGCAAAAAAAATGGAAATGTCTGATGGCAGGTAGCCATTCGTAAAAATACAGGAAACATATGTTTAATAATCCAATTCTTCAGCAACTTAAAAAACAGTACAAAGCTGATAATAAAAAATCCGGTGACAACCAAAATCAAACCCCGGCTATCAAACCAATTAAAAACGAAACCAACAACAAGCCAACTAACGTCGTAAAATCTGGCAACCGAACTCCACAAAAACCAGTATTATCTCAGCCACAAACAACCAAACCAAACACCAATGTTAATCACAATAATACCGCGCTTGGTTCAGGCTTTATTGAAGGCGTGGTTAAAGCGACGGATAAGGGTTTTGGCTTTTTAGAAACTGATGGCCGCGATAGCTTCTTTATTCCGCCTCCAGCTATGCGTAACCTAATCCATGGGGATCGTATTTCTGCCAAAATTAAAACTAATGGTGACCGTTCACAGGCTGAACCAATCGCCTTAATCGAACCATATTTAACCCGTTTCCTTGCGCGCGTTAAATACGTTAATGGTTTTCTTAATGTCGTACCAGACCATCCTTGTATTCGCAACGTAATTCGAGCTAAATCCACCCTCGGTAAAGATGTAGTTTTACAAGAAGGTGATTGGGTTATAGCTAACCTTAAAGAACACGCTATGAACACACAAAGATACCATATGGCCGAAGTTACCGAATACATTACCTATGCAAACGATCCACAAGCTCCATGGTGGGTTGTGCTACGTGAACTCGATTTACCAAAGAAATGTCCTGATGATTTAGGAGCCTATCCGTTCTTAGATGAAGCCTTAGAACGCGAAGATCTAACTGCTTTACCATTTGTCACTATCGACAGTGAAAAAACAAAGGATATGGATGACGCACTCTATGTTTCAGCACTCCCAGAAGGTGGCTGGAAACTTATGGTCGCTATTGCGGATCCAACCGGTTATATCGCCGAAGATACTCCACTTGATGCAGAGGCAGCCCATAGAGCTTTTTCTATCTACCTTCCTGGTAGAGACATTCCGATGTTACCACGCCGCATGAGTGACGACCTTTGTTCTTTGCGTGAAAATGAAGAACGTAAAGTTATTGTGGCCGAAATTCACATCAAAGCTGATGGTGAAGTTATTCACGACAATACGAGATTCATGCTTGCAGTTATTAAATCTCAAGGTAAGCTTATCTACGATAAAGTATCCGATTTCCTTGAAGGTCAGCCAACTGACTTTAAGCCAACTCCACACGTCGAAGAACAAATCAAGCTATTAGAACAGTTCTGCGTAGCGCGTTCGACCTATAGAAGCATTCATGCCTCTGTTTTTAGAGATAAGCCTGATTACGACTTCGTTCTTGATGACAATGGCGCTCTTAAAGAAATCATCGTGGTACACCGTAGAATTGCCAATAAGATCGTTGAAGAATCAATGATTGTGGCTAACACCTGCGCTGGGCGTTTCTTAGCTGAACACTTTAAAGCCGGCATCTTTAATATTCACATGGGTATTGATCCTGAAAAAATGCAGGATACTATTGCCTTACTCAAAGAATACGAATGTCCATATGCAGACCAAGAAACCTTAGAAAGCATTGCTGGTTTTTCTGCAGTTAAACGTTGGATCGATTCAACTGGTAACACCTACCTCGATGCCCGCCTACGTAAAATGCAAACCTTTGCGGAAATGTCTCCAGTTCCAGGGCCACACTATGGTTTAGGTCTTGATTATTACGCTACTTGGACTTCTCCAATTAGAAAATACGGCGACATGATCAATCATCGTTTGATTAAATCTTTCTTAAACAAAAATAGCCAACCAAAAATTCCGGACGATACCACTATCGAAGGCATGAATTTGGCTAAGAAGAATAATCGTATCGCTGAACGAAACGTAAAAGATTGGTTGTACATCAACTACCTCAAGCCAGATCTCGAAGCCGGGACTATATTTGAAGCGGAAATTTTTGATATTTCTCGTGGTGGTTGCCGAGTTCATCTCATCGCTAATGGTGCTAGCGCCTTTATTCCAAGTAGTTTTATTTGCTCCGACCGTACCCGTATCGTCTCAGATAACACTACCGGTATCATTACGATTGACGGCACTAAACGCTATGAACTTAGCCAAACTATTAAAGTACAGTTAGCCCGTATTGATGACGATACCCGTACTATCGTGGCTCGTCCTGCTGATTAGCATATAGATTTAGGTAGTTAAAACACTAACTAAAATGCCAGTTAGATTTAGCCCCAAATGAGCTACAACCTAACTGGCATTTTTAATGTTATAAGCCGTGTTTATTAAGCTTTGATACCGCTATGACGTAAAAGTGCGTCAATGCTTGGTTCACGTCCTCTAAAATTCTTAAACATTTCCATGAATTCGTGAGAACCACCATTTTCTAGAATCTTATGCAAATATTCATGGCCTACTTCGCTACTCATCACATTACCTGATTCTTCGAATTTAGCAAAAATATCAGATGAAAGGACTTCTGCCCACTTGTAGCTATAGTACCCAGCAGAATAACCACCAGCAAAGATATGAGTAAAACTATTTTGGAAGCGATTAAAATCAGCAGTTGGCAAAACAGAAACCTCTTTTCTTACTTCGTTTAAAAGTTCCTGCACGGTCCCAGAAAGCTTTTTAACCCCATAAACTTTGAGATCGAAAATAGCAAATTCAAGCTGTCTTAACATCGCCAAAGCAGAATGATAATTACGAGAGGCTAACATATTCGCTAGGAGTTCAGCTGGTAACTTAGCTCCAGTATCTACATGGCAAGTCAATAAATCTAAAACTTCAGGCTGCCAAGTGAAATTTTCCATAAACTGACTTGGAACTTCCACTGCATCCCATGGCACATTATTGATCCCCGCCAAACTACTTACATCTACTGTAGTTAAAAGATGATGGAGGCAATGACCAAATTCATGGAACAAAGTTTCTACTTCATCATGGTTTAAAAGGGCTGGTTTATCCCCAATTGGAGGCATAAAATTACAGATGAGATAAGCTACTGGTGTTTGCAGACTGCCATCTTGACGATATCTGCGTCCCACGCAAGAATCCATCCACGCCCCACCATTCTTACGTTCACGCGCATAAAGGTCGGTATAGAACCCACCTAGTAAATTGCCATCTTTATCATGGATGTCATAAAAACTTACATCTTTATGCCAGGTATCCATTCCTAAATGAGGTCTTACTTCAATCCCAAATAAGTTTTTTACAAGATTGAATAGCCCTGACAATACTTTATTAAGCGGGAAGTACGGTCTAATTTGTTCATCAGAAATGGAGTATTTTTCCTGTTTTAGCATTTCGCTGTAGTAAGGATAATCCCAAGGTTTAAGGTCTGAAACCCCCTTGCTCTTAGCATAGGCTTGCACTTCCTTAACTTCCTCTTGAGCTTGGGCTTTAGAGCGTTTTGCTAAATCTTCAAGAAAACCTAATACCTGTTCTTTTGATTCTGCCATCTTAGTCGCTAAAGACAGATCAGCGTAAGTATTAAAACCAAGCATTTCAGCAATTTCAGTTGAATACTTAAGTTCTTCGTTGATGATCTCTGTATTATCAAACTTAGAAGCAGCCGGGCCAATTTCAGATGCTCTGGTCACATATGCGCGATACATTTCCTCACGTAATTGGCGATTAACCGCATGTTGCATAACAGGCAAATAAGATGGCAATTTTAAGGTTAAGATATAACCGTCCATATTATGAGCTTGGGCTTCCTGGCGAGCCAATGCTAAAGCGCTTTCTGGTAGGCCTTTTAATTCTTCAACGTCTGTTACATGCTTGATAAAATCATTAGTTGCATCTAAAACATTGTTGGAGAATTTAGAACATAGTTCAGAAAGCTTAGCTCTTAATTCCGCAAAACGTTTCTTATCTTCAGCTTCAAGCGCAATACCACTTAATTTAAAATCACGAAGTTCAAGTTCGACTGCTCTACGCTGCGCTTCTCCCATAAACAAATAGCTATCATGAGCATAGAGGTCTTTATACGCTTGGTATAACTCATAGTTTTGCCCTAACCAAGTATAAAATTCAGAAACTATTGGGAGCATTTCGTCGTGCGCTTCGCGCAATTCATCAGATGAAACTACGCTATTTAAATGAGTAACAATCCCCCATGCCTTACCTAAAACACTCAGTGCTTCATCAATTGGAGCAATTAGGCTATCCCAAGTGGCATTCTCTTTATTTTCTTCATCACTAACCACTCGCTCAACCGTGCGTCGACAATCGTCAATCAACTTAGTAATAGCCGGTTTAATATGTTCTGGTTTAACTCGACTAAATGCGGGGTATAAATCTTGAGCTAATAGTGGATTGCTATCCATAAGGCACCTCTTTGTTTATCAATTGTTTATCTGTCTTTTAAGCCAAACTAATTATTTTTAATTATTCTACCGAATACACAACTTTTTCGCATTATGCATTCATTTTTTGCGATTTAGCACAGGTTTTAACGACAATTTAATTTTCTACTAACAATCGTCCTTCCATAATGTCCATTTACACTATTTTTTTTGACCGATTTGCTAGCTGTTTCCTGCTTATAAATGGCAAAAAACAGTATAATTCAATACAGTACTATATTTACAGCTCCACAGGAATAGAGACTTACAGTTATGATTCAATTTAAAAAAATACAGCTTCTTGCACTTTCCCTGTTGGCCCTCGTTGCCTTATGTATTGGTATTAAGAATGTAATCAACCCTGCTTTCGATTTTATTGACTTAAAGATCGCTCTATCAGCGCTTTTAGTATTCTTCTTTAATTTCGGCCTCAATATAAATCTATTTTTAAGATCACGTTGCAAAACCATGTACATTTGGTTGCCTGCCTGTATTTTTAACGCCGTTTCTCTAGTCTTATGGTTAATTATGGTGTGGTTTGATGTAAGTGGCATGAACGATCTTTTTCTTAAAATTGCCGCATCTGCTACGTTATTAGCTTTTTCTTTTACTAATATGACCTGTTTAACTCTAGCTCAAAACAACTCAATTTTTACCCCTGTGGTAAATGTTTGCACTAGATTTATTTGCCTTTTGTTCTCAGGTTTTGGGGTTTACTTCATCATTTTTGCTAACGAATCAGAACTCGTTATCCGCACGATCCTTATTTTATTTTTACTGTTATGTTACTGTAATTGCATGCTTGCCGTCATTCAACTTCATGAACGACATCTTTTGAAGAAAAAAGCAGAGCTTTTGTTATTAAAAACCGCTACTGTAGGTCTTTACGCCGATCGTCTCGGGAATTTATACCATGTCACCCCGGCTTCAACAGACCAAGACAACCTTGAAGCCAAAACTTCGGCTCAGAATGCGACTAATAATGGTAATGGCACCTTAAAGCCAGAGGCAAAATAATGATTTCTCAATCAATCTACGCTACCCGACTCCTACAACTTCGTGCTCTTCTTGCTACCGAAGGTTTGGATGCTCTTATTGTTTCACGTGTGGATGAGCACTTATCTGATTACATCCCCAAAGAAGCCGAAAGACTATCTTATATTTCTGGTTTTACCGGATCTGCTGGTACAGTTGCCATTTTAAAAGATGGGGAAAAAATAACCGCGCACAACACCTTAATCTGCCAAGATGACGAAGGTAACGAAGTTACTCTGCAAAACTCGGCCGCCCTTGTTGTGGATGGTCGCTATACTCTACAAGCTCGGGTACAAACAGACCACGCTCTGTGGGATTCATTTCACTTTAAAAAAATGTCTCTCGTTACTTGGCTCCGAGCTGTCCTTAAACCTCGTTCTAAAGTAGGGATCGACCCAAAATGCATCAGCCATCAACAATGTTGCGATTTACGCCAAGAGTTGAAAAAAGATAGTATTGAATTAGTCTTTACCCAAGGCAATATTATTGATCGTTTAAAAGCAAGCGAAAGAGACGCCGCTCCTGAAATCAAGCCAGCTTATATTTACGAAGATAAATATAATGGGTGTCCTAGTGTCGAAAAACGCAAATTAATTGCCCGCAAACTTCGTGATCTACAGGTTGACGCTACCATTCTGACGAAAAGCGAGTCAGTGAATTGGCTGTTAAATGTACGTGGTCACGATGTACCAAACCTACCGGTAGTAAACAGCTTTGCTGTAGTCTACTCTTCAGAACACATTGAGTGGTTTGTAGACCTAAACAAGATCCCGGCAACCGAATTATCAAATTTTCAGCACCATTTTGGCAAAGTTGATTATTACCCAGAAAGTGGATTGGAAGAACTTACTAGAAGATTGGGCCAAAATGGAGATAAGGTCTACATTAATCCAAACTCCACTAACGCTTGGTTAATTGAAAATTTATCACGTAATGGCGCTACTTTAGTTTTTGGGGAAGATTTGTGTGAATTACCTAAGGCCTGCAAGAACCAAACTGAACTAGCTGGCATGAAAAAGTGTCATCAACGTGACGCGGTAGCAATGTGTCGTTTCTTAGCTTGGTTAGACCATCTTACCGAGCCGTTCTTCTCAACCACTAACGGTGAAAACCAATATAACGCTGCGTTAGAATTAGCGAAAAAACAAAACGAACAAACTATTAGCGATCAACTGTATAAGTTTAGAGCTGAACAAGAAGGCTTTTTAGAAACCAGTTTCGATACCATTTCAGCCTTAGGCCCTAATGCCTCAATTATTCACTATAACCACAAGAATTTAGGTAACCCAAGACCACTAGGTCTCGATCCACTTTATTTGGTCGATAGCGGGGGACAATACGTAGATGGTACGACTGATATAACCCGTACTATTTTGGTAGGCCCAGGTGTAACTGAAGAAATGAAAACTCGCTTCACCTTAGTGCTTAAAGGCCTGATTGCCTTACACCGCATTTGTTTCCCATTAGGAACCTATGCTAGCAGCATTGATGTCGTAGCTAGAGCCCCTTTGTGGCAATATGGCCTTAATTATGACCATGGGACCGGTCACGGGGTCGGGCATTGTCTCAATGTTCACGAAGGCCCACAGGCCATCTCCCCTCGAGGACCACGAATTGCGCTAAAACAAGGCATGGTAACTTCCGTGGAACCTGGCTACTATAAGGACAACGAATACGGTATTAGATGTGAAAATTTAAGTGCCGCTGAGCTAATCCGCAAAAACAACCAAACAGAAATGCTAACGTTAGCTCCAATCACCTTCGTACCTTTTGATCTACGTTTAATCAACAAAGACATGTTGACCGAAAATGAACGCACTTGGATCAACGATTATCATTTCAAGGTACGTGAATTAGTAAAAGAACATTTATCAGATTTTGAGATTAGCTGGCTCCTTAAAGCAACAGCTGCATTTTAACTTAGAGGCCCAAAATGAATATTAAGAACATTGTTAAAAAAATTCTATGTCGAGGTTCCTTTGGCCCTAAGGCTCAAATTGCTAATCTACCACAAATAGCAGTTGATCCAAACGATTACCACGTGCTTGAAGATCCAAAACTCTTTAGAAAACGTATACTTGAGCTTATTGCCTCAGCTAAAAAACGTATTTGCATTTGCGCGCTCTATTTGCAAAATGACGAAGCTGGGCAAGAAGTAATGCAAGCTTTGTATCAAGCTATTACCAAAAATCCTCAGCTTTACGTACGTATTTATGTCGATTTTCATCGCGCTCAGCGAGGACTTCATGGTAAAGGTCCCCAGATTGGTAATAACGCATGGTACCGAGAACTCGCCTCTAAACAATTGCTTCACCCTATCATTTACGGGGTTCCAGTAAAGAAACGTGAGGTTTTTGGGGTTCTGCATTTAAAAGGTTTTGTTTTCGACGATACGGTTTTATTTAGTGGCGCCAGCTTAAATAACGTATATTTGGAAAAATTCTCCGCCTTCCGTCTTGATAGATATCATGAAATCGTCTCTGATGAACTAGCTGATGCGATGTGTAATTATTGTACAAATGTTTTTCATCAGAACAATGCAGTCCAAGATTTAACCCAAACTATCATTCCAACGGCTAAAGAACTATCTTTAGAAATCAAAGGCCTAAGAAAAATTCTAAGTAATACTGGTTACCACTTCGACAAGGAAGAAATCAGCAACAAGAAGATTGGTATCACTCCTTTGGTTGGGCTTGGGCGTAAAAACAACCTACTGAATAAAACGATTGTGCAGCTTATAGACGCTGCTGAACAAAAGATCGTTATGTTCACCCCTTACTTTAATTTGCCGTCAGCCATGCAAAAAAGCTTGAATCAAGCTTTAAACCGTGGGGTTGAAGTTACCATGCTTGTAGGTGACAAAACTGCTAATGACTTCTACATTAGAGAAGGTGAAGAATTTAATAAAGTTGGAGCAGTGCCATACCTTTATGAAATGAACCTTAGAGAATTTGTGGCTAATCACGAAGAATACATCAAAAAAGGGACTTTAAAGGTTAATTTATGGAAAAATGGTAATAACACTTACCATGTCAAAGGCATTAGCATTGACCGTGAATACACTTTAATCACCGGCAACAACTTTAATCCACGTGCTTGGGGACTAGATCTTGAAAATGGCTTACTCATACATGATGTAAACCATCTTCTACAAGAAAAGTTTATGCATGAAAGATTATTCCTCATGCAATACAGCAAACCAATAACCTCACACGAGGAATTACAAAGCTTCGATACATATCCAGAAGAAATTAAAAAATTGATCACTAGAGTTAAAAAGCTAGGCATGCAGCTTTTACTAAGAAGATTGCTCTAATCATACTTTAAGTAATGCCACATATCTTTAGATATTAAAGGTCGCACATGAATATAACAAGTCCAGCTTCTGCCGACATTATTTTTACGGAATCCATTAACAGTATTTCGGGGCTAGGTCCTAAAACCAAGTCTACAGCCGCTTTAAATAAAATAGGAATTTTTACTATTGCGGACTTGTTATTTCATTTTCCAACTTCTTATACCGATCGCACCAATATTATTCACATTGGGGATTTAACCCCCTTGTATGAAGGCACAGAAGTTACTATTTCTGGCATTATTACAAGTACCAAACTCGATAGCCGTCCGCGCGGAAGTATTTTTCAAGTAACTCTTAGTGATGGTACTGGTTATATCCGTTTATCGTTTTTTAATTTCAAAAAATTTCAGCAAGATGCCTTACGCATCAATACGGAAATTACCATTTATGGACGCCTATCTTTTTTTAACAACCAACCTCAGCTCGCCAACCCTGAATTTCTCTCCCCTAACGAAAATTCAGAGTCACTTACTCCAAGCTATGCCCTAACTGCTGGTATTAAACAACAAGCGATGCGCCGTTATATCAAACAAGCGTTAGATTTTTTGTCCGCCCATGATGTCCCTGAATATTTACCAACAGCTTTAAATCGATATCATTTAACGCTCAAAGAAGCTTTGCAACTTGTTCATCAACCACCTAAAAATACTGATTTACAGGTTTTAGCTCGTTTTGAAACCCCAGCACAAGCTAGAGTTATTATTGAAGAACTTACAGCTCACAACCTAGCTCTACGCGCAGTTAAACAAAAATCACGTCAATATGACGCCTTGCCTCTATCCACGCCAAGTTCCATGGTCGATGATTTTGAAAAAAATCTACCATTTAAACTAACCAAGGCGCAACGCCGCGCCTTTACAGATATTAGCAAAGACCTAAGCCAAAACATCCCTATGACCCGTTTAGTTCAAGGTGATGTAGGTTGTGGTAAAACCATGGTTGCCATCTTGAGCGCCCTAACTGCAGCTTTAAGCAATTGCCAAGCTGCCGTAATGGTGCCTACAGAAATTTTAGCCCAACAACACTACAAAGATTTTGTGAAGTACCTAGAACCATTTGGGGTGCAAGTTGGGTTACTCACAGGCAAGATGAAAGCCAAAGAAAAACAAGCACTGCAAGAAGATATCTTAAGTGGAGAGGTCAAGGTAATCATTGGCACTCATGCCCTTATTCAAAACGAAGTCATTTACCATCGTTTAGCCCTAGTTATCATCGATGAACAACATAGATTTGGGGTTAGACAACGTATGGCTCTACGCCAAAAAGCCTGCGATTCGACTGGCTTCATCCCCCATATTCTCTCGATGACAGCGACCCCAATTCCGCGTACTTTAGCCCAAACGGCCTTTGCTGATATGGATATTTCCATCATCGATGAACTACCACCTAACCGCCAACCTATCATCACCATTGTGCGTCCAATCAGCATGCGCGACACGATTATTGCGCATATTGAAAAGCATGTGGCCGAAGGCAAACAAGTTTATTGGGTATGCTGTCTAATCAACGAATCTGAAGTGATAGATTGCCAAGATGCCATCAATACAGCTTCGTACATTGCCCAAGTATTACCTCAAAGAAGAATCGGCCTCCTGCATGGACAAATGAAAGCTCCTGAAAAACAGGAGATTATGGACGAATTTAACCATGGAAATATCGACATTTTGGTTGCCACCTCAGTCATTGAAGTTGGGGTGAATAATCCAAATGCCTTTTTAATCGTGATTGAAAACGCAGAACGACACGGTTTGGCCCAACTACACCAGCTCCGTGGACGTGTTGGTCGTGGCAAATTAGCTTCTTTTTGCTGTTTATTACATGCTGATAATCTTAGTCTTACTGGACGTCAGCGTTTAAAAGTTCTAGAACAAAGCAGTAACGGCTTTTATATCGCCGAACAAGACATGCAATTTCGGGGACCAGGTGACCTTTTAGGCACCCAACAAACCGGGGAACTTAATTTCCGAGTTGCAAATATGCTTCGTGACACTAAGATTATCAATGAAGCTTCTGCTGATGCCGATATTATTGAACAACAATACCCTGAAGCTATGCAAAACCTTATAGATCGTTGGTACCGTACCGGAGAAGAACTCAGTGGCAACTAAAACTGTTCGTCATTTTTTCGTCCGTTTAAGCCTGTCATTGTTGTTTACAATTGCAGCGGTCTTTTTATTGCTACTTTTTTTCTTTAGAGGTCCTTTTTTAGCAACCCCTTTAGCGCAACTACTTACTAATGAACTAGGACATGATGTCACCATAAAAAAAGTAGAATATAACATCCTTTATCCAGGCACGATTGCTATTTACGACCTCAATATCAAGGATATCTGTAGAAGCCAAACAACATATCTTGAATTTGACCTTTGGTCTTATTTAACCGGCCAAACCAAACGTTTAGAATTGGTTGAACTCGATCTTATTGACCCTGTGTTTAAAGATTTGCCTTTTATAGAAGCGCAAACCGCCCAACTGCCAAATTTAATTGGCCCAATTCGTAAAGTTTGGTTAAAAAACTTAAGCTCCGAGAATTTTAAAGGACTCGAACTTAAGACTTCCAATTTTGATTTGCATAGTCCTTTTTCTAAGAATTTACTCAGCAATTACTCCACTATTAACCTACATCTTGCTCAAGTGTGGCACAGAAATATCGAGTCTGGTCAGATAGAACTTGATTGCCACCACAACGTATGCCTAGCTCAAGCAAATTTAAACTTCGATGGTGGTAACTTAACTACAACTGCGACCATAAATCAGCTAGATCGCACAATCCATTTGAGTAAGACGAACATTAGCAATCACGTACTCTCAACTGAATATTTTCAAATTCCCGATTGGACTACAAACCTAGAGTCGATTCAAGCCCAAACTGTAGATCTAAAACTTCCGCCTACATTATGTGGTGAAAATTGCGAAATTGCTGGCTTTTCTGGCCTAATAAATCTCTCCGGAACCACCTATGAACTCTCAGGGGACTTTGCCACCATGGCTATTCGGGAATTAGCTCTAACCGCGGGTAATATAAAGTGGTTAGCTAATGGTAGTTTTAATGTTTCAGGAACAATAGGCGAACATGGACAAATTGTGACTAACGGAGTGTTCTTACCCACAGAAAAGCTACTTAAATTCAATGAAATAAAGCTAAATCAAGTTAGCGCCACGCTAGAACCTAGTGATTTTAGCAACCTCTTAAATGAAAATTTTCCTAATTTGGCCATAGAACACTTTACTTGCTATAAGTGTGAAATTTTAAGTGGTTTTGACAACTTTAACTTTTTTACCAGACAAAGCGATATAGAGTTGTCTAACTTTGAGTATACCGAAGACCCTGCTAAAACTACTACCAGGCAAATTTTTCCCGCATTTAGCTTTGCGCAATTAGCTATAACCCACGGCGATCTGGGTTTGTTAGGGCAACGTTTTTGGAACCCAAGACTTACTGGGTCTTGGACTCCCCAAAACTTCTCTTTTAACCTAATTTATAACGAAGATTCAACCATAAATGTGGCGGCTTCATTGCTTCCAAACTCTCAAGCTAGTGCCTCTTTAGTTCCACCTTCTGAACTTAATTTTAAAGATCATAATTTTACTTCACCCCAAAATAATTCTCTTGAGGCATATCAGGTAAAAGTTGTGGCTCAAGGCTTAAATCCTTCTCACTTTATCATTTCAAACTCACCAAAAATCTACGGTGATTTGGATGTGGCATTTACAGGCACTGCTAAATTTAACTCACCTTGGCCGGCCACACCAATTTTTACGGGCGAATTATCCATTAACGGGCCTAACCTAGCGCTAGATGGGTATAACCTAAAAAGAAGGCTGACAAACTTAGTTAAAAATCGCAATTTTACCCAAGTGGGGCAGATTTTTGCTGTTGATAACAGCGAAGTAGATGAATTTAGAGGCTTTTTCTTGCACGCAAACATCGAACATAACGCCTTTAAAACTGCAGACTTCAAAACTATGGCTTTAGAGGGCAATTTATCTGCCGTTCTCAGCACCACAACTGCGCCAGAAATGACAGACTTGTCGCTAGTGTACCATGATTTATTAGAGGATAACGACCACTCTTATTTAGTCGCAATTGACCCCAACGGCGCAATTGCCAAGATAGATGAAGTCACCAAAGCAGGTTGGAGCCATCTAATCATGCCCCCATTAAAATCAACAAACAGCAAAGAAACATCATCAGAGAACTCAAAACAGCACATCATTGATGACAAGCAACCGCAGTAAATTAGCCCCGATAGAGGAAAATTATTATGAAAGAACGCATCATTTTTCTCAAAAACAAGCTATCTCATAAATTTCAATTTTTGATTTTTTTATCGAAACGAATCAAAAATGACGAAATTGACGTTTTAAGTTCGTCTCTTTCATATACCACGTTGATGTCTCTCATTCCAGTTTTGGCCGTTTTGCTTAGTGTTTTTTCGTTGTTTCCAAGCTTTCAAAAGCTTAGAACCGAAATGATGCACTTCATCATCACCAATATGATGCCCCAATCGGGAGAAGTACTTCAAGAATACATTGATTCTTTTGTCAGCAATGCAAGTCAAACCACCATGCTCGGGCTTGCTACCTTAGTGGTCATTTCCCTTTGCCTTATTCGACGCATTGATATCACCTTAAATCGCATCTGGCACACAACTTCAACTCGCCCTCGCATCACAACCTTTGCCCTTTATTGGACCGTTCTTACCTTAGGACCAATATTACTAGGTTTAAGTATTGCCATAACCTCGTCCATTACCGCAGCCCAGATGCTTGGCAATATCAACATGGACACCCTCAATATCATCAATAGAATCGTAGTGAATATTGTTCCTGCATTATTGGTATTTACAATTCTTTTTATCGTCTATACCGGGGTTCCTAATACTAAGGTTAATTTTCTATACGCTGCTATTGGTGCATTTTTAGCAGCCGTAACGCAAGATTTTTTGCGCCGTGCTTTTACCTACTATATAACCAACTTTTCAAACTATACCTTAATCTATGGCGCAGTAGCTGCCTTACCAATTTTAATGGTTTGGACATATATCAATTGGTATATTGTTCTTTTAGGGGCTGAGCTTGCTGCCGTGATGCAAGACTACAAGCTGACCCACCCTAAACCAACCAAAGCTCTAAAAGACAGCGAGGCTAAAAACCAGGCTCCCTCTTCAGATATAGAAAAAACTCCCCTAAAAACGAATAACTGTAAACAGACACAACAAAAACAATGAACAAAAAATGCTACCTCAGCGGTAGCATTTTTTATTAACTTCAATAATTGTCTTAGAAAGCACGGCTATAAGCACCGTGCTCATCTCAAAAATTATTCAGCTGCTTCCTGGTCACGAAGACCACCAACAGCACGGAAAGCTCTCCTTCTATCGAGTTCAGTTAAAAGCTTCTTACGTAAACGAATGCTCTTTGGTGTTACTTCAACGAGTTCATCATTGTTGATAAATTCAAGAGCCTGTTCCAATGAGAATCTTACAGGTGGAACTAAAACGATAGCTTCGTCAGTACCAGAAGCACGAACGTTAGTAAGCTGCTTGCCCTTAAGAGCATTCACAGTAAGGTCATTATCACGGTTGTGGATACCAACGATCTGGCCTTCATAGATTTCTTGAGCATGTTCGATGAACATTCTACCGCGATCCTGAAGATACCAAATTGCGTAACCTAAAGCCTTACCAGTAGCGTTAGAGATCATAACCCCATTCTTACGCTGACCGATAACACCCCCCTTCCATTCGCCGTAGCAATCGAAGGTGTGATACATAAGACCAGTACCTGAAGTTAAAGTCATAAATTCAGTTTGGAAACCAATAAGACCACGAGCTGGTACAGAGTAGTCAAGACGAACACGGCCCTTACCATCTGGAACCATATCCTTAAGGTCAGCCTTACGCACACCAAGCTGTTCCATTACAGCACCTTGATGCTGTTCTTCAATGTCAACAGTAAGGTTTTCCATTGGTTCCATCTTCTTGCCATCAATAACCTTAACAATTACTTCAGGGCGAGAAACCGCTAATTCAAAACCTTCACGACGCATGTTTTCAATAAGAATTGAAAGGTGAAGTTCACCACGACCAGAAACCTTGAACTTATCAGGATCTTCAGTCTGTTCAACACGTAAAGCTACGTTGTGAGTAAGTTCGTTTTCCAATCTTTCAAGAATATTACGTGAAGTAATGAACTTGCCTTCTTTACCTGCAAATGGAGAAGTATTAACTTGGAAAGTCATAGTTACCGTAGGTTCGTCTACAGAAAGTGGAGGCAAGGCTTCTACTTGAGTCTGGCAACAAACGGTATCAGAAATCTTAAGTTCACCCAGGCCTGTAATAGCAATAATATCACCAGCTTTTGCACAATCTACTTCTGAGCGCTTCAATCCTAAATAACCAAGAACCTGGCCAACTTTACCATTTCTAGTAGAGCCATCTGGGCTAACAATAGTTACTGGAAGATTTGGGGTTACGCTACCACGCATAATACGACCAACACCGATAACCCCTACATATGGAGAGTAGTCGAGCTGAGAGATCTGCATCTGGAAAGGACCTTCCGGATTTGCCTTTGGAGGCTCAACATACTTAATGATTGCTTCGAACAAAGCATCCATATTATCGGTCTTTACATCTGGATCTAAGGTGGCGTAACCATTGAGAGCAGAAGTGTAAACGATTGGAAAATCGAGCTGTTCGTCGGTAGCCCCAAGATTATCAAACAAATCAAAAACCTGGTCGATTACCCAATTAGGACGAGCACCTGGTCTATCAATCTTGTTGATAACAACGATTGGCTTTAAGCCCTGCTTGAAAGCCTTTTGAGTAACGAAACGGGTCTGAGGCATTGGGCCATCAACTGCGTCAACCAAAAGAAGTACGGAGTCAACCATACTCATAACACGTTCTACTTCACCACCAAAGTCAGCGTGGCCCGGAGTGTCAACGATGTTAATTCTGTAATCTTTCCACTGAATAGCAGTGTTCTTAGCCAAAATGGTAATCCCACGTTCTTTTTCAATGGCATTAGAGTCCATTACACGTTCTTCCCCATCGGAAGAGCGATCAAGAGTACCAGATAAACGTAATAATTTATCAACTAATGTTGTTTTGCCGTGATCGACGTGGGCGATAATGGCAATGTTGCGCAGATTTTCTAACATGAAAAACCCCTGTTATTTCAAATTACCTGCGTATTTTACATTTTTACATGTGATCTTCATAGCACAATTATAAAATTTTCAATTAAATTTTGATTATATTTTAATCAACCATTTTCTAATTCAATTTAGCATGGCGCATTTACACACAAAAATTGTTGACTATAGACTTTTATATAGCGCAACCAAAATTAAGCTTGCTCTAAATACCACCTTAATTTCGGGCTAACTTTATTTAACCCAACAAAAAAACATAATCATAAAGAGAGTGCATTCTTTGCTTTTTTTACTCAAACCTCTGTTTTTATAAGCCTTTATCCATTCACAAGACGTTTTTTCGCTGTTATGGTGCACTTAAACAAAATTAAATAGATATTGCCTTAATTCCTTTTTGTCTGCAAAATACTAGATTGCACCATTAGCAAACAAAAAAAGCCTTGTTGCACTTGTTTGGTGCTTTATTTTGAAGCGCGTTACCGCAAAATAGATTAAAATAGCTCTGTTTCAGCGTAAAAGCCTCGATTTTAACTTGGCACAAATTTAGCATTAGATAATTCGGTAAACATCTACTTTATTTAAACATCCCGTTGGAGGATTTTATTGTATGTCAGCTCAAGACGTAATGAATCTCATCAAGGAAAACGATGCAAAGTTCGTTGACCTTCGCTTCACCGACACTATGGGTAAGGAACAGCACATTTCTATCCCTGCTTCATGCATCGACGAAGACTTTTTCACTGATGGCAAGATGTTCGATGGTTCATCAATTAGCGGTTGGAAAGGCATCAACGAATCAGACATGATTTTAATGCCAGATCCTGAAACTGCTAAACTTGACCCATTCTACGCAGATCCTACTATTATGATCCGTTGCGACATCATCGAGCCTTCAACCATGCAAGGCTATGATCGTGACCCACGTTCTATCGCAAAGCGAGCTGAAGCATACCTTAAGTCAACTGGTATCGCTGATTACGCTCTCTTTGGCCCTGAACCAGAATTCTTCGTTTTTGACGACGTTCGCTTCGGTTGCCAAATGAAGGGCTCCATGGTTGAAATTGATGACCCTGAAGCAGCTTGGAACAGCACCACTGAATATGAAGATGGCAACAAGGGCCATCGTCCAGCAGTTAAGGGCGGTTACTTCCCAGTTCCTCCTGTTGATTCTTCACAAGACCTCCGTTCTGCAATGTGCCTCGTACTCGAAGAAATGGGTCTTGAAATCGAAGCTCATCACCACGAAGTTGCTACTTGCGGTCAGAACGAAATCGCTACTAAGTTCAATACTCTCACCAAGAAGGCTGACGAAGTTATTCTTGAAAAGTATGTACTTTGGAACGTTGCTGATCAGTATGGCAAGACCGTAACCTTTATGCCAAAGCCAATCGCTGGTGATAACGGTTCTGGTATGCACGTACACCAGTCTCTTGGTAAAGACGGCAAGAACTTGTTCTCTGGTGAACTCTATGGCGGTCTTTCTCAGCTCGCTCTTTGGTACATTGGCGGTATTAAGAAGCACGCTAAGGCTCTTAACGCATTCACCAACCCTTCTACCAACTCATACAAGCGTCTTGTTCCAGGTTATGAAGCTCCAGTAATGCTTGCATACTCTGCTCGTAACCGTTCTGCTTCAATCCGTATCCCTGCAGTTTCATCTCCAAAGGCAGTACGTATCGAAGTAAGATTCCCAGATTGCATGGCTAACCCATACCTCGCTTTCTCTGCTATGCTCATGGCTGGTCTCGATGGTATTATCAACCATATCGATCCGGGTGAAGCTATGGATAAGAACCTTTATGACCTTCCACCAGAAGAAGAAGCAGCTATTCCACAGGTTTGTGGCTCACTCGAAGAAGCTATCAAGTCTCTTCAGGCTGACCATGACTTCTTGTTAGCTGGCGATGTATTCTCTGCTGATTATATCGATGCTTTCTGCAAGCTTAAGCAAAAGGAAATCGACAAGGTTCGTATGACTCCGCACCCAGCTGAATTCGAACTTTACTACTCTCTCTAATAGCATAGTAGTGAACGTTAGCTATTCAATTTTTAGTTTTAGCTAAAAATCAAAGATGCCAACCTTAGGTTGGCATCTTTTGTTTATAATTCACTCCCAATCTCTTTACTCTAAACTCCCGCCGTCATATTTTCTAATTTTTGACGTACTTTTTGGGATAGGCTACACCAAGTAAATCGAAGAGATCTCTAGTTTTTTTAGGGATCTCTTTTACTATCCAGATTCCTCTGCCTAGAGGCCTACTCGCTTGAAGTGTTTGTAGCTTTAGCATTAGCTTATTTAATGAATCACTTGGTAGCT
>UQCV01000002.1 GCA_900539665.1 uncultured Succinivibrionaceae bacterium | reverse complement strand
AGCTACCAAGTGATTCATTAAATAAGCTAATGCTAAAGCTACAAACACTTCAAGCGAGTAGGCCTCTAGGCAGAGGAATCTGGATAGTAAAAGAGATCCCTAAAAAAACTAGAGATCTCTTCGATTTACTCGGTGTAGCCTATCCCAAAAAGCACGTCAAAAATTAGAAAATACGGAGAGCGGAGTTTAGTATTTTCTTTTATTTCTTCTTTCTATTTTGGTGAGGGAAAGGCCAAAGTTTTGGGAGAGAAGCAAAAGGCCTCTAATTTTCTAAATAGAGACCTTTTGTTTATTTTGGTTTAAGAACCTAAGGTTTTACCAGCTTAGTCTTTATTGCGCTTATGATCATCTCGATCGAGCCAACTAATAGCTGAGCTTACAGCGTAAATTACTCGATCTTCCATTTCTTGTTTTTTTTCATCTGAAGTATAGAACATCATGTCTACATTAAAGCGAATATAGTAAGCTGGAAGCTGGTTTAGGGCTAAACAGAACAAATCGGTCAGATAATCTTGATCCTTGGTTTTGGTCAATTCTAGACCGTCAATATAATGAGCTACGAGAGTTTCGTAGTAATTGTGAACTTCACCGATATTAGCCATAGTGTTCCCTTTTAAATACATCTCAGAAAATTTACTAGCTAGGATGAGCCAAAGCTACATATTTAACTAAAAAGTTAATTGTTTTTATTTACTAGCGTCGCTACAAGCACAGTTTGGTTTTTGCGCTTTATCTGCACAGTCGTCTAAGTTTGTTGCTGCACAAACTATTTCATGTTCAACTACGCAACAAGGGGTGCAACCTGCTTCTTGTTGTTCTTCAGCGTAGAAAGCGGCCCCGATAATACCGGCTTCATTTAAGGTTTTGGCAGTCACAACTGGGGTCCGAATTTCAATCTTGTCTTTGAATTTTTCGAAACTCTTAGAGGCCCCGCCACCTAAAATAAAAAGGTCTGGGTTGAACAAGAATTGAAGGCGAGAAAGGTACTTGTTAAATCTCTTACCCCATTTACCCCAACCGAGGTCTTCTTGTTGTCTAGCGGAATCTGAGCAGTAGTGTTCAGCGATCATGTTATTTAAAATGAGGTGACCAAGTTCGGTGTTTGGTAAAAGTTTGCCATTAACAAAAATAGCACTACCAAGGCCAGTACCGATGGTAACCATCATTACTACGCCATGATTATCCACGCCGGCGCCAAATTTCATTTCAGCAATACCAGCAGCGTCTGCATCATTTAAGACAAAGCATGGATGTTTTACAGTGGCAGAAAACAACTTTTCCACAGGGGTGTTGATCCAAGTTTTATCGATGTTGGCTGCGGTGAAGGCCACACCATGATGAACAGTGGCAGGAAAACCACACCCAATTGGGCCTGTGTAGTCAGGGAAATGAGCAACTAATTCCTTCAAGGTGTTAGCTACTGCTTCCGGGGTGGCTGGTTGTGGGGTGGCGATACGGATGCGTTCGGTTACAAGCTTACCGGTTTTTGTGTCCACAAGGGCCCCTTTAATTCCGGACCCCCCGATATCTACGCCTAAAATAATCATAAACACTCCAGATGATTGTGTTAAATCGTAAATTGTACCAACCTCAAAGCTGTGGATAATTTAAATAATCTTTGTTTTGAGGTTCAAAAATACTAGCCATTTTTAATAAAACGTACAAATGACTACTTGATTATAGATATTAACGCTAGAAACAAATTTGAATAAAGTTAAATATTTTAAAATTTTTGCTTAACTTTTGCGCGATGGATCATTTTTAGACAAAATTAGTTAAAAAGTTTACTTTTAATTAAGCTGATGGCGCGGTTAATGGTGTCTTCATATTCTTTAAAGTCTGCACGCCGTGAATTGAGGGCTTGGACTAGCTCAAGACTTGGAGTGGTATTAGTCGCGGCAGTAAATACATTACGCATAAAGCGCCTGTAGCCGGCGTGCATAATTGGGGTGCCTGCAAAGAGCGTGGTAAACTCTGAAGCATTTAAGTTTATTAGTTGTAAGAAATCTAATTGCGTAGCTGAAAAACGGTTTTTAAAATCAGGATCCAAGGTTATCTTTTGATTTTGACATCTTAAACAACCTTCTTGGCACGCATCACAACCATAAACTCTAGTACCTAAAGCCCTCCAAAATTCAAATGGAATGTTTTCATCCGACTCAATAGTTAAATAAGATAAACAGCGTTCCGCCTTAAAACCTTGAGCTGATAGAGCTTGGGTCGGGCAGGCTTTAAAACAGCGACTACAGCTTTTAGGGCAAGTTGCTGAAACGCTAGGGGGAAGCGGTTCGGAGGTTAAAGTATTAGTAGTGGGGTAGAGGGCGTAACTTATTGGTTCGGACACATAGCGAATAACGTGTTCTGGGTTTGAATTTTTAGGCTTGGGGTCAGCTTGAACGTGAGTGGGCTTTTCACCTTCCTTTTCGGTTGGTGCTTGCTCTGTTCCTATTTCATTATTCTCTTGCAATAAGGAAATGAGGTCGATATTTACTAGAAGTTCCCCTAAAAAGATGGCAGACCCTGCCCCTGAAATTGCACAAAGACCGTTTTTGCCCTCTTGGGCCATGCCAGTTGCGGTGGCGACAAAACGTTCGGGAAAAGGCGCGCTGTCAGCAATGGCACGAAAAGTAATTTGGGTAGCATCGGAAAAAAGCTCAGGTGTTGATAAGTGCTCTTGGTTTGGGTTGGGGACCAAAGAAGTTGGCTTTAACTCATCATGAACGTGACCTGAGATAAAAGATGAAAGATTTGGGAAGTCGGGTCTATTTTTCCACAAATAGTTCCGCAAAAAGTTGCCAAGTGCGGTAAGCTTCTTTTTAAGAACTTTGTGGTAGTCACGGCCACAGGCGTAGGCGGAAATGCGTCCTGAGGTTTGGGGATAAGTCTCGTTATCTTCTTTAGGGTGAAGTTTATAAGCCATCGCGGCGCAGATAATGCACTTAGTGCCAGGATGAATTAAATCAGGATTAGCTCGTACATCTGCGTTCTTGTTGAGATAATCAAGTCCGGCCGGTAAATCGGGGCGGGGCTCTTGTGGGGCTTGGCGCACGATTTGGGGATTAGCGAGAGCTAAGGCGCAAAGGTTTAAACTTTGGGCGGTTTTAATGAGCTCTTGGCGAAACTTAAGGCTAGATGAGTTTATTTTAGGGTCAGTCATGCGCGCAAACTCAAAAAGGTAAAAGTTATGATTAAAGAAAATTTTGCGGTTGATATTGAGCATTATAGCATTAGTGGGGCCCCAGTGTTTACTGTGGCTCAAGCCCGCCAAATAGAAGCCCAATTTGGCGCGGACCGGGGGCAATTTCCGTTAATGCAAGCAGCGGCTTTGGCGATCGTGCACAAGATGCAGCAAGAATTTGGGGCTGATTTAAAAAACAAAAAATGGGTTGTGGTAACGGGCAATGGCAATAATGGCGGTGACGGTTATGAAATTGCAACTAACCTTATAGCTTTAGGTTGTTCAAATATAGCCGTGTTATCGGTTCAACCTCCAAAAATGGGGCTATGTGCCAATGAGGCGCGCAGCCGATATCTAGAAGCTCATGGGCTTCTATATGCTTTGTTTTTAAAAAATGATAGCGCGTCTAAAGCAGAGGCAGAATTAGATATTAACCCTTTATGCATCCAGGTAATAAAAAGTGCGGATTATGTAGTAGATGCGATCGTGGGTATTGGGATCGGATCTGATTTTGATGTGACTAGAGCAAGCGCCCAAAAAACTATGGCGGCGGTAAATTTAGTTAACGAAGCCTCACAAGCTAAAGTGTTAGCGGTAGATATTCCGTCTCTTTTGAATGCCCAAACAGGAGATGCTGCTGCGCCTTACGTTATTAAGGCTGATTATACTTTTAGCGTTTTTGGCTTAAGACCAGGATTATTGTTTGGGGCTGCTGCCAACTATTGTGGACGTGTAATTGCGGTTTATCCAGACATAGGCTCGATGGCTAAGATACTTCAGACCATGTTTCAAGCGCAGCCTTGTTTGGCCTTTGATTATAAAGGGGTGCAGCAGGCTTTGCCCATGCGGCAAGCTACAGATCATAAAGGCACGGCTGGGCGCGTATTGTTAGTTGGTGGGAATGTGGGCATGCATGGGGCTTTAATGCTAAGTTCTCTAGGGGCGCTTCGCACTGGAGCGGGGTTAATTACCGCCTGTTTTGCGGATGCACAAGGGCAAATGCCATTAAATATGCTAGCGCCAGAAGTGATGACGATAAAGCCTACAGCGGATAAGTTGCCTGCTACTCTTATAAAGTCAGACGCTGTTGTTTTAGGTCCGGGCCTTGGGCGAGATGAAGTTGGGGCTAAGCTTTTTGCCACTATTTGGACACAAATACAAGACACAACGCTTTTGGTGATTGATGCTGATGGCTTATGGCATTTAAGGCAAATGTTTAATCAGCCCCAAAATGACGAATTGGCTTTAAAACGTAAGTTAATTTTGACTCCTCACGTTGGGGAAGCTGCCATGTTACTTAATAAATCAATAACTGAAGTCTTAGCTAATCCCCTAGAAGCTGCCCAACAGATTGCCAAGCTTTATTCAGCCGTTTGTGTTTTAAAATCTAATCGAACGGTGGTAGCTTCCTTTGATAAAACACAGGTTTTCGTTGGAGTCGTTGGTTCCCCTGCTATGGCTTCAGGCGGAATGGGGGATTTATTAAGTGGCATAACCGCAGCCTTAGGCACCCAAGTTAAAGACCCAATGGTAACTGCTGTGATGGCTGTGGCCATTCATGGATGCGCAGGTGAACTTGCAGGGGAGCAAGAGGGTATTATGGGGATTTGTGCTAGAGATTTGCTACCTTACGTGCGTCTTTTAAGAAACAAACGTGAACGGTAAATTAGGAAACGAGTGTTAACTAGACTAGATAAAACTAGACTAGATAAGTGGAAGCTAAGTTAAAAACGGCAAGGGGCAAATTATCTGTATAAGATATATAAAGCAATATATGTTGTTGTGGGTTTTTAGGCTTATATTGCTCAAGTTTAAGTAGTTTTTAAAAGATAGTGATGGCTAATAATCTTTTTAATTGTAAATTGTGATAGTTTATGGAGGCAGGTAGCGTCTAAAGGTCATAATTTACGAGCGTATACAGGAAGAGAGACACCTAGGATGTAATTTGTGTTTTAAATTTTCCTATTTATACTTAAAATATAGTCTAAAATTTTTGACATGAAATTGTACTCAAGCGATACAACCTCAAAGGATTGGTGATTTATGGAATATCCAAAGTTTTTTCTTAAGGATGACACAGATACAGTTAAGTTCGGACAGGAACTTGCTAGTGTGACTCCTGCTGGTACTACAATTTTCTTGCTTGGGGGACTTGGGGCCGGAAAAACTACTATGACACGTGGTTTTGTGCAAGGTTTTGGGTATGAAGGGGTTGTAAAGAGTCCAACTTATACTTTGGTAGAGCCGTACAGATTACAAAATGTGACAATCTATCATTTTGACCTTTATCGTTTAAACGAACCTGAAGAATTAGAATTGATGGGGATTCGAGATTACTTTGGTCCTGATTCTATCCGTTTAGTTGAATGGCCGGAAAACGGAGGCGACGTTTTAGCAGGGCCTGATGTGACAGTAGCTCTAGCTTATGAAGGGGTACACCGCTCAGTGACAATTTCACCTGTGACTGAACATGGACTCGAAATCTGTAAGAACTTTATAGCAATTTCTACTATTAGTCCGCTTCGTAGTTAAGGAGTTTTAACGGCTAGATGGCATTGTTACGGTGTTTGCATCTAGCATAGCCGTGATTTGGAGGTCTAGGCTCAATATGTCGGTAACTTGTGCATCAGCATGGTCTGCTAGTTTTATTAAATGGCCGGCCCGTTTCTTTATTATCTGTGGTCTTATTTTATTTTTTAGCCAAGGTGCTTGGGCAAATGTAGTTAGCGCTATCAACGGCGAAACTAGTGATCTACGAACTCGTATTTCATTTGATACCCAAAAGGTGGCTAAATACTCTTCGGCACTTAGTCGTGATGGACATAAGTTCTACCTCTATATTCATGATATAGATAATCCAAAGTTAAAGTTTGGCAAAGCCGAACTAAAGGCCTCAAGCGTGGTGTCAGGAGTGCAGCGTGGCGTTAGAGGCACGAGTGACATCGTTTATATTTTTACCTTAAAAAAAGCGGTCAAGCCTCAGGTTTTTAATGTCAGAGTTAATGGCAGTGAAAATCGTTTAGTCGTTGAATTTCCTCATGAAGCTGTAAGTGCCAATAATGCCCAAGCTAAATCATCTGTTCAAACGGAAAAAACAACTGGGGAAAAGTCAAGCTCTACCAAACAAGCTTCCGCTAACGTTCAATCTAAAGAAAGTGAGTCTCTAGGCGAAGTAAAAAAAATTACTAATACCAAAGAACTTGAAGAGGCCTTGTTCTCTGACTTAAATGGTACAGGTGATGGGGTAAGTACGGCTCGCCCTGATGCTTCTTTGCAAGTTGTAGCCCCAGTTCCAAAAGCTAATAAAGCCGTAGCTAAAGTTGAAAAGCCTTATATTGTGGTCGTCGATCCTGGTCATGGGGGCAAAGATCCTGGGGCGGTTGGGGTCAATCGGATATACGAAAAAAATGTAACTTTAAGCATAGGGACTATGCTAGTGAGCTACATCAATGCTGACCCTAAAATGCGAGGGTATTTAACTCGCTCTAACGATAGATTTATTGAGCTTGGGGAACGTTCTGAAATTGCGCGCAGACATAAAGCTAATATTTTGATTTCGATTCACGCCGATAGCGCCGCTAATGCTAAGGCTATGGGGGCTTCAATCCTGGTGTTATCAAATAAGCGTGCGACTAGAGAAAATTCAAAGCTAGAAAAAAACAAGGATAAACATAAGAACTTGTTAGGTGGCGCGGGAGAAATTATCTCCAATGACACGAGTGAAAATCCATATTTTGCGGCTATGATTTTGGATCTAACCTCAGATAATGCCAGAACAGAAGGGTTTAACTTAGCGACCGATATTTTGGCTTCCTTAAAAAAGACGGTGCCACTACATCATTCAACTCCAATTCATCGCTCGCTGGCGGTGTTAAAGGCGCCTGATATTCCGTCGCTGTTAATTGAAACCGGGTATTTATCAAATCGTGAAGAAGCTAAATTATTAGCTACTTTGAATTATCGTCGTGCTGTGGCTTACTCCATTTATTTGGGGATTAAAAACTACGTAAGCAAGAATCCAATAATAATTCATGATTCGGCTAACGCTCATGAACAAAAGAGTAACTCTAAAGCCTCAACCAAAAAAAATTCAAACATCAAAGGGACAGGTACATTAAAAACAACCACATATACCGTAGTTAAAGGCGATACTTTAACTAAGATTGCGCAAAAGTTTGGGGTGTCGATGTCCACTTTGAAAAAAATGAACCACCTCAAAAGTAACAACGTCATGTTGGGGCAAAAATTACAAGTGCCGGAGAAATAGTAATGGCGATTTCGGTTTTACCTCCTCAAGTGGCCAACCAAATTGCGGCCGGCGAAGTAGTTGAACGTCCTTCGGCCGTAGTTAAAGAGCTTGTGGAAAATGCTTTTGATGCGGGAGCCTCTAAGGTTCAAGTAGAAATTGAACAGGGTGGGGCGAAGCTTATTTTGGTTAGAGATAATGGCTCTGGGATTTGCGAAGCTGAATTACCTTTAGCGCTTAAACGTCACGCTACCTCTAAGTTACATACGATCGAAGATTTAGATTATTTAAGTAGCATGGGGTTTCGGGGAGAAGCTTTAGCGTCAGTGGCGGCGGTATCGCGTTTAAGCTTAACTTCAAAAACCGCAACTGAAGCCTTAGCTCATGTGATTAGAGTCGATGGTATTGGGCAAATTCCGCAAATTGAGCCTGCAGCCCACCCTGTGGGGACCACTGTTGAGGTTGTAGACCTATTCTTTAACACCCCGGCTCGTCGCCGTTTCATGCGTTCGGAAAAAAGCGAATTTTTACAGATCGAAGAAATCTTTAGACGTTTAGCTTTAAGCCGGCCAGATTGCGCTTTGTCTCTTAAGAATAATGGTCGCTTGGTCTATGATTTTCGGGTGGAAGCGCAAAGTGATAGACCTAATCGTCGCATGGCAAAGATTTTTGGGGGCGAATTTGCTGAAACAGCCGTAAAAATTGAAGTCCAAGCAGATGATCTTTGCTTACACGGTTTTTGCGCTATTGCTGAAAGTGCCAAGCCACTACAGTATTTTTTTGTAAATGGCCGTATTGTTAAAGACAAGGTCGTGATTAGAGCGATTTCTGATGCGTACGAAGAAGTTTTAGGGCGTAAAGCTAACGATTCTTATGTGTGCTTTTTAACGATGCCACAAGCGTTAGTTGATATAAATGTCCATCCACAAAAGTATGAAGTGCGCTTTCAAAACGCGCGTTATATCCATGATTTTATTGCGGGTGGTTTCGTGAATGCCTTACGTAACGCCACCTCGATTTTTACGGAAAATTTTGGGGAAACGCAAGCAGTGCCACTTGCGCATAATTATTGCGGAGTTACCGCGCTTAAGTACAATGCGCAAAAAGCTGCGCAAGTAGGAGCGGAACTTACGGCACGTGGACAAGCTTTAAGTAGTTTTACGAGTGAAGACGTAAATGGTGCTCAAGCGAAAGCGCCATTTAATTCCTGCACCGAAGGTGAAGTTAAAGGGATACATTTAGGATCTCAAGGGGGCGATTTTGAGGGTGAGTCGCAGTCTTTACCTCCTGAATCTAGCTTAAATTATTGTGGGGGCGCAACTGGTTCTCCTTTAAATAGTTTGGCTCATGGGGCTAATCAACCTAATACCGTTAAGGATCTATCTTTAAATCAAGCGCCAAGGAGTTATGCTTCCGTGGGGGATGGTAAGGAATCTTACGGTAGCCCAACAAAAAGCGGTCCAAACCACGCATCTTGGGGTAAATTTAATCCCGCAAATTTTTCGCCGGCGGAAAAAAAGGCTAGCATCAATGCTACAAGCTCATATTATGACCGGATCTTTAGTCGCCCAGAAAATCAGCCTTTAGAGGGAGTTTTTGCTGAGGCTACGCCTTTGGCAAGAGACAGTGCTCCCTTAGATGAAGGTTCGTTAGGTAGTAAGATTGCTAACTCCATTTTTAATGGTTCAAGTGGTGATTTGTGGGCTGATGCGCTGGCGCATGAAACCCAAGTTAATTTAGAGGGTGGTTTTGTTTTAGATTTGGGTAACGTAAACTTAACTCAAAACCAAGTGTCATCGAGCCGAGATGGTTTTAAGGCGTCAAGCATAGTCGCTTCTAAGGAAAATGAGAACACCTTAGCCTTTACTAGCGACCTAAATCCTCCTTTAAGTTCAGAAAATGGACCTACAGATGAAGAAGTTGGTGGTGATGGTTTGCCAATACTTGAACCGACAGTCTTTTTTGCTCCATGGTTTACCGAACCTAAAGAGAGTTTAGGTGACAATAAAATTAACTTTTTAGGGGTGACGCAAAAACACTATGCATTAGCTGCCCATAATGGGCAATTTTATCTGTGGGATTTAGCGCTGTTGGCGCAGGAGCTTGTGACCTCATATCTAAAACAAAACCGCAGTCGAGTATTAGGAACCTCCAATTTAATGGTGCCAGTTGAAATAACTAGCTCTAAAGATCCGAAAGCTTATATGGGATTATTACGGGCCTTAGGTTTTGAAGTGGAGCTAAAGGGGTTAAAAGCAAGTAGCCTTATAATTGCTGGAGTTCCTGCGGTTATGCGGTGCATGAATGTAGCTAAAGTTGTTGATGATTTAATCTTAGGCTTAGAACCATTATCCGGTGAGCAGGAAGCAATTGAATTTTTAGGACGGGTGTTATGTGCTTTAAAAATGCCACTTTATTTTACCGCTGAAATGGCGGCGCGCTTGCTACGACAGGTGCCATTGACGTATGACTACCTTACGGCGCCAGCTGTCAAGGAGCTCAAATTCGATCGATTAGTTAAGGAGTTATTTGGTGAGTAAACCTTTTGCTGTATCTCTCATGGGGCCTACGGCCTCAGGCAAAACCTCGTTGTCTATAAAACTCGCTGAGGCCCTTAATGGAGAAATCATTAGTGTTGATTCTGTGCTTATTTATAAAGGTATGGATATTGGTTCAGCTAAGCCCTCATTAGAAGAACGCTGTGGGATTCCTCATCACTTAATTGATATTTTAGATCCGGCTCAAAGCTATAGTGTGGCCGATTTTAGAGGTGATGCCCTTAAGTTGTGCGCTGAGATTCAAGCCCGGGGTAAAGTGCCTATTTTAGCGGGCGGGACAATGCTGTACTTTAAAAGCCTAACCGATGGTTTATCATCATTACCTGATACAACCCCTGAAATTCGGGCGCAGGTGACTAATCTTATTAAAGAAAAAGGGCTTCCTTATGTACGGGAACAACTACGTTTAATCGATGAAAAGTCATACGCTAGAATAAATGAAAACGATCCCCAGCGCATTGGCCGTGCTCTGGAAATTTATTTAATGACCAATAAGAGCATGACTCAACTCTTAGCGGAAACCCCGCCATATGAGTGTCCTTTAGATTTAATGCAATTCTCTATTCTACCGGATCGAGCTCGTTTGGAATTAAAACCTCTTATTGCGCAACGCTTTGATTTAATGCTAAAGCAGGGCTTGTTAGAAGAAACGCAAAAACTGTTTGCACGTGGTGATTTAACTCTAAAGATGCCTTCAATTAGAGCGGTAGGCTACCGCCAAATGTGGATGTATCTAACTGGGGAAGTAACGCTCGATAAAGCGCGTGAGCTTGCCATTATCGCGACTTGCCAACTTGCCAAAAGACAAATGACTTGGCTTCGCGGTTGGAAAACCGAGGTCCATGAGCTTAAAGCGCATGATCCAGAGAATTTGTCACGAGTTCTAGAAACGATTAAAAACCATAAAAAAGCATGTAATTAAAGTGAGTTACGTTTTTATAGGACGTAACGTAAAGCTTAAATTACTGTTTTTAAGCAAGTTTTGCTAACTTGGTATGAAATATCGAGCATAATTGTATGGATTATTTCTTTTTACCTTAAAAATGATGTATGCTATTTATGGTCTAATGTCTAAAATGGATTCGGCATAACATAAAACACACCGGATGGTCTAAGATGCTAGACATCTTACTGATGTTATAATTACAACAACTATTAAGGAAAACAGTATGTCCAAGGGGCAATCATTGCAAGATCCGTTTCTCAATGCCTTACGTAAGGAACGAATTCCAGTATCTATTTATCTTGTTACGGGTATTAAGCTTCAGGGTCAAGTAGAATCATTTGACCAGTTCGTAATCTTACTTAAGAATAACATTTCGCAGATGGTTTATAAGCACGCAATTTCTACTATTGTTCCATCTCGAGCTGTTACCGTGACAACTGTAGACGATGATGTATCATCTTCTGCTGAGTAAGTTCAATCGAACATAAACGAACGAAAAAACGAAAACGAACGAAAAATTCAGCCGAATAGGTTCAATCGAATAGGTTCAATCGAAAAATTTCAGCCGAATAAGGAATTCATAATTCTTGTTTGATTTTGATGAAAGACACAAGGGCGGTGCCAAAACCGTTCTTGTAAATGTTGATTTATCCGACGAAAGCTCTAATGAGGATTTGGCGGAGCTTCAGATGCTAGCGGAATCTGCTGGCGCTGAAGTAACGGGAATACTGACTTGCGCACGCAAGGTACCGGATTCCCGTTTTTTTATTGGTACAGGTAAAACCGAAGAATTAAAGGCTTTAATTGCCGATCTAGAAGCGGAGATGGTTATTTTTAATCATGAACTAACGCCATCTCAGGAACGTAATCTAGAAAAGGAATTAGGGTGTAAAGTTATTGCCCGTACATCTTTAATTCTTGAAATTTTTGCACAACGAGCTCGTACCAACGAAGGTAAATTGCAAGTTGAACTGGCTCAGTTAGGTTATCTCTCCACTAGATTAGTACGTGGTTGGACTCACCTTGAACGGCAAAAGGGTGGATTTGGGATGCGTGGTGGTCCTGGTGAAACCCAGCTTGAATCAGATAGACGTTTGCTTAAAGACCGAATTACTGCGTTAAAACGTGAATTAGCTGAAGTTGAAAAACAGCGTGAACAAAGCGGAAAATCACGCAAAAGAAATAAAGTACCAACAATCTCCTTGGTTGGGTATACTAATGCAGGCAAATCTACTTTGTTTAATCGTTTGACTTCATCAGAAGTCTATGCGGCCGATCAGTTGTTTGCCACCTTAGATCCAACGTTAAGAACTGTCATGTTACCTGGGATTGGCCAAGTGGTTTTTGCTGATACCGTTGGTTTTATTAGGCACTTACCGCATGAGTTGGTAGCTGCCTTTAAAGCTACTTTACGTGAAACTAGAGAGGCGGATTTACAACTACATGTGATTGATTCTTCTGATGAACGCATGCAAGAAAACATTCGTTCGGTCGAAGGGGTGCTCGCTGAAATTGAAGCAGATGACATCCCTCAATTAAAGATCTATAACAAAATAGACCGTTTAGATGGAGTAGAACCACATATTCAAAACAATGCTCATGGTAAGCCCGAAGCGGTATCTGTGAGCGCTAAAAGTGGTGACGGCATTGAGCTACTACTTAAAGCTATTACCGCTTTGTTTGCTGACGAAGTTGAAGAATTATTGTTACGCTTGCCACCAAGCGCTGGGGCTCTTCGTAATGCCTTATTGGCAATGCAGGCGGTAACTCATGAAGAATTTAGCCAAAACGGTGAAATGATCATTGAAGTCCGGGGAAAAAAGATTGATTTAGCCCGACTTAATAGCAAATTTGCAGGGGCAGTGGAACGTTATTGTGTCCGCCCACGTGGTTTTACTTTTAATCGTGAACCTGATTATCTAAAGTCTTAGATTCGGCGTAAACTGATTTATAACTTTTTTAGGAGAAATAGGAAAATGGCTTGGAATGAACCTGGAGGGAATAACAATAAAAAAGACCCTTGGCAGCGTGACCGCAACAATGGTTCTGATGATGGTAGTTTTGACTTTACCCAAATTTCAGATCTTTTTAGCAATTTATTTGGGGCTAAAAAGGATAAGCAAAATAAGTTTGGGGGCAACGGCAATGACAATGAGAAGAAAGGCGGCTTGACTGGGTTATATCTTGTAGCTGGGGTTTTAGCCATTTTAGTCATGGTCACCGGTTTTTACACAGTACCAGAAGCCGAACGTGGGGTCGTTTTATTGTTTGGTAAATACTATGATGAAGTAGAACCAGGGCTTCACTTTAGAGTGCCATTAGTCCAAAAGGTTACTTCCGTAAATATCGAACAGATTAGAGCGTTGCAATCAAATGGTTCCATGTTGACTGAAGATGAAAATGTCGTAAACGTGGAAATGGACGTTCAGTATCGTATTACTAATCCGCGCGAATATTTATATAGCGTAGTTGATCCTGATGCTACTTTAAATGAAGCTACCGATAGCGCTTTACGTTACGTTATTGGGCACACTACCATGGATGACGTGCTAACTAATGGTCGTGAAAAAGTTCGCCAATCTACCTGGGAATTACTATCTTCTATTATTGAACCATATAAGATGGGGATTACCATTGTGGACGTAAACTTCTTGCCAGCTAGAGCGCCTGAACAGGTAAAGGCTGCATTTGATGATGCAATTTCAGCGCAAGAAGATGAACAACGCTTTAAGCGTGAAGCTGAAGCATACGAAAACGAAGTTTTACCGGTAGCTGAAGGTAAGGCTCGTCGTATTGTGGAAGAAGCGGAAGCTTATAGCCGTGGGGTAGTTGCTAAGGCAGAAGGTGATGTTTCTCGCTTCCGCGCTATTTTGCCGGAATATCGCAAGTCTCCTGAAATTACAAAGCGTCGTATTTATCTTGAAACTATGGAAGAAGTGTATGGCGCTAATACCAAGGTAATTTTAGATAACAAGAATAACGGTGGTAATAATGGCTCCGTGCTTTATTTACCTTTAGATAAGATCATGCAAGGCCGAGTAGCACCAGCTGAACCTGAGGTGTCTTCTAATAATGTGGGCAAACGCTAAAAGAGCTTAGGAGGTAAAAATGAAACACATAAATATGATTATTGGTGGCCTCGTAGTTCTGGGGCTCGTGCTTATAAATTCAACTTTTGTGGTGCAAGAAGGGGAACGTGCGATCGTAACTCGCTTTGCTAAAGTGGTGCGTAATTCGGATGGGGCTTTAAATATTGTGGAACCAGGGCTTCACTTTAAGGTTCCTTTTATCGATAAAATTAGAAAACTTGATGCGCGTATTCAGACTTTAAATTCAACCGCCGACCGTTTTGTGACTTCTGAAAAGAAGGATCTTATTATCGATTCATATGTTAAATGGCGAATTGAAGATTTTGCTCAGTACTATCTTTCTACCGGGGGCAATATCATGCAAGCTGATGAATTGCTCAAAAAGAAGATTACTAACTCTTTACGTAGTCAGATCGGCCGTTTAACGATTAAAGAAATTGTTTCTGGGAAGAGTGATGATGACGCCAAAGCCAAAGGGGAAGTTGATGATTCTGCCAATGGTACAAAGAATGATGAATTTGCCTCTAAGCGTGATGAAGTAATGCAAAATGCTTTGATTGCAACCCGCGATTCAGCTCGAGACTTGGGGATTAGAATTATCGATGTGCGTATGAAGCAAATCAATTTACCAGATGAAGTTTCAAGCTCAATTTACCAACGTATGCGCGCTGAACGTAATGCAGTAGCAAAACTCCATCGTTCACAAGGGCGTCAAGAAGCTGAAACTATTCGTGCTAATGCGGACCGTCGCGCTGCAGTGCGTATTGCTGAAGCAAGTCGAGATGCTAAGGTTATTAGAAGTAAGGGTGAGGCTCAAGCTACTGATATCTATGCTAAAACCTATTCTTCAGATCCAGAACTTTTTGACTTCTTAAGAAGTATGGATGCATATAAGAAGAGTTTTGTGGGTGGGGGTAATGTGATTGTTACGGCGCCGGAAAATTCTTACTTGAAACATTTTAACTAAATGATATAAAGCTCGTTTAGGATAAATAATCACAAATAAAACGCCTTCGTTCTTTATGATGAAGGCGTTTTTTGATACAATTAGAAAAGTTTTGGTTAATTTTTGAGAGACTGAGATTTTTCTTATGGCTAATAGCGTTGTAGTTCTTGGCACCCAGTGGGGTGACGAGGGTAAGGGTAAGATCGTCGATTTACTTACCGATGAAGCGGATTACGTTGTACGTTATCAGGGTGGTCACAATGCTGGTCATACTCTGGTAGTTGATGGTAAAAAGCAGGTTCTTCGTTTAATTCCATCTGGGATTTTACGTGAAAATTGCACCTGTGTAGTTGGTAACGGGGTTGTTGTTTCTCCAGAAGCCTTGCTTGGTGAAATCAGAGAACTTGAAGAAAAAGGTGTTTCTGTGCGTAGCCGTATGGTGATTAGCCCAGCTTGCCCTATGATTTTACCTTATCACGTGGCTATCGACCGTTCACGCGAAGCTAAGCTTGGTAAGAAGGCAATTGGTACTACTGGTCGTGGTATCGGTCCTACTTATGAAGATAAGGCAGCAAGACGTGCTGTTCGTATTGGTGACCTTTTCAATATGGAAGAATTTGCTTCTAAGCTTAAGACTGTGATGGAATATCACAACTTCTGTTTGACTGAATTCTATGGGGTTGAACCTGTAAGCTACGAAGAAGTTCTTGAATCTTGCCGAAACTACGCCAAGGAAATTTTGCCTATGGTGCACGACGTGACTTCACTTTTAGCTCATGCCCGTGAAGATGGCAAAAAGATCATGTTCGAAGGGGCTCAGGGGACTTTTCTTGATATCGATCAGGGTACTTATCCATATGTAACCTCTTCAAATACTGTAGCAGGTGGTGTAAGTACTGGTGCTGGCTTTGGTCCACGTAACATTGACTACGTTATCGGTATTGTTAAAGCATACACTACTCGTGTAGGCGGTGGTCCATTCCCAACTGAACTTTTTGATGCTGACGGTGAATACTTGTGTGATAAGGGCGCTGAATTTGGTTCTGTAACTGGTCGTCGTCGCCGTTGTGGTTGGTTTGATGGGGTGGCAATGCGCCGTTCTAACCAGATCAACTCTTTAAGTGGTCTTTGCTTAACTAAGCTTGACGTACTCGATGGCATGAAGGAAGTTAAGCTTTGTGTAGCTTACAGAAAGGCTGATGGCACTGTTATCGACTATTCTCCACTTGCTGCTGACGATTATATCGGCTTAGAACCAGTTTACGAAGTAATGCCTGGTTGGTCTGAATCAACTTTCGGGATCACTTCTATGGATCAACTTCCAGCTAATGCTTTGGCTTACATTAAGAAGCTTGAAGAAGTTGCTGGCGTGCCTATTGATGTAATTTCAACTGGTCCTGATCGTAATCAAACTATCGTACTTCGCCATCCATTTGCGGACTAAGTAAGAGTTTAATTTTAAAATAAAATTATGTGACTAAACCTCTGCGGTGTGACCTCAGCAGAGGTTTTTTTTGTAGTTATATGATATTTTCTCTAATGTACCGGGATGTTCCGAAAACTATTATAACATAAGGAATACAAAATACATGGTGGTGCAAATGGATACAGTAACTGAGCGTATTTTAATTGCAGGGGACGATAAAGCAAGTCTCGTGTTATTAAAACAGATCTTGGAGCAAAAATATGAGATTGACATTGTTTGCTCTGAGAAGGAATTGACCGAAAAATTATCAAGTTACGTATCTTATGATTTGATTATGTGCGCCCCAAAGATGTTGCAAGGTGGCCCGCGGAGTTTGGTGAACAATATTCGTAACCTCAATTCGTTAGCGGATAAACCTATTATCTTTTATTGTGATGATGTGGATAGAAGGCTTGAGGAAGAATGTTTCCATAGTGGAGCTGATGATGTTATTTATTTAGAAAGCTCTTTTTTTGCTATCAGTACTCGAGTTTCTCACTCACTAGAACTTTACGCTTATAGGCGTTCTATCCGCAATGTAAAATTAGAGCAATCTAGACGCATTGATCATATTAGACAACAAATAATCCAAGCGTTTGCCACTATTATTGAAGGGCGTGATTCTTCTACCGGGATGCATATTAAGCGGACTGCTGCCTATGTTGATATTGTGGTAAAAGGTTTACGCGAACGCAATTTTTACGTTTCTGAATTAAGTGATGAAAAGTGGAGTGCGATTGTAAGTGCGGCTCCACTTCATGATCTAGGAAAAATAGCGGTAACTGATTCTATTTTATGTAAGCCTGGAAAACTAACTAAAGAAGAATTTGACATCATGAAAACCCATGCCAAAGTGGGTGGAGAAATGATAAGAGAAACTTTAAGTGATATTGAAAATGGTCTAGTTTTTTCCACTGCCGTGGAAATGGCCATGTATCATCATGAGAAATGGAATGGCACGGGCTATCCATTTGGCTTAAAAGAATACGAAATCCCGCTGTCAGCTCGCATCATGGCGATTGCTGATGTGTTTGATGCGTTAGTTTCTAAACGTTGTTACAAAGAAGCTTTTTCTTATGACGAGGCTTTTGATATTTTACGTAAAGAATCTGGGACGCATTTTGATCCTAAGATTTTTGAAGTCTTTGAACAGTTACGTGATGAAATAGTAGCTGTATCTGAAAGCTGGGCATTATAAAAACTTTAACCTGAGCTAATAAATCTCCAAAAAAGAAAAACCGAAAAACCGAAAACCAAGAAAGCTGGTTTTCGGTTTTTTAGTTTATTGTGCTTAGGGTAAGTTTAATTAAGCTGAGCGATATGCAGCATGACGAACTAACATAATTAATGCATCTTTATAAGCTGATGGGGCAAAGCTCGTAAGTGCCTCAATAGCTTGGTCAACTTCTTTTTGGGCCCGCGCCTGACAGCGTTCGATAGCGTCTGTGGTTTTTAAAGCAGTAGTGATAGTTTCGATATCATGATTCTTAAAAGCTACTAAGATTTTTTCGTGTTCGGAAGTTTCTAGGGCAGAATTTAAGAGGTAAATGAGAGGTAAGGTCATTTTCTCTTCATTTAGATCATCACCGATGTTTTTACCCATTTGGGTGGCTGATGAAGTATAGTCCATGATGTCATCGGCAATTTGGAAGGCGTTGCCAAGAGCACGTCCAAAGACCGCAAGTTGTTCGCTTTCTTGCGGGGAGGCATGCGATAGCACAGCAGAAATTCTGGCAGAAACTTCGAACAAAATGGCGGTTTTGGCATAAATAGTTTTAAAGTAAGTTTCTTCCGATAACTTAGTATCGGCGATATTTTGCATTTGCTCAATTTCGCCTTGGACTAGCGTACCAATGGCATCGGCTAAAATAGAACAAATCTTAATACGGTGCTCAGGTGAATTTACTTCATTGGCCATGCAAAAAGCCTTAGTAAATAAGTAGTCACCGCCAAGAACTGCAAGTGAGTTACCAAAGGCGTAATTTGTGCTTTCGTGGCCACGTCGGGCGGAACTTTCGTCAATAACGTCATCATGCATTAGAGTTGAGGTGTGAATAATTTCGATGGCAGCAGCCATGTCAATGACGTCTTCGTTTTTTACGCCTTCAAGTCCGCCAATAAGGCCGGCGCACAAAATCATAAGTCGAGGGCGAATGCGCTTACCACCGCTGGCAATGAGGTGGGTGCAGACTTGATTTACCAGTTCAACTGGGCTTTGGATGTTGTGGTAGATCTTAGCCACAACTTGATCAATAGCTTCGTCCGTAAGTTTCTCTATTAATGAGCAGGACATGTAGTATTTCCTTTAAAGGCATATTATCCGGAGCATTTGTGAAATTATAACTGTAAATGGTTTTTCTTTATACAATAAATTGAACGGAACGAGTTTTTTCCGGAGATTTTAAATGGCGGGAGCCTTGAAATCGAACGTTACGAAAATAAGTTTCCATGAATCAAAAATCTAGTAATTAATATTAAAAAATTCTTGCATATGTATGCGTTGCCTTGTATAATCTGCGCCCATATTATATTAAGATTTTAACGCTCTAGCCCTAGGGCATTAGAGCATTGGAGAAGTATTCATGTACGCAGTTATGTTAACTGGCGGCAAGCAGTATCAGGTTGCAAAGGACGACGTATTGTCCGTAGAACTTTTGAACCAGGCTCAAGTTGGTGATAAGGTTGATTTCGACAAGGTACTTATGGTTGCCGATGGGGACAACGTTAAGGTTGGCGCCCCTTATTTAGATGGTGGCAAGGTTGTTGCTGAAGTTGTAGCTCAGAAGCGTGGCGAAAAGGTTACTGTAACTAAGTTCCGTCGTCGTAAGCACTTCCAGAAGGTTACTGGTCATCGTCAGTGGTTCACTGAAGTTAAGATCACTGAAATTAACGCATAAGGAGTAATGTCACATGGCACATAAGAAAGCTGGCGGTAGTTCCCGCAATGGTCGTGACTCCGAAGGTCAACGTCTTGGTATTAAGATCTACGGTGGTCAGTCTGTAGTTTCAGGCAATATCCTCGTTCGTCAGCGCGGTACTCAGTATCACGCAGGTGCAAACGTAGGTTGTGGCAAGGATTACACTCTCTTCGCTACTGCAGCAGGTACTGTTAAGTACGAAGTTAAGGGTCCTAACAACCGCAGATACGTGAGCGTTATTGCTGACTAGTATTCCACTTTAGGATTACACGAAGACTCCACTGGATGATATTTCGGTGGAGTTTTTTTTGCTAAGGCCCTTGGTTTTGGACTAAGTTTAGCCTTAGGTTTTAGAAAGGTTTTACTTTGGACCGTTCATATGAGCACTATGGATTGATAGTCGGACGGTTTTAGTTTTATCTAAAATCTCCAAGAAGACTCCTTCCTCTTTAGGTGGGAGATGAATTGTTTTTTTTGCTCTTACTTCTTTTGAGCTTAAATATATAATATAATTAAGTATAAAAAAGGAGTTGAAGCTCTATCAAACTTCAAAAGGTTATATACTTAATGCAGATGTAAATGGAGCATTAAATATACTAAGAAAAAGTAATGTAGTGGACTTAGAAGTCCTATACAGTAGAGGTGAAGTGGACACACCTGTAAGAATAAGGATAGCATAGCTATCAAACTTCTTTAGAATTACTCTAATGAGTAATTACGAAGTTCCCACCTCTTTAGGTGGTGAGTAGTTCACTTTGGTACCGTTTGGATTATCCTATTTACATATGATAAAGCCGGACACAGGTTTGTTTTGAATCTGCCCATCCCTTATAGGAGCATAGTTTAATGAAATTCGTTGATGAAGCGGTAGTAAGAGTAGAAGCTGGTGACGGCGGTAACGGCTGTGTAAGTTTCAGACGTGAAAAGTTTATTCCGAAAGGTGGTCCTGACGGTGGGGATGGTGGTAACGGCGGTGACGTCTATTTAATGGCTGATTCAAACTTAAACACCTTGGTGGATTACCAATTTCAAAAGTTTTTTGTAGCTGGCCGTGGTGAAAATGGCGGTGGGGCTAATTGTACAGGGGCCCGTGGTTATGACGTAGTTTTGGCTGTACCTGTCGGGACTCGCGCTATCGACCATGAAACTGGTGAAGTTATCGGTGACTTATTAAAAGAAGGCCAGCGGTTGATGGTGGCTAAAGGTGGTTTCCATGGTTTGGGTAACACTAGATTTAAGAGTTCTGTAAACCGGGCACCCCGCCAAAAGACTGATGGGACCCAAGGCGATAAGCGTTTCATTAGACTTGAATTGTTATTGTTAGCTGACGTGGGGATGCTAGGTTTTCCTAATGCTGGTAAATCAACTTTCATTAGCCACGTAAGTGCTGCTAGACCAAAAATCGCAGATTATCCGTTCACAACTTTAGTGCCATCTTTAGGGGTAGTTCGCCTTGGGGTTGGTAAGAGTTTCGTGGTGGCTGATATTCCTGGTCTTATCGAAGGGGCTTCAGAAGGGGCTGGTTTAGGCCATCGCTTCTTACGTCACCTTGAACGTTGTCGTGTGTTGTTGCACTTAGTAGATCTTAAGCCTGTTGATGGCTCAGAACCGGCAGAAAATATTAAGATTATCGAACAGGAACTCCAAAACTACAGCGCAGAGTTGTATAAAAAGCCACGTTGGTTAGTATTTAACAAGTGCGATGCTTTAACTCAAGAAGAATGTGCGGAAATTGTAGTCGATACTCTTAAGAAGTTAGATCGTCCAGATGCTGAATATCGTGTTATTTCAGCTCGTGCTGGTACTAACGTCAGCGAACTTTGTTACGACGTAATGAGTGAAGTTGCCAAGATTCAGGAAGAAGAAACTGAACGTTTAGCAGAAGAAGAAGCTCAAGCTAAGAACGCTTCCTTTGTTTGGACAAAGAAGGAAAAAGAACAACCTGCTTATGTCGACGAAGATGAATTTGATGAAAATGACATTGAATTTGAAGATGATGAAGATATTGAGTTTGAAGATGACAAAGATCTAGACGAAACTGCTGCTTCTCAGGATGATGATGCTCAGTTTGATGCTGAAGATATCGACTTTGGGGACGATGACTTAGTAGATGACGAAGACGAAGCTAGTCATAAGGATAAGTAAAGTTAGTTATGATCTCACTTATTGTAGCGCACGCACGTAATTTGGTGATTGGAGCTAATGGCACCATGCCTTGGCATCTGCCGGCTGATTTACGTCACTTTAAAGATTCAACGATGGGATGCCCGGTTATCATGGGGCGTAGAACCTTTGCGAGCATTGGTCGCGCGTTACCTGGTAGACGCAACGTAGTTATTTCATCTAATCCAAATTTGGCTTTGCCAGCTGGCGTAGAGTTGGTCAATAGCCTTAAGGCTGCGATTGCTCTTTTAAAAGACGCTCCAGAAATTTTTGTGATTGGCGGGGGCATGCTCTACAAAGAGGCTCTACCTTTGGCTGACAGATTGTATCTTACCATCATTCAAGCTGAGATCGAAGGGGATACAAGTTTCCCCGCTTACGATTTAAATGCTTATCGCGTGATTGCCGAAAGTTTTTATCCAAAGGATGAAAAAAATGCCTACGACTTACGTTTTGTAACTTTAGAAAAAAAGTAAGTTTTAGCTGAGAAAAGCTAAAAGGAAAAGAAAGAAAAGAAGAGTCAAAAGTTCCAGATGCTCTAACCTCTTTTCCGTTATTTTCCTTTTAACTATCCTAAATTAAAGGCCTGTGAATTTAAAGTTTAGGTTGTTCATAGGCCTTTGTTCTATTTAGATTAGAGCTTTTAATATTAAGCAACAAGTTGGCTTGTGACATCCTCCCCCGCCTATAGAGGTGGGGGACTTCTTGCTGAGTTCAGTTAAAACCAAGAGTTAGATTCTTGAGGAATTTATTGGGAGTAACCACGTTAGGTTTTAACTTTTTATAAGGTCAATGCCATTACGGCTTGGTACGCTAAAGAAAGTTTTTGTTTCGGCGCACCAAGCGGTAAGAGAACCGCCCCAGATACAACCTGTGTCTAGGGCGATGATGTGTGGCAGGCGACATTGTCCCATTAGAGCCGCCCAGTGACCGAATAATAAAGTTTGTTTTTCTTCTGGATCTAACTCGAGTTTGCGGGCTTCAAACCAGGTATTGAGGTTTAAGCGACATGCTTCTGCCGGGCTAGATTTATTTTCAAAATCGAGTGAACCGTCTGGGCGGCAAAAACGAATACGGGTAAAAATATTTACAATGGTACGCCACCGAGTGATTCCTGAGAGTTGATCATCCCAAAGATCTGGTTTATCTGAATACATGTGTGATAAAAAAGTATTGAGAGTCAACGGATCTCTTAGAATGTGTTCAACTTCTTGAGCATGGTTTGTAGCTTGCGCGAGATTCCAACTAGGATCAATGCCAGCGTGAACCATTGAGATTGGCGTAGTTGGGTGGCTATACATAAGTGGAGTGTTAGCAAACCACTTAATGATATCAGGTAGTTCAGAAGAATTTAAAAGTGAATCTAGTTGATCGCGTTTTTTAGCGACTCTTTTGCCTTGGGCTACAGCCAAAAAGTTTAGATCATGGTTGCCAAGTACGGTATGGGCTCTATCGCCTAAATCCCAAATAAGATGTAAAACATCTAGTGGTTTAGGTCCGCGACCGATAATATCCCCTGTGAATATAAGCTCATCTGTGTGTTTATTGAATTTGATAAGTTGTAAAAGGGCGGTAAGTTCATCAAAACAACCGTGAACATCACCAATACAGTAAATGGACATTTAATCACCTCCGAACCTTGAAATTTTACCATTAATTGCTTCATTACGGACTGAAATCTCCCTGAAAATTACCAACCATAAACCAAAAATACAAAGTAAATTGAAACGTTTAAAAGTCAAAATTATGATTAAAAACACCTAAATCTTTACGGGGACTATTTTATTAATGAAAATAAATCATATACGTGATAAAATATCTTTAATACGTTAATTGTGTCCTGAGCTCTTCTGAAAAAATTAAAGCCCTCTAAAGGTAAAAAACTTAAATGTTATGAAGATTTAGCTGTGCATAAAGTTTTTACTTGGGGATTGGGACAATCATGCTTATTCAGGGCTTGGTGTGCTATATTAGTTTTGGGAAAGCACTCAGTAATAAAACGCCAATTTAGTGATACGGAGAAAAGAATGCCTTATATTAAGAAAGACTTTGTGGATAAGTTATTAACCAGAGTTGATATTGTTGATGTAATAAATTCACGAGTGAGACTTAAAAAGGCAGGTAATAGCTATACATGCTGTTGTCCTTTTCATGATGAAAAGACTCCAAGCTTTAGCGTAAACCAAAAGAAACAATTCTTTAATTGCTTTGGTTGTCACGAAGCTGGTAACGCCATTAAATTTATCATGAATTACGACAATGTGTCGTTTGCAGAGGCGGTGGAAGAAATTGCTTCTATGGCGGGTATGGAAGTTGAGTATGATGAGAGCAATACCAATGGCAAAGGGGGCTTTCAAGCTAACAAACCAGAAGTAGACTATTATCAATTATTAGAGCAAGCAGTTTCATGTTTTCATGAAGAATTAAAACGAGCGCCACAAGCAGTAGCATATTTATCAAGTCGTGGCATTACCGCGGAAACCATTGAAAAATATAAAATTGGGTTTGCCCCTGATAGTTGGGATTTTATTTTAAAGCAAGTCGGCCAAAACAATCCAACGCGCGTGAAAGCATTATTTGAAGTGGGTTTGGTTAATGAAAAGACCGGTAATGGTAAAACTAGTTACTACGATAATTTCCGTAATCGTGTCATCATTCCTATTAGAGATCGCCGTGGGCGCACCGTTGCTTTTGGGGGGCGTGTTTTAACTGACATTAAACCCAAATACATCAACTCTAAAGAAAGCCCAGTCTATAGCAAGGGACACGAGTTATTTAATTTAGATTATGTGCGTGATCTCAAACAAGAAGAACGTCGTTTCGTCATGATTACTGAAGGGTATATGGATGTTATTGCCCTCGATCAGTTCGGCGTGCATAACGCTGTAGCCTCTTTAGGGACCGCTACCACCACAATGCAACTTGATTTGCTTTTTAAGCAAGCTGACCGCATTGTATTTTGTTATGACGGGGACGAAGCAGGTCGGCACGCGGCTTGGCGAGCACTAGAAAATTCAGTTCCGACCATGCGTGACGACAAAGAATTGTGTTTTTGTTTTTTACCGCCAGAACATGACCCAGACACCATGGTGCGGGCGGTAGGAGCGTCAGGCTTTTTATCATACCTAGACAAAGCTGATTCATTTTCAGATTATGTGGGCGATATGATGAAGGTTAAATACAATTTGAACTCTGATGGCGGGCGCATTGCGATGCTAAATGAAACAGGGAATATGGCAGCGCAAATGGTAAATGCTCCTATTACTCGTTCCACTCTTGCGACCAAAATGGCGCGTTTGGCCAATTGGGATGTAGCTCGAGTTGAAGCTGTATGGCGCAATTTAGCTCGAAGTATGTTGCACAATGAGGGGGCTAAGCATTTTGGTCATCAGGAATGGGGCTCTGATAACGGGGCTCGACGTAGTCTCTCATCAAATACGCCACAAGACGTAAGAATGACAGCAGTTAGATCCTTGGTAGCTCATTTGCTGCAGTATCCATATTTAAAAAATGAAATTCCAGACTTACCAGTTTTTCAGAAGCTACTTAAAGATTATGCTGATAAGAAGATGGAAATCATCAATGATTTATTAAGCCACATTGCTACAGGAAGTGAACATACCGGGCTTTTAGTTGAAAAGTATCGTAATAGTCCATGTTATGAATTTATGAATTACTTAGCAGGGGTTGATTTAGAAAAGTCAGATGACAATATCGAAATTAAAGTAGCTGATCTGTTAACTTTAATAAAAGCCTTGCTAGTTGAGGTCTTAGTAGCTAGAAATGTGGAACTACAGTCAAAGCTAAATCTCACAAAAGAGGAGCTTTTAGAAAGCCAAACCTTAGAGCGACGAATTCGTAATTTACGTGTTGTTTAAGTGAGAGGATGTGATAGCCAACTAGATGGTTATAAAGGAATTTTTTCTGTAAATGTGAGGCAAATATTAGAAAAGCGGAGTTACAAGAAAAATTATAAGCAAGAAATCACGTTTTGGTTGTTAGATTAGTGTTAAATATTGTATAATCCCGGGGCTCATTGACTTGGGTAGGCTTTTTATTCTTTAAATAAACTGGTGAGACCTCCTGATGGCCACCACATACAGAAAATCGCACGACCGGAATAAAGTCGCTTAACCCACTGAGTAACAGATTACACAGAGTGCATGTTGGATCTATAAAAAAGGTTTTTATAATGGAAAATACTTCGAACGGCAATCCGATTATCAGCCAGCTGATTGCGGACGGTAAGGCCAAAGGTTATCTGACTCGTACGGAAATCATGGAGTATCTCCCTTCAGGGTATGATGACTCTGAACAGATTGGTGAACTTCAGCAGCAATTAGAAGAAAACGATATCCTTGTTTGTGATAAGGCCCCTGAAGCTGACGATATCAATTTTACTCAAAATGCAAACGAAGCAGATAACGTTATTTCCATCACTCCGGATATTGGGAAGACTACTGATCCGGTGAGAATGTACATGCGTGAAATGGGCACTGTTGGCCTTCTTGATAGAAAGAAGGAAGTCGACATTGCTAAGCGCATCGAAGAAGGTATCAACCAAGTTCAGGAATGTGTGGCTGAATACCCTAAAGCAATTGAATGCGTACTTAAGCAGTACGAAAAATTCCAATTAGGCGATATTCATCTTACTGACATTATTTCAAGCTTTGCTGATGATAAACAAGATGCTGAAGCTGAACAAGCAGCTGCTTCTGCTGAATCAAATGGTCAAGATGATCAAGAAGATGCAGAAAAGTTCGATCCAGAAAGTTTCAATGTTGACGACCTTAATGGTGATGAAGACGCTGAAATGGATGAAGGCGAAGAAAGCGGTGACGACGAAAATGTAGATGATGAAGATGAAGAATCAGAAGATGGAACAGAAGACGGTCAGGGTGACTTCTCTAATTCAAATGATGATCAGATCGATATTGAATTAGCAGAAAAGATGTTCGATACTCTTCGTGAACGTTATGACGAAGCTATGTTGTGCATTGAAAAGCATGGTCGTGGTGGTAAGAAGACCAAGCAAGCTATTGGAAACTTAGCTGAACATTTTAAGAAATTCCGTTTAGTACCAAAGCTTTTTGAAGAACTCATTGCTAACATTCATGAAGTGATGAATAAAGTTAAAGCTCAAGATGCTACTTTGCGTAACATCATGGTTAACCAGTGCCGTATGAAAGCTGAAGACTTTAGAAAGTATTACACTGAACCAAAGAAAGAAGCTAGTATCGATTGGTACGAAAAAGCATGTAGCTTGAAGAAGCCTTTTGCCGAAAAACTTAAAACTTTTGAAGCTGAAGTTCGTGAAGTGGTAGCTAAACTTCATGATATCGAAACTGAAACTGGTCTTTCTATTGCTGAAATTCGTAAGATTAATGCAGATATTACCCAAGGTAATGAAACTGCTAAGCGCGCAAAGAAGGAAATGGTTGAGGCTAACCTTCGTTTGGTTATTTCTATCGCGAAGAAATATACCAACAGAGGCTTGTTGTTCCTTGATCTTATCCAGGAAGGTAACATCGGCTTGATGAAGGCGGTAGAAAAGTTTGAATACCGTCGTGGCTTTAAGTTCTCAACCTATGCTACTTGGTGGATTAGACAGGCGATTACTCGTTCTATTGCGGATCAGGCTCGTACTATTCGTATCCCTGTGCATATGATTGAAACTATCAACAAGCTCAATCGTATTTCTCGTGCTATGTTGCAGGAAAAAGGGCGTGAGCCAACTCCAGAAGAACTTTCTAAAAAGTTGGGGATGCCAGAAGATAAGATTCGTAAGGTTTTGAAGATTTCAAAGGAACCTATTTCTATGGAATCTCCGGTAGGTGACGATGATGATTCTCATATTGGGGACTTCCTTGAAGATAAGTCTTTGCCATTGCCAGCAGACGAAGCTACTTCTGAAAACCTTAAGGCTGTAACCGAACAGGTTTTAGCTGGCCTTTCTCCACGTGAATCTAAAGTATTACGTATGCGTTTTGGTATCGGTATGAATACCGACCATACTTTAGAAGAAGTTGGGCGTCAGTTCGACGTAACGCGTGAACGTATTCGTCAGATTGAAGCTAAGGCTTTACGTAAACTTCGTCACCCAAGTCGCTCTGAACCATTAAAGAGCTTCTTGGACGAATAAGTGTAAGCTGTTAGAAGATTTGATCTAGTTAATATAACCACCGTAATTCTAAAAATTTCGGTGGTTTTTTATTGACATCAACTTAAAGATAGATATAATTATCCACTGTGCATATGGCCCATTGGCGCAGTCGGTTAGCGCAGACGACTCATAATCGTTTGGTCCCCCGTTCAAGTCGGGGATGGGCCACCACCTATTATCTATGATCTAGATATTATCTTTTTTTCTTCCTTAACATATTTCATTTAGTCTTTGTTTTTGCGCTCCCCTTTGTATAATACGCTGTAAGAAAAACGGTAAACAAAACAACCTTAAAATTCATAACGTAGGTCTTAGTTGCTCAATGCATGTTTAAGCTGCGTTGTGAGAAGTTCCCGTTTGGAGATTCTTTATCTTCATAACGAGAACAGGTATATTGTGTTTGTAGCGAATCGAAAAGATTTAAAAGTTTGGTATCAAGAATTGTAAATTTAAGGAAGAGCATTATGACCACCTCGGCTCCTGAAGTTGTATTAACCATGTTAGACCGTGCCCAAGGTGGAGATGCTTTTGCCTATTATGAAGGTAAAAAAATTTTTGTTGCTGGTGCTTTGCCACAAGAAGAAGTAAAAGTTCGTTTAGGGACTGAACATCCAACTTTTTTTACTGGGGAATTACTTGAGATTCTCAAACCGTCTCCCGAACGCGCACCTAGCTTTTGTGCTCACGGTTGTGGGAGCTGTAGCTATACCTGCGTGCGTTATGGAGCTGAACTTCAGGATAAACGTAGACGTTTAGCAGCTTTGTACGCTTCAACTAAAGAAGCTAACATAGTAATGCAGGCCCCAATTCATGCGATGTCAGATCCTTTTGCTTACCGTAATAAATCGGTGTGCGCATGTTCCACCCAAGGTGGAAAACTTACTATTGGGCTTTATGCTCGTGGTAGTCACGACATTATTCCATTAGCCTCTTGCGCGTTAGAAGCGCGTTGGATGACTGATGCTCGTGAAAAAATCAGTTCTTTTTTTGCCGCGCAAGACCCAAATTTAGCGCCTAATCTTCGTTACATCTTTTTACGAGGGGCTGATGAAGGTGAACGTATGTGTGTATTGGTATTCTACGCTGAACCTTCTGCTGATTTTATTGCAAAAGTCGCTTCCCTCTACAGTGAACTTAAGCTTTCCTCTTTAAAAATCAACATTAACAATTTACCGGGTAATAGAATCTTAGGCCCTAAATTTATCCAAGTTGCTGGTAAGGAAACGATTGAAACTTCTATTTTAGGGAATAAATTTGCCATCAATGCGGAGTCATTTTTGCAGATAAACCCAACTCAAGCGGAAGTTATGTATAAGCGGGCGTTAGAGCTTTTAGCGCCAAAGGCTACTGATGTGGTAGCGGATTTATACTCAGGGGCGGGGACTATTAGCTTATATGTGGCGAAGAAGGTTGCTCAAGTAATTGGTGTTGAGTGCGTCGATTCGGCTGTTAATGATGCAAAATCTAATGCTAAGCTAAATGGTATTACTAATGTCGAATTTAAATGTGGATTAGTTGAAAAAATTTTTCCGCAGCTTGCAGCTCAGGGAATAAAGATTGATAGCGCAATTTTAGATCCGGCGCGCAAAGGGGCGGCTCCTGAAGTTTTTCAAACGTTGGCGGCCTTTGGAGTGCAACGTTTTGTTTATATTTCTTGTAACCCAATAAGCCAAAAACGTGATTTAGAAGTGGCGGCTAAATATGGTTATGAATTAAGAGCTTTTGAAGCAGTTGATATGTTCCCACATACCGATCATGTTGAGACGGTAGTTTTACTGTCAAGGGAGAAATAGGTAACGGCTGAAAGCCCTTGAAATCAAAGGTTTTGCGAGGTGTGGAGCTTTTTTAGGCATGATGGTAAAACCAGATTTATGCTGTATGTATGAACATATCAAGGGCGGGAGATACAGCATAGTTGAGAATACTGTTTCGCTATTTTAAGGGTAAAAGCAGGGTTGTGGATAGCGTTTTGATGTCATAAATAGCGGTGTTTGAGTTTAGCACCGCTATCTCTAGAACTAAACTAATAGCTTGTTGGTTCTACATCTAGCTATTGTGTTCTCTCCAATAATTTTTGGCAACTGTAGCTTCCCAATCAAATTCTGCTTGAGCACGTTCTTCCTCATCCCGATACTCACCATCGTCAATATCAAAAGGGGTATTAATTTCCTCCTCATAATCATCGTTAGAGCTAATTTCATCTTCAAAGCTCTCGTCTTCTTCCAAGACTATATTTTCTTGTGTAGATAAAATGTTATTCTCAGTAGGAAAACTCATGAAATGACCAGTTACTGCACCGTTGGGTGACTGACTAATCGACCATATAGTGTTCTTGTCTGTGTGCATAACAGTTCTCGTTCCATCATAAATAGATGTTAGCGTCACTGTTATTCCTTTTATTTTTCCTTCAGCCGTTAACTTATCCAATTTATCTATGGTTAAGTCTTGATTTAAATTATTATTCATGATCTGATTCTCCTGTCATATATTGTTCGCTCAATTCGTTATATCTCTTAACGTAAAATTCTGTATTGCAGTCTAAGCTAATTCGCTGTTGTTTCTTATTAGGCTGTTTATAAGGATATCCACATTGACGCATCCGTTCTTTTTCAAACAATAATTGAGACATCTGTAAATTCTCATCCTCAAGAAACGGCAACTCTGCAATTAAACCCTCCAAATAAGATTTTGCTGAACTATACTTACCCCAAGCTCCCAAATGAGACTCTGTCTCTTCTGAAGGGAACCAACGCTTCAATATCCAAGGTTTCTGGATTATGACTAATCCGATACCTATAACTATGGAAAAAATAAAACAAAAAATTACTGTGGATATCTTCATAATTTTACCTCATGCTGTTCCAACACAGTGTTTGCGTGATTTTTGAACTGACCTTTGATTAAAGTCAAGGCTTCTTCTATTTCAGAACTTAAAACTGGATTATCAGAAACATTAATGCTCCATTTTTTTAACTTTTGTGACCAGGTAAAGTATGAAAATGAATCAGAAAGAATAATTTTATTTTGATATCTGTAGCCGGCGTTTTTAAAGCCTTTCATGGAATAAATTCTTAAAATTTTTTCCTTAAATGAATCCTCTACAGGAGACGGGTTTTCTTCAGTAAATCTGAAACCTAATGGGATATTAACCCGCATTTTAGCAATACCCCAAAAGGTAACGATATGGCTGTTGCATTGGTCAATTAAAGTGAATAGTTCTGCATCCGAATGGCTTTTGGATACCAGTGTTTCAAGTAGATAGGAACCCTGAGTTAACTGCATTTCAAGCGGTAATTTCAATACAGCAATCATAAATGTACAGTTGAGGTTATCTAAGTATTTTTTGATATCTGATTCTTTGCCGATAAAAGAGATGCCAGAGAGGTTCTTGTTCTCTAACCAATCCTTATGTTTGATGCTGTTGATGATATTTTCCACTTCTGCTTCATCAAAGGTCTGTTGAAATAATAAATTATTCATAGTATGTTATACTCCTAGTATTTATGTAAATAACAAAAGAATATGCTTCATATAATGTCGGCAGCCCACATCACTGCCAGTTTTGTATTCTTCTCACGCACAATAGGAAAGCTTGTCTAATAGTCAATTCATAGAACAGGATTTTCATGCAAACCAGCAGTGAACGCTAAGAAGTATCTCATCGCTTTTAACCGTGTATGCAAGGTTCTTTTTTTCAGAAATTCATACCAGATTCATCTTACCTTTTTCTGCTGATGTCTTGTGCCGAAACGTCTCCGGCTCCATGGTATAACGTTACTAGAGACTTAATCGAAATATCTGGACGGGGTATTTCTTGTTTCTTCGATATCCTTCTGCAAATCCTCGATATTCTTCTCTATAGCATTAAGCTGTGCATTAACGTTATTGATTGCGATTTCCTGGATGGTTTCGGCTTTGTCCAAGCCAAATTCATCCATAACTTCGAAAGAACTCATTTCTTCCACGCGCTCTAATTCAGACTGCGGGGCGTTAGTTGCTTTCAGTTCTTCAATCTGCTTGTCTTTAACGGCATCGCCGATGACATCGTCATCGATAAAACGCTCTCTTAATTCATATGGAACCATATTTTCCAGTTCATCAATTTCGTCTAAAAGAGGAATTCTAGGATCGGTTTCGGGGTTAAAGTACTCCTCGAGCAGTCCCTCCATATAGGAGAGCATCTTTTTCTTTTTATAGTAAGTCATTATTTACTCCTGTTACTTGTAGCTCATGAAAGTAGAAAATCATAAGTATTTACATCACGCCGATGTTGATATAGAATATCATATGCAGTTTAGACACAGCAAGGAATTTAAAGGAATATTATAAGGTCGTAAAGGAATATTAAAACAATGACAGCTAATCAAAAAGAAGTTAGTGTTTATGTTCAAAATCTTAAGAACAATGTAAATGGATTAGTTCGCAATTCAAAAAAAAGTGCAAGTCAAATAGCAGTTGATATCGATATGAACCAATCAAATTTTTCAAAATGCATAAATGACGTAACAAGATGCTTTAGTATTGATCAGGTGTGTAAGTTAGCTAAATTATTTGACTGCTCTGTAGATGAATTAGTCGGGATGAAGCATTCTGCAAAATCAGATACAGAAAACATTATTATAAAGAATATTCGCATATTGATGGATAATGTTGTTTGTCAGAAAATTGAAGAGCCCACTGTAGATTCAGAAGGGATCCCACTAGCACCTACATTTCTAACGCCATCCTATAGCTTTGACAACAAAGATTTAGGTGAGATCGTTGGGATGAGTGAATCTGAGGTTAGTAAATGTCTGAAAATTGAAAATGGTTCAAATTTTTTTTCTTTAGAGCAGATTAAACATATCGCTGATTATTTCGGTGTTTCAGTTGATTTCTTGATGGGACGAAAAGTACGTTCAAATTATGAAATATGCGAATTTTTGTCCATACTGCTCAATGATAGAAGAATTGATATTAAAGAAGAAACCATAAAAGAGAAAAAGCCTAAACATTATACAGATGTTGACGAATACGAGTTATCTCAAGATGAAAAAAAGAGTGCTGAGATGGGGCTTGTGCATGCACGACTTGGAAACCAAACAATGTTTGATGAGGTGGATGTGAAGTATCAATTTTTCCGTTTCCCTAAGTATAAGAGTGACTACGACGAATTTCAAGGTAAATATGTCGGTAATTTAGATGATGATAATACAATTATCAACAATTGCTTGGCAAAGCTTGTTGATGCCCATAATAAACTTGATAAAGGGATATATGATAAAGAAGATTTTGAAGCTATTGTAAAACAAGCATTAATTAAAACCGCCAAACTTTTTCATAAATTGCATATTAGATCCAATGCTGACGACCATAGATGAGATTATATTAGGCGTTGAATATACATTATCCACTATTAATCCTCATTAAAGTTATCAACGGTGCCGCAGTTCCTAACCGCGCGACACCGCCTTAAACTTAAAGAGGATACCTGTTTACAGGTTCACCATCTTATCTCTGATTTGCTCACCCTGTTCCTTCAGATAGTACACAGCTCGTTTATCTATCCCAAGTTCTGCTGCAATTTCCGGAGCACTGAGGTCGTAGGTGTGAAACCTGACAAACACTTCTGCTATAAGCGGATTTTTCCTGTTCATGGCAGCAATCAGCTCATTATAAAACATCTCACTTTCAGCTTCGTTCATTACTGAAAATTCCTCACCTTCATTGCTCATAAGTTCTTCCGGAACGTCATAATTGATGACCCTGGGCTGACGCTCTTCAGGCTTTCTGCCATAAGGGCATTCTGAGCACTTATTACATTCGGGGCATACGATAAGAGGTTTCAGTGTACCAGGAACAATGCAGCGGGTGCTCCGGCAGTTTCTGTGATGTTCAACGTTGATTTCTTTCCAGAAATAATCTGCCAACTTAGGATCGTCGGTCTCATACATATACACGTTCATTGGTTCGATTCCTCCGACGTATAAAGTTTCGCAGTCCTTCCACATAATACCGTAGTTTCTGAGATCTTTCTGATTAACAATTCTGATAGGAGCGTCATATACTTGTTTTCCTTTGTCGTTAATTCGTCCTTTAGATTTACTTTGGGCACAATTACCCTTTACATTTTTTGCCATGGGTTTGACTCCTTGCTAGGCGGTTGAAAAAACCGAAGCAGAGTCGCCCCTCATGGCTGCCAGTAGCTATGTACATAGATGGACACCTCTGCGGAATGATCCGCTTCACCGGGTGTCCAGCCGTTTCGTTGAGCTGGCACTCTTAAGTTACAAACACCTCATCCGATAGCAACGAAACTCACCTCACGGCCGTGAAGAAGGTGTACTATCTTCAGAGAGAGCCTTTTAATGCCGTGCTCAAGGCATGAAATCTTTATGTGAACATTTTAGAAATTAGGGTTTTGGGATAACATGGAAAAAACTTGGAAATAACTTGGAAAAAAAATTGGTGTCTTGGTTATGCCAAAAACTTTGTGTTTTTAAAGTTCTTGTTTATAAATTCAATGTTTTTGTTGTAAGAACTATGGTTGTGTGATACGGTGACAATAGAAGTGTTATTGCCTTGTGTAAGAAATAATGTTCTGGATTGGAGTTAACTTTATGGCGTACAGCTACAAAAAACTTTGGAAGTTGTTAATTGATAAGAATATGATGAAAAAAGATCTTATGGAATTAACAAAAATTAACTCCGCTACGATTGCAAAAATGGGGAGAGGTGAGGCTGTGAGCCTAGATGTTCTTGGGAGAATTTGTGAAAAGTTAAACTGTAATATAGGTGATCTTGTAGATTTTGTAAGTGATGAAAACAATTAAGAGGGGATTTTATAGTTGGTTCTTTGTTTTGCTGCACTACTTAGAATATTAAAATGCTGTTCAAAGCCTAAAATTTCTAATAGCGTACTTTGCGGAACTCTTGTGAAGGTGGTTAATGAACAGTACGGTGATATGTTAGAGGTTGACCATAGTGCTGTTAGTAAACTGAACTCGTGCACTGATAATCTATCTCCAGCACACGTTATCAAAATTTCTCAATCTATTAAGCCTGAAACAGTTGTTGGAAAAATACAAGAATATGTTATTCCCTTGTTGACACATGAAAAGATTCCGCTTGCCTTACTTGCTTTGAAAGATATAGCACTTTCTAGTATTAGTGAGGATGACTGTCTAATTGGGAGTATGCGTTTTGAAGAACTTAAAAATTTGACCACATTCGATCCTGCTGAGTTCTTAAGCAATATTCTTATGTATACAGTAACGGCAGTTGAGAACAAATCAGGCAAAGCCACAATCGCGCAAGTAAATAAGACTTATGTCGATAGTTTTGAAAAAAGTCGTAATACCATCACCATTCAGTCATCGGTAGTTGTTAAATCGGAAGAGTTGGTTTGTACTTTGGATGGAGGCGATTTTGATGTCGTATTCCATAAAATTGAAAATAAAAGAAACTTAGAATTAAAAAATAAATGTGAAATAAATTTATATTATTTAGACATATCAGATTCGGCTTTCGATTACACGGCTTTAAACGAATACCTGTTAGATAGTGTTGGAATGTATGTATATTCTAGGGCTCAAATACAAGATTTCTATAACAAAAATAAAGTTAGGAACATTGGGGCAAAAGCTCTCAAACTAATGAAGGCAAATGGTCAGCCCGGTCAGAAAGGCACCGGCAATGAATTAGGAGAAATGCTACTCTTTACATTTATGGAAGGGGGACTTCATGCACCAAAATTGCTAAGTAAAGTTGAGATAAATACATCCTCTAGCCATTTTCAAAGCAAGAGTGATAGCGTACATCTGCTTAAGCGTAGAGTTGGTGGGAATATAAGTTTTCAATTGGTATTCGGAGCCTCCAGCTTAAGTGGTCATTTGTCAGATGGTATAGATTCGGCGTTTAATGTGATATCGGCTATTAAATCGAGAAAAGCTTGTGAGATGGAAATGGTTGATAACGCATTGTTCAACCATTCTTTCGACAAAGATACTACTGCTTGGCTACGTCAGATTCTTATACCTAACAAGAATCGCCAATCTGCACCTGATATGGCGTTTGGTGTCTTTATTGGTTATTCCTTAGATTTGCAAGATGATGATAATGAAGCTTTTCGTCGAAATGCAGTAGAACGGATTAAATCTGATATTGCAGAAATGCTTCCGTACATTGAGGAAAAAGCTGCAGCTTTGAAATTAGGTATGCATTCGTACTATTTTTATTTTTTGCCGTTTAATAATGTAGAAAATGACAAAAAACAGATCATGAATGAATTGTTGTTATGAGGTACCTAATAATGAATGAGAATAAAGTATCTCTTGGGCAATCAATTTTTACAGGTATTGAAAAAAATGGATATTTGAAGGAAATCTATGATTCCCTGCTCAATAACTATTTTTTTAAAGTATTTCGAATTGAAAATCCTTCTCATAAAACTGTTGATATCGATGATGCACTTCGATTTGCGGATTTATTATCTAAATCAGCAGGAACAGAATTTTCAGAACAACATCATTCTTTAGCGCAGGAACTTATTATCCTTTTGGATGCAACAATGCCAAATAATGAGCAGATTCGCTACGTTATGGGCTCTGTGTTATCAAATACTAGCAATTATCTAGGCATTAGTCATAGCGTACCTGGTTTTATTGAATCAAATTTATTTGACAGATTGTCGACTGAAATCTCAAAGGATTATCTTCGAATCCCCTCGGAAGAGAATCATTATTTTTTACGTTCTCAGAAAGATGCCTTTGAACATATGACAAGGGATGCTTTTTTTAGTTATTCAGGCCCAACTTCGATGGGTAAATCGTTTGTAATGAGAACTTTTATCCGTGAGAGAATAAAGAAGAATGCAGATTGTAATTTTGCGATTATCGTGCCGACAAAAGCTTTAATAAATGAGGTTTCGAAGGAACTTGCCGATAAGCTAGGAACCACTCTTAAGAAATATGACTGCAGAATTGTCGTTTCGGCAGGTGCTACGATTCTTCAAGATAAAAATGCCCATCGTTATATCTTCGTAATGACTCCCGAAAGGTTGATGTATCAACTGATTGGTTTCCCTGATATTCCCATTCATTATTTGTTTATCGATGAAGCTCAGAACATTTCTGAAAAGAATGGTCGAAGCGTATTTTACTATCAGATTGTAGGAATGCTCAATCGAGGTGAACATCGTCCTAATGTGGTGTTTGCCTCTCCAAATATACCTAATCCCGACGTTTATTTAGAATTGATTCCAAACAGCGTTGAAGGTAAAAGAGGGTGTATGGCATCGTCTTTCACACCAGTAAGTCAGGAAAAATTTTTGATTGATCTCCAATCAAACCATCTCGGTTATTACAACAGTTTAACTCAGAGTATTCAGATAGTAGAATCTATTGAAACCAACAGGACATTTTCCTCGTTTGTAAAAGAACTTGGAGTGGGAAAGAAAAATCTTGTTTACTGTAATGCAAAAGTTAAAGTTGTCGACTTTGCGCGTGAATATGCTGAGGGGATACATGGACAAGAAGATCCCGAATTGCGGACTTTGGCTGAAGAAATTAGAGACCAGATACACGAGGATTATTATCTAGCTAAGACAGTAGAGAAGGGCGTTGCATATCATATTGGTTATTTGCCTACGAATATTCGATTGCGTATAGAAGAACTTTTCCGAAAAAAGTATGGTGGCATACACACGATATTTTGCACCAGTACTTTATTAGAAGGTGTTAATCTACCGGCTGACAATTTATTTATAACTGATTACAAAAATGGTTTATCTCCCATGTCGTCAGTTGAATTTAGAAATCTAATAGGACGCGTTGGCAGGCTTAACTATAAACTTTATGGTAATGTATTTTTAATGTGCTTACCTGGTGGTAGGGTTTTTCCAAATAATTATGTATCACTCCTTAAAAAGGATGTTGAGCCACAGAAGCTATCAATTACTACGATCTCAGACAGAGAGAAAGAATACGTAGTTGATTGTTTGAAAAAAGGGCAAACAAAGTTAAAGAAGATAGATAAACAAACAAACGAAGAATATTCGTTAATGCGGAAAATAGCTAACATTTTACTCCGCGACATCATGCTTGGGAGAAAGGGGCGTGTAATCAGAGAATTTGAAACTGTTCTAACGGCTAATGATATTTCAATTATTCGAGAATTTTTTACACATCATAAGAATGAACCAGATGATGATATTAATGTTAATGTTGATCAGGTTTCTCGTTTGGTTAAAGCAATAGCTGACGGCTTAGATTATCCGAAGGTAAATTTATTGTCAGGGTATGTTGACTTTCAAGACACGCTAAATTTTCTCGAAAAATTATGTGATGTGTTTGATTGGGAAACGTACGAAACAAGTACACTTGGCCAGGTAAAAAATGGCAAACATACAAAGCTGAGATTTTATGCAATTTTGCTCACCCAATGGCTTAGTGGAAAAGGGATTAAGTATCTTATTGATCAGGCGATCTCATTCAAGGTAGGTAAGAACATTAATATCAACAGAAAAGCAATTCCGTTTGATAATGGTCAAGAGCATCGTAATAAAGTCATTGAAGAGACATTGAATAATGTAAATGACATTATTCTCTTCAGGTTATCTAACTATTTTATGCGCTTTTCTACAGAGTTGAAGAAATATCGTCATCGTGATTTTCTTACAAATGATTGGTATGAGTATGTTGAGTATGGAACTACTAATAAAATCTGTATTTTGTTGCAGAAAAATGGGTTTTCATCAGAGGTGGCGTCATATATCCAAAAGCATGAAGATGTGTATATTGTAAGAACTGATGAGGGTGTAAAAATTAATACATTAATATTTGACTGTTCGAGTACTGGCGTTAGAAGAGAAGCTCTGCTAGTTTTGAATAATATTCCAGAATTGTTTGAATCATAGTTTTTGACGATTAAGTCTTTTATTTTGTGTTACTCTTCTATTGGTATCTAGGACTAATGTAGATTATTTTATGCAAAAAATAAGGAATATTTATGAATTTCAAATCAGATTGGAGCTTTTTAGAGAAAATTAGTATGGGCGCAACTTCGTCAAAAGCTGTTGTTTTAACGTTGAATGCTTCAGGTCATAGAATAATTGAGCTAGAACGATATAGCACAAGTAATAAAATATGGAGTACAAAAATTAAAAGACTTCGTCTTCCTGACTTAATTTGTTTACGGTGTGGTAAAAGAATTGAATCCCGTGCAAAAACAAAATTAGAAGTAAAAATGTCTGATAATGAGAACAATCCTGATAGAAGATGGGATGCTGGATTACGCGATGAGGACCTCATTGCTTTTGTACAATGTGGTAAAAAAGACGATGATTGGAAGCCAAGTCAATGTATCAACGTTTTTTCTACTAAAAGTCTTAGAGATACAATTCTAAAGAGTAAACTAGGAAATGCAAAGTCTGCTTCAGAAGGTTCGGAAAAAGATCGCACATGGAAAACTACGGTCCCTAAAAAATCCGGTGTTGTTACAGGTGTATTTGAAGATTTAAATTTGGCGAAAATCAGGGTCGTAGTACATTACGATGATGGCGGCAAATATACATATTCTTATGCTAAAGACAGTGGTATGTATATATACTGCAAACCAGGTGATAAGTTCGGAGCCCAGGATACTATTATTGCTGGAGTGTTGCCTCAGAAGGAACAGCTAACATGTGATGATTATCAGTATGATTTTTTTTATGACATCAATAGTAAAAACACAGAAATCCGTTATGCTGGTGTGAAGGCGATTGGATATTTAGGTAAAAATGATAGAAGTGTAGCAGAGTTATACTCTCTTATTGAGAGAGAAAAGGATCCGAGAATTATTCTTGAGGCATACTCCTCTCTGATAAGATTAGACGAAGTTGTATGGGACAATTTCTATGAATATGCAAGTTCACTTCAGTCAAGTGAGTATATATTAGAATTTGTTTTAATTCTTAGTGAACTTCAAATGTTTAATAAAGCAACTAATATATTGATTGAAATGGCTGAAAACACTTCGTTGACAGAAGAAATCCGGGCTGCGGCAGCCTGGGGCATTTGTGTTAATGAAAAAACATTAAAAAAGCTCGTTTTACTTGCTCTGAACGAAAATCAGATGCTGTCGTCACATGCTTTAGCAAATATAGAAGAAAACATGCGTAAAGATTATACAACATTGTTAATTAATATGATTGATTCCGATCGTACAGGGGAGCTAATCCTCAATATTTTAAAGGATACTGTTTTAGATAGTAAAGCTGTATTGGATATGTATTTTTCTACAAATGTTTCTTCGATAAAGAAGTGGACTATGCTGATCATTGGATTGGCCGGTAGAGAACATTTTAAACAGTTTAGTAAACAACTGTCTTCTGATAGTAATTTTGAGATCATTTCGAGTCTATGGGATCATTCACAGAATGAGCCCAGCTTTGAATATTTTCAGATTGTTAAATTTTTGAGAAAACAGAATATTAGGGGTTGATTTCTTCTCTGATAGTAATCTAATATCACTTCGAAAGGTACAATTGATTAAACTTATCTTACAACAAGTCCGTTGCAACATATATGAGTTTTGGCTGCTAATTTGATAATTGAGAACATTATTTGGCGTCAAAAAGCTAGATGTTGAAATAATAAAAACTTTTATAATTGAAAACTTCATTGGAGAACTATGTAAAATCCATAAGGAATATGTGAAAAATGAGTGGGTATAAAACAAAATTAGGCCAATGTATTTGCGGTGATTCTCTCTCTGAATTAAGCAAATTGCCTGATAACAGCATAAACTTGATAGTAACAAGTCCTCCTTTTGCTCTTCAAAGGAAAAAATCCTATGGTAATGAAGATCAGGATAGTTATGTAGATTGGCTGTGCGAATTTGGGAAAGTTTCATTTAATAAATTGCGTGACGATGGTAGTTTTGTAATTGATATTGGTGGAGCTTATGAAAAAGGGGAGCCATCATATAGTTTATACCAGTTTAGAACTTTAATTAAAATGGTCGACGAAATAGGTTTTAAATTGGCTCAACCGTTTTATTGGCATAATCCGTCAGCTCTTCCTGCGCCAATAGAGTGGGTGAATAAACGTAAGCTTAGAGCTAAAACATCTGTTAATACTGTATGGTGGTTTTGCAAGAATCCAAAGTTGTGTAAGGCTAATGTTAAGAATGTGCTTGTTCCTTATTCTGGTAGAATGCAAAACTTGGTTGATCATCCAGAAAATTATATTAAAGGAGATAGTGTTGAAAGGCCTTCAGGGCATGTTTTGACTATATCCTCATGGACAACTAATAATGGGGGCGCTATCCCATCAAATATGCTTCAAATACCAAATAGCGAAAGTAACAGTCAGTACTTGCGCTATTGTAAAAGATGTGGAGTTAAGGGGCACCCAGCGCGTTACCCTGCAGCACTTCCTGAATTCTTTATAAAGTTTTTGACTGAAGAAGGAGATTTGGTTGTTGACATTTTTGGTGGAAGCAATACAACTGGAATGGTTGCAGAAAGGCATAACCGACGGTGGCTTACATTTGAACTATCTGAAGAGTATGTAGCCAGTTCTGTATTTAGATTTGTTAAAGACGAAGATAGTGCTGAGATATACTACAAAAAAATAAATAATGGGGGCGATATTGAGCTATAAATAAGCACAGAATAATCTGTGCTTACGCTGATTAGTAGTATCTAATGTTTATAGAATCTGGGTCAATAGGATTTGTTTTGTCAATAGGATAGACTCGAATACCACTACTGCGTACGAAAGCTACGGGGATCTTTGGATTATTTAAATGGCTCATTGTTAGAAGTTTTTCTTCCCAGTGTTTAAAAAGAGGTTCTAACATTTGAGGAGTCATTACGTATATCTCGTTAAGATTAATCCCGTAGTATATTGCAAATGACCAAGGAACTTGACGGTATTTGTTAATAATATCGTGGTTTGTGTGATGATTGGTGCTAAATCCTGTTGCAGATGTTTCTAGGTTTATGGATTTCATTTCCCATTCGGTGCCACTATCAGAAATACAGTCATTTCCTTCTCGGCCAGGCAGAAGCTTCATTTTAAGATAGATAAGCTGTTGAAGTATTTTCGCTCCATTATCTTGAAAAATATCATTAATCCCGTACATACGAGCCAATTGACTAAGTTCTTGAAGATTGCTCCATACTCGTTCTATGTTTGCTATTTCCCTTTGATGTTGCTCATCATAAAATGCCATAACAAATACCTCCAGCAATAGACAATTATGTAATTATTACACTTAATCATAATTTTTTCTACTGTAGAGGTGTAAATCTAATACTTTTTGTCCTTTGTTATTTTTTGTAATACATTGTTTCATACCCATCAGCTCTGAGAACCAACCACGGAATCCACTCAGGTGTTCTGCCCATCTGCTCGCAGACGGCTTTAAGAGAGACCTTTTCAGAGCATTCTATGATGAGTTCGTCATGAACGTGGCCGACTATGAAGCAGTGTTTAAGAGTTTGCATGGCATAGGCAAGAATGTCCCGGCTGACAGCCTGAACGATGTTTTCTACAAACTTTGGTCCGTAGCTCTCGATTCGGCTCCATTTCTTGGTGGCATCAACCCCCATATAAGTGACGCTTTCTCCACCGAACTGGTTCATGCCGATACGGGGCTGAACGTAGGCTAGCTTTCTGCCTGAAGGGAGAGTAATGAACAGCATGCCGTTCTTAACGGTAAATTCCAGACAGCCGACTTTCTCAGTGGTGTGCAACTGAATGGCGGTCTTTACTGCATTATCTATCTGCCACCAAAAAGACACTATGTTCGGATTTGAGTTCCTCCACATATTAACCAGCGGTTGCAGTTCATCCTCGGATAACCCCATATCGAGTGCTCCCATGGCTTTAAGTGCTCCGACAGAGCCGCCGTAACCAAGGGCGAGTTCCGCTATTTTGCCTTTCTGCCTTAAATGGCTGTTGGCTCCGTGCTTTTCTACGGGAACGTGGAACATCTGGCTGGCGCTGGCGCAGTAAATATCACCGCCATTGCGGAATACATCTGTTCGCCATTGTTCGCCTGCCAGGTGACTCAACACTCTTGCTTCAATGGCACTGAAGTCGCTGACGATAAACTTGTAACCGGGACGTGGGATGAAAGCTGTACGGATTAACTCTGATAGAACATTCGGAACGGAATCATACAGCATATTTAGCATTTCATAGTCACCGGCTTTCACCAAATCACGAGCCTGTTCCAAATCTGACATATGGTTCTGAGGCAGATTTTGCAATTGCACAAGGCGTCCGCTGTTTCCTGTAACCCATACTTTCCCTCCTCGGCGTACCAAAAAATAACCAGTCTGGGAGACGGCACAATAAACCTTTCCGCTAAAGTCAGTTATCGTTGGTTTCACTCTGATTTCATGGCTGTCCCCCGGGGTTAGCCAGATATCCACAATATAGGCATCATGCCAATTGGCATTCTTTTCGTTATGCTTTTTTACTCGCATCGATGCACATCTCCCAGACATGTGTGCCAAAGCCTGAACAATATCGGCATTCTGCCTGTTACATGTGGAATATTGGATGCTGTTTGGAGCGGCATAATAGCCATCCCAATTCGGCAATTCATCAAAGAAAATGTCAGGATTCTCATCAAGTAGCCAGAAGCCGAAAGTCTTGGTTCTGAACTCTCTGAGCCACAGAGGCACAGCCCTGGCATGAACGGTGATGACTGTTGTATCTTTTTGCTCGGATGTTATAAACGATATTTCAGCCTTTCTCAAAAGGTGTTTACAACGTTCAATCTTTCTCTGTTTTTTGAAATGGTATCTGACAGAACCATCGGCTGTGTAATGTCCATCTGCCTGAGTCATTATCAGAACGCGTAACCATACAGGGTTAGCACAACCTCGATGATATCTGTAGCCGTGCATCGGAATGCTAGGGCGACAGGTTGCCATTTCCTCAACTGTCATGTCCGTCCATGGAGAGCCGCATCTGCGTTGAACACACATCTTGTGATCTGGTGTGGAGCACTGATCGATTCTGCCATCGTGGTAGGTGTACATTGGTCCTGTGTAGTCAAAGGAAACTTGCTCGGCAAGCTGAAAAGACACTGCCGCAGAGGTTGAGTTCCAGCAAGCGATTGATCCTCCTTTCCATGCATCAAGTCTCTGCCAGCCATCTGGGGTAAGGACCTCGTGATCTCCTGTAAGACACCATCGACCAGAGCGGTTAGCCCCGTAAAACTGAAACATTCCGTGGCAGCGGCCGTCATTGCATACAGCATTCTGCATTGCCTGGTACTTCTTAACTGATGATTTGGCAAGCCGCAGCCGGAGTTCAAGTACCTCTGCCATATCTGCCGGGACGGACTTAAGCAGGGCGGCAATATCTTTTTTACCAAGAGTTTCAGTTTCCAGACCGTTGTCTGCCAGATAACCTTTAAGTTGCATGACTGAGTTCGGGTTATCGAGTCCGGTGAGTTTCTGCATTCTTGCCATAAGGTCTTTTTTGGTCTGTTCATCAATTCTGATAGCCTGTTCTACGAGCTGTCTATCAATCATGATGCCGCGGTCGTTTATTTCCTGATCCAGGTGATACTCATCCCAGACGAAGTCCGGTACCTGGTAATTCTTCAGCCTTTGCTGGATCTGCATTTCAACCTCAACGTCACGTCGGTTGTATTTCTTGAACAGTTCCCACTTCTCCGGTGCGTGCTCCGGCAGATTCCACTTACGACCGGCTGTTCGGCTCGGCATACAGAAGTAACGGATGAGTTCCTTTCCTTCCTTGAGTTTCTGCTCCTCAAAGCCAAGTACGGCACCAACTTTATCGAGTGAAAGGGGGAGTCCATTATAGGCTGCCCATACCAGGGTACATTTCCATGCTGCCGGATCTAAATACTTCTGAACCGGATCTCCCTCAATGCTGTATGTGGAAAAGTGCTGTGGATAATTCCGTCTCAGCCATACTGACAAAGTGACTCTTTCAAAGGAGGCGTTATAGGCCCACTTGGTAACGGAATCATCCGACAGGGCGGCGATGATTTCCTCCGGTACTTTGTCTCCGGTGGCAAGATCATATACGGCAACGGGACCTCCGTTAACGGAAACCCCAAAAAGCAGAATGTCGAAATCAGGTGATTCAGCATACTTGTAGACTCCAGCCTTTGTAATGTCTATGCTGCTCCGGGTTTCCAAATCCACGCTGAGCGATTCTATTTTCATAATTCCAATCCTCATTAAAAAAGGGCGGCAGATAAACCGTCGCCCCTGATACATCTATTTACGGTGTAATCGTCTGTTCCACAGGTATCTCACCAGATCAACCAGATTGCCGGTGATGATGCCGAGCACGGTTCCGATAACAAATCCGAAGGCAAACTTCATAAGTGAAATTTCTTCGGGAGTCAGTCCGCATTCCATCTGTCTGTACCTCCGGATTGTCTGCCTCTGAACTTCCTGAGTGCCATCGTGATGAGATGGGCAATACCTGCTCCAAGAAAGGCAAAAGAAAAGAACAGTGCGTACATCAATGCAAGTTGCATAAAATCAATATCCATATTTACACCTCTTGTCATAAAGGCGGCAGGCATGCCCACCGCCAGGATTATCAGAAATTACCGGATTAACCTAAGAAATCCTCATCGTCTTCATCATCAAGATCTGCGAAGTCATCCTCGGCACGGCTGTGACCGCCAAGCGGGGTACCATCAGCGAGTTTCTGCAGATTGTTGAGACCGCAGGCGATACCCTTGTTGCCGTTGGAGTTGTAGGCGTAAAAGTTGATGGATGCTCTGCCGACGATACCGGAGTAAAGCTCAGAGGTATCGATGATGTCCTGTCGATCTGCATCAACCACACCAGGCTTGGTGGTGCTGTTGGCGTTCACGAAGTAGGAGTTGGCATATGCAGGATCACCCTTACGATCCTTATCACCGTCACGCAGCGGAGTCTTAAGTGCATCAAGATCCGGAACGAACTTGGAGTTGCCCTTGAGCTTGGACTGACCTTCATCGTAGGCAGCCTTGATGGCGGCCTTGATCTTGTTGACGGTCACGGTGTCGGACTTAGGAATGATCAGCGAAACGCTGTACTTCGGAGTTCCGCCGCCCATAGGAACCTTAGGCTCGTTAACGTTAAGGTAAGAGAAGATGGTCTTAGGACCGGTAATTACTTTAGTAGGGGTTTTAGCTGTATTGGCCATAATTAAATTTCCTTATCATTAAAATCAGATTTAGCAGTGTTGAATTCAGGACGGGGATCCGTGTCTGAAACAAGCACAGGTTTACCAACGGGCTTGATAACAAGCCCACTCAACAGTTCTTCGAACTTCTTTTTGCCTAACTGCCTGGTCATCGAAGTGATTCCCAGGAGCTTTTTCTCAAACGGATCGTACCCGGCATTCTGTACGACCTTTGCCACCTCATTTTCGTCGGTGTATTTGCGAATACTTCTGCCTTCCACCAGTTTGAAGTGCGGATAACGGACACCGGATAAAGCCTGCTCAAGTGCATAGGCTTTGATGTCGTCTGCCCATGAGACCAGAGAGTCTATCTGGGGCAGAATTGCCGCAATCTCGGTGCTGTCCAGCGTCGGGGCATCGGCAAAGTCGTACTTCGCCAGCTCCATGCTGTATTCAGCTCTGGCTCTGCAGGTAGCCTTAAGCTTGCAGAACTGACAGTGATCTCCGGCATGGAACTCTCCACCGCCTTCATAAGCCAGCTCGGCAGTCGGTTTCAGTACCTCATCAGCCCATTTCAGCAGTTCGTCGGCAGACATATCGAAGGTGTCAACGTTGTCGCGTCTTGGCTGATAGATGCTGAGTCTGATGCGCCTGATGTCATAAAGAGCACCGAAGGTATCAAGAGCACCCAGGGCATAGCATTTAAGCTGACTGTTCCCGGTACCGTCTTCACCGGATGCCGTTACAAGAACACCGACACCGTATTTCAGATCGATGATGTGCAGCAAATCATCTGCCACAATCACGCAGTCTCCGGTACCGAATCCGTCCTTTACCCATCTGGAGAAGTCGAGTCTCTGCTCAACGCATACCAGCGGATCTGAACAGTGTTCCTTCGTAGCCGAAACCTGCTCCATGACAAAGCCGCAGTAGCCATCAGCGGCCTCCTGCATTTCTGCGTCATAGAAGGAGAGGTGCGGAGTCGGATCACTTGCATCGCGTCCAAGAGCCTTAGTCACCAGATACTCACAGAGTTCGTGAGCGTCTGTTCCCTGCTGTGCATACGGGCTTGACTGATCTTCAAGTTCAGCGCAGAGCTTTGCACTCGGGGGACAGGCTAACCAGCGGTGACTGGCTGACGCTGACAGATAAGCGTGTTTAGCCATTACCCAGTACCTCCGCTTCAGCTACCAGCTCTGCAAATACAGTAGGATCGGTGATGTCGGATAACTGCTTTACACCATGAGAGGTGAGCAGTGCCTTAACCTCGGCTCTGAAACCGGATCTGGCCTTGTCGGAGAGAATGCCTCGTACTTCCTCGAAGGTGTAAACCTTGGCCGGAGTTTCCTCGGCAGCGGGAGCCGGAGTTTCGGGTTCAGCCTGAACTTCAACTGTCTTTTTAGAAGTGGTTTCCGTACCTGAAAGCAGTTCAGCTATTTCAGCGGCATCCGCGCTCAGCCTGCGGAATCCATCGATAAGAACAGTAATGTCTTTCTTTTTCATGGGATTGACCTCATAAGTTTGTTTCAATTTCAGCGGGGCGGTTTTTAAGTGCCCTCACTACCTAATGCCCAGAACCGGATTGCTTTTACAAAAAATTTTTAACTTTTTTTCAGCAGCGGTTTTCTGCGCCTTCACTACCTAATGCCCAGAACCGGACTGCTTTTACAAAAAATTTTTAACTTTTTTTCAGCAGCGGTTTTCTGCGCTTTCACTACCTAATGCCCAGAACCGGGTGGCTTTTACAAAAAATTTTTAACTTTTTTCAGTAGCGGTTTTCTGTGCCTTCACTGCCTAATGCCCAGAACCCGGCGGTTTTTACAAACATCTTTTTATGCCTGGAAATAGAGGAAGAAGACTGTTGGAAATTTTTTAAAGATTTTTTGTAAAAGCGGGGTACTTCTGGGCATTAGAGATTAAGAGGGCGGAAAAGCCACCCTCGAGGATTTTTTTATGTCTATCAGGAGAACTTGAATGTACGCAGTTAAAGAAAAACAGGCGTGTATAAACGGGGTCTTGTTTAAGACCTTTGAACGTAAGACAACCGGACTTCGCATTGAGGCGGGAACCACAGGATTTAAGGGAGGAAAGGAACGTCGCAGAGGGGGCAGAGCCTATGTTTCGCTTGAAAGCCTTGGCGGTGATTTCTGCTTTCTTCCGGTAATCAACGAAAAGAAAAAAGTGGTCGGCTTTGAAATTGCCGCCAGCGGTGATGACGGGGTTGATGCAGTCAGAAAGGCTCTCAACTTTGCCAGTGATGTCATCCATGACCAGTGCCTTAAGGTTAATGACTAAGATGAAGGAGATTTAATGAGAAAACTTAATATAGCCTGCGCCAACAGCTGCAAGGCTTATAAATGGGCAAATCAGACCTCCGGGTACGGAGAGCTGAAAGACAGGTTCAGAAAAACCTACCGTACTTCGGAGACGGTTGCCCAGTATGCTCATATGAGCCGTGACGAAAAGACTGAAGCCAAAGACCACGGCGGTATTGTTGCAGGTGTGCTTATTGACGGGATCAGACAGATAGATAAGGTCAAAAGCCGATCCGCCATAATGCTTGATGGTGACATGCTTGAACAGGGCTTTATTGAAGACTTTGAAAACAGGGTTCCTTATACCTCGTTCCTTTACACCACCCACGGACATACACCGAAGGCTCCCAGGGCAAGGGTCGTTATTCCTCTTACAAGGGATGTAACCCCGGATGAGTTTCAGGCTATAGCCAGATATCTGGCGCAGCAGTTTGGTATTGAGCAGTTCGACGAGTGTTCCTTCAGAGTCAATCAACTGATGTTTCTGCCAAGTACTCCGTGCGATGGTGAATACATCTTTAAGGAAGTGGAAAAGGAATGGCTCGATCCCGACAGGTTTCTGGCTCAGTACCCGGAATGGCAGGATCCTCTGAAACTTCCGAGATCTTCAAGGGAAAGAAAGCCTCACGAGAATGCCGGAAAACAGGTTCAGGATCCTCTGACCAAGACCGGCATTGTGGGTGTATTCAACCGGGTCTATTTCCCGATTAACAAGGCGGTTGATACCTTTCTTGCAAATAAGTATGAGGCAACTCAGAGTGATAACCGCTATCACCTGATCGGCTCCGGCAGCACTGCCGGTGTAATTGTCATCGAGGATAAGTTCATTATTTCCTTTCATGCCAAAGATCCCGCATATCAGATCCTGTGCAATGCCTTTGATGCAGTAAGGCTCGGTCTGTTCAAGGATCTCGACGTAAAGGCATCCTTCAAGGCAATGTGCGATTTTGCCATGCAGCAGGATGAAGTGAGGGTGGCTCTAGCCAATGAACGTATAGCGGAGGCAAAGAGCGACTTCGCAGATCCGGAAATTGAAGGCGACGATGAGTGGAAAAAGAAACTTAAATACAAGAGCCGCAGTACCGAGCTGGAGAACTGCACCTACAACCTCCGGCTGATCCTTACCAGGGATAAGAATCTCAAGTGTATCCGGTTCAATCAGCTGGCAGATAACCTTGAGATCGTGGGGAATGTTCCATGGAAACATCCCGGGGGATTCTGGAGAGATGTGGATGATGCACATCTGGTGTGCTACCTGGAGGATTACTACGGCTGTTTTTCCGACAGAAACCTCAACATTGCAGTAACCAAAGTGGCGGATGACAGAGGTTATCATCCCATCAAGCTGCGGTTTGAAAGTCTGAAACCGTGGGACGGAGTCAAGCGCGTTGAAACACTGCTGATTGACTACCTGGGAGCGGAGGACAACGAATACACCCGGACGGTTACCCGCATCCATCTGTGTGCCGGGTACAAAAGAATCTACGTTCCCGGGATTAAGTACGATCAGATCTTAATCCTCAACGGTCCACAGGGCATAGGCAAGTCAACCATCATTCTTATTCTGAGCATGGGGTTTTATTCCGACTGCCTGACTATATTCGACATGAACGACAAGACCGCAGCCGAGAAACTGCAGGGGGTGTGGTTCCATGAAATAAGCGAACTTGCGGGCATGAAAAAGGCCGATATCGACAAGGTTAAGGCCTTTATCTCCAGACGTGACGATCAGTATCGTGCCGCATTCGCCAAACGTGCCGTGACGCATCCGAGACAGTGTCTTTTCTTCGGTACCACCAACAGTGAAACCGGCTACCTAAGAGACATTACGGGCAACCGCAGATTCTGGAACGTGAAGGTTACAGGCAGGGGTAGATACAAGCCATGGGATTTAACCCCGGAGATAGTCGAGCAGATCTGGGCGGAGGTGAAGGTGCTGTGCGAGAACGGGCAGGAGCTTTACCTGCCACAGCATCTGGAGTCCTTTGCGGAGGAGGAGCAGAGACTTGCCATGGAGCAGGATGACCGTGAAGGTCTGCTGCAGGAATACCTTGATACCTTACTGCCTGACAACTGGAACTCACTGGATATCCACGAACGAAGGAGTTACATCCTTGATCCTTCCGACACTACACGTCAGAAGGGCACAGTTCAGCGTACCGAGGTATCGAACCTTGAAATCTGGTGCGAGTGTTTCGGCAAACGTCCCGAGGATATTCAGACTAAAGACAGCTACAGCATCGCTGCCATGATGAAGCGGCTGAAAGGGTGGGAGCGTACCAATGACAGGAGACAACTGCCTTTCTACGGTAGACAGAGACTGTATGTCAGGACAAGTCAGAAGTAGCTTGTCCCGATCATCAGGAAGTGTCCAAAGGTTTTATGGTTAAAAAATAGTTATTAAGGGACGGACGGACAAGATCTTCTATATAGAGATAAAAGTGCTTTTAGAAGGTATTACACACCTAAATATACGTATATACGCATTAATAGGAAAAACGGGTGCTGTCCGTCCATTCTGTCCACTGAAAGGATTAAAAATGAAAAGAGCAATTTATTGCACGGGAGTTTGTTGATGAGTTATTCAGAAAAGCAGATTGAGCAGAAACTGGTAACTGCCGTGAAAGACAGAGGAGGCATTGCGCCGAAGTTCGTATCACCGGGGTTTGCCGGAATGCCTGACAGACTGCTCCTGCTGCCTCAAGGTGTATGCGCCTTTGCCGAACTAAAAGCTCCCGGGATGCATCCGAGAGCACTGCAGATGGCAAGGCACCGAATGCTGAAGGAGTTAGGTTTCAGAGTGTATGTGATTGACGGGATTGAACAGATAGGAGAGATGCTTGATGAACTTTAAACCGCATAATTATCAGAAATATGCCGTGGAGTACATAAAGTCCCATCCTGTGGCAGCCATACTGCTCGATATGGGGCTCGGGAAAACGGTTATTTCACTGACGGCCATGGCTGATCTGCTGTTTGATTCTTTCGAGGTGCATAAGATTCTGGTTATCGGACCTCTGCGGGTTGCCAGAGACAGTTGGCCGATGGAAGTTGCCAAGTGGGAACATTTAAAGCATCTCACTTATGCGGTGGCGATAGGGACTCCGGCAGAACGCAGGGCGGCACTGGAAAGGAATGCCGACATCACCATCATCAACCGTGAGAATGTGGACTGGCTGGTGGAAAGCGGATACTTCGATTTCGATATGGTGGTGATTGATGAACTGTCCTCCTTCAAGAACCACACGGTAAAGCGTTTTAAGGCGCTGATGAAGGTAAGACCAAAGGTAAACCGCATTGTAGGTCTTACCGGTACCCCCTCCTCAAACGGTCTGATGGATCTGTGGTCGGAGTTCCGGCTGCTGGACATGGGTGAGCGCCTGGGAAAGTTCATCACGAGATACAGAGAGGCTTTCTTTATGCCGGATAAGCGCAACAGCCAGATGGTGTTTTCCTATAAGCCGAGACCTGATGCTGAGGAAGAAATCTACCGCAGAATTTCAGACATCACCATTTCCATGAAGTGTACCGACCATCTGAACATGCCGGAACTGATTTCCTCCCAATGCGAGGTGGTGCTGTCTGACGATGAGCGAAAGCAGTACGAAAAGCTGAAATCAGAACTGGTGCTGACTCTTTCTGCAGGTGAGATTACGGTTTCCAATGCGGCATCCCTTACCAACAAGTTAAGTCAGCTGTCCAACGGTGCGATTTACGATGATGACAGGAATATCGTGGAGTTTCACCAAAGAAAGCTTGATGCCCTGGAGGACATTATCGAATCGGCCAACGGCAATCCTATCCTTGTGGCTTACTGGTTCAAGCATGACCTTGAGAGGATCAGAAAGCGTTTCAAGGTGAGGGAGATTAAGTCGAGTCAGGACATCATCGACTGGAATGCCGGGAAGATTCCTGTAGCCATGATTCATCCTGCATCAGCGGGACATGGCTTAAACCTTCAGTCAGGCGGCAGCACTCTGGTGTGGTTCGGTCTTACCTGGTCGCTGGAACTGTATCAGCAGACCAACGCAAGACTCTGGAGACAGGGGCAGACCTCCGGCACCGTGGTGATCCAGCACATTATCACGAAGGGAACGATTGACGAGAGGATTCTGACGGCTTTGAACAAAAAAGAATTAACCCAGAACGCACTGATTGATGCGGTTAAAGCGGAGGTGTAAATGAACGCAAAAGACTTTTTGATGAGAGGGATTAACCTCGAAAGACATGTTAATACTCTGAAAAATCAGATTGAGCATTACAAGGCTCTGGTGAACAACTGCACTGTTACTTATTCCGATATGCCTAAGAGCACCACTCCGAGTTACAAGCTTGAGGACTGTACGCAGAAAATCATTGAACTGCAGAGGGAACTTTGTGATGCCATGGCAGATCTTGTTGGGGTGAAGTGCGATATTACCCGGGCGATTCATAAAATCGGGAATTATGACTACGAGGATCTGCTGGTCAAGAGATACATATTCTGCGAGTCTTGGGATAAGATTTCGGAAGACATGCATTACTCTCCGCAGCATATTTACCGCCTTCACGGTGAGGCTTTAAAAATATTTTGCAAAATGAGAGTAAATGAGAGTAAATGTGATTGAATGAGAGTTTAATCCTGTTATATCATTACAATGTCGATTTAGTAAACAAACAACCTTGAGGTTTCCTTGAGGTGTTGAGGTACAAAAGCTCTGAGGGTAATCCCCCAGAGTTTTTTCATTTCAGGCTCTGCCACCATCCGGTTGCAGGGCCTTTTTTATTGGAAAAACGAAATGCCAAGAAAACCAAAAAGACCATGTTCCTATCCCGGATGCCCGAAACTCACTGACGGCAGGTTCTGCGAGGAACATGCAAAGACTGAGGCAAGACGCTACGAGAAGTATCAGCGTGATCCAATGGCAAGAAAACGCTACGGAAAGGCATGGACGTTCATCAGAAAGACTTATGCCTCGGAGCACCCTTTCTGCGAGGTCTGCCTTGCGGAAGGAAGATATACACCGACCGAGGCTGTCCACCACATAAAACCGCTATCTCAGGGCGGAACCCACGACATAAGCAACCTAAAAGCTGTATGTAAAGCCTGTCATGCCAGGATTCACGGTGAAATGGGCGACAGATGGAGCAGAAAAGTAAAGGATTACGCTTCCAACAAGTGATGATTATCGCGCTTTAAGGCCCCCAGGGGCGGTCAGAATCTCCAAAACCCCGTCGAAAAGCTTCGGGCCCCTCCCTCCACGCAGAAAAACGCCGATTCAAACAGGGTATTAACCCCTGGTCCCCCAAACAAGGAGAAAAAATAATGGCCAAGGACGGTACCAACCGTGGCGGCAGACGAGTCCGTGCCGGAGATAAACCTCTGTCCGCCGTAGAAAAAATTCAGAAAGGTCAGTCGGTAAGAATCATGGATAACGACTTACCGACACTTACACCATCAGAGCTTGATTCAGTTGATTTGCTGGAAGGCGCTGTGCTCGAAGGTCTCGATATGCCGAAACCGAGTGAATACCTGTCAGCCCGGCAGAAAAACGGAGAGCCTCTCGGCGCTGATGAGATTTTCAAAGAGACATGGCTGTGGCTCAAGGAGCGCGGCTGTGAGCGACTGGTGAATCCAAGACTTATTGAAGCCTATGCTCAGGCATTTGCCAGATACATTCAGTGCGAGGAGGCCACCAGCTCCTACGGTCTGCTCGGCAAGCACCCGACCACCGGAGGCGTGATTACCTCACCGTTTGTGGCGATGTCTCAGCAGTACCAGAAAAGCGCGAATCTGCTCTGGTATGAAATTTACGACGTTGTTAAGCAAAACTGCACCACTGACTATGAGGGCGGCAACCCTAACGACATGATGGAGCAGCTGCTCCGCAGAAAAGGATAAACACACAATGCTGATCGAAAAGAAAAAAGTTACAGAACTTCTTCCAGCGGACTACAACCCCCGCAAGGATTTAAAACCCGGTGATCCGGAATACGAAAAGCTGAAACGCTCCATTGAGCAGTTCGGCTATGTTGAACCGGTGATCTGGAACAGTAGAACCGGCTGTGTTGTCGGTGGCCACCAGCGCCTTAAGGTCCTCCAGGATTTAGGAATGACCGAGGTGGATTGCGTCATCATCGACATGGACGTGGAGCATGAAAAGGCTCTGAACATCGCGCTCAATAAAATCAGCGGTGAATGGGATAACGATAAGCTGGCAGATTTGATAGCTGACCTGCAAGGCGTTGATTTTGATGTATCCCTTACCGGCTTTGAACCTGCTGAGCTCGATGAACTTTTCAAGGATGACGTTAAGGACGGAATCAAGGAGGATGACTTCGATGTTGATGCCGAACTTCAAAAACCGACCATCACGAAGCAGGGCGACTTATGGTGCTTAGGCCAGCATCGACTCCTCTGCGGAGACAGCACCAAGGCTGAAAGCTACGAGCTCATCATGGCAGGAAAGAAGGCCAACCTGATAGTAACCGATCCACCATACAACGTGAACTATGAAGGCTCCGCCGGAAAAATACAGAACGATAATCTGGACAACGATTCCTTCTACCAATTTCTGTTTGATGCCTTTACCGGCATGGAAAAAGCCATGGCTGATGATGCTTCGATTTATGTATTCCATGCCGATACCGAAGGGCTCAATTTCCGTAAGGCATTCTCGGATGCAGGCTTTTATCTATCCGGTTGCTGTATTTGGAAGAAGCCATCCCTGGTGCTTGGTCGCTCTCCTTATCAGTGGCAGCATGAACCTTGCCTTTTTGGATGGAAGAAGAACGGCAAGCATCAATGGTATTCCGGCAGAAAGGAAACTACCATCTGGGAATTTGAAAAATCCAAAAAGAACGGTGAGCATCCGACCATGAAGCCGGTGGCTCTGATTGCCTATCCGATAATGAACTCAAGCCTAACTAACTGTATCGTGCTTGATCCATTCGGCGGCTCAGGCAGCACTCTGATTGCCTGCGAGCAGACCGGACGTATCTGCCACACTATCGAGCTTGATCCGAAGTACGCCGACGTGATCGTGAAGAGATACATCGAGCAGGTAGGGGACTCTAGTGGTGTTTCGGTTATCAGGGATGGATTGACCTACGCCTATTCGGAAGTGGCTGGTGAAATTGAGTCTGAGCAAACTTAATCAAAAACACAAGATATAGTTGCTCATATTGCGTAAATTGACTTGATATAGTGTTTTGACAGAGCAAATATGTCCCTAACGAAAACGAACACAAACATGGAGACATAACGATGAAGATCGAATTTAACCTCAAAGGCGCAGAGCGCAAGGAACTGGTCAAGGCTATTTCAAGGATTACCGGAATTAAGGCTGAATACCAGGGAACCCCAAGTATGAACTATCAGATTGGCGATTTCACCGTAACGAGGGACGGCAATCTGGTTTATGACGATAAGGTTGATCCGGGTGATCTTTTAAACGAACTTGCCGAGGCAGGCTTTGATGGAACCGCCGACAAGTCCGAAGACAAAGAGCTTAAAGTTCCAGAACCGAATGTCCTCACCATTGAAATTCCTGCCGATAAGGTAAACACCGGAAACCTGCAGAAGCTCCTTGATGCCAAGGGAAATTTGATCCGCAAGGCACTGGGCATTGATAACCTTGCCTTTGAAATACAAGAGGACAGGATTTCCTTTCCATGGTTCATTGATCCAGCTCCTGACTGTGCCCTGGCCTACACCCAGTTCATTGCCGCCATCTGCAAAATGAGCACAGAGCAGAAACGAGTCACGGCAAGGGTGAGGGAGGTAGACAATGAAAAGTATGCCTTCAGATGTTTCCTGCTGCGCTTAGGCTTTATCGGTGAGGAGTTTAAAAAGAGCCGCAAAATTCTACTTTCCAACCTTGATGGAAGTTCAGCCTTTAAAACTGTACAGACCAAGGAGGAAGTTAACGATGAAGTTTCCGAATAGAAAAACAGTAGAACGTCTTCGCATGGAATTTCCAAAAGGAACACGGGTTGAACTTATCAGAATGGATGATGTGCAGGCTCCGCCTCCGGGAACCCTCGGAACCGTCACCGGAGTTGATGACATTGGTTCGATTATGGTCCGCTGGGATAACGGTTCAGGACTTAGCGTAGCCTTCGGAGAAGACGTATGTAGAATCGTCAAAAATAGCAAGTAAATCAATGATTTATATACAAAATAAATATCGAAATATAATCGATTATTAAGTTGCTATAGTGTGCCTTCAGAGTGAATATACACACAACAAAACGAACAAACATTAACCAAAAAGAAGGCACAAAAATGAAAGAAAAAACCTTAAAGCAGATTGCAAACCTTATGAACCAGACAATTGGAGTTGAAGTTGAGATGAACAGCATCACCCGCAAGGACGCAGCCAGAATTGCCGCAGAATTCTTCGGGACCCACAGGGTTGAAGATACCGCCTACCGCAACGGCTACAGCACGGTTAGCGCCTGGGACGCCGAGGGACGCGAATGGAAGTTCCAGAAGGACGTAAGCATCGCAGGCGACGATGCCCACAAGTGCGAAATGGTTACCCCGATTTTGAACTACAGCGACATCGAAACCCTGCAGGAGCTTTGCAGAAGACTGCGCAAGGCCGGAGCCAAGAGCGACGCTACCCGCGGATGCGGAGTTCACATCCACATCGGAGCAGCAGACCACACCGCAAAGACTCTGCGCAACCTTGCGAACCTGATGGCAAGCCACGAGAGCCTTTTAGCCGAAGCCCTGAAGCTTGACCAGCACCGCATGGCAAGATATTGCAGAACGGTAGACCCAAGATTCCTTAAGGAGCTCAACAAAAAGAAGCCACAGACAAAAGAAGAACTTAGCGACATCTGGTACACCAGCCAGGGGGAAAACTACGGCAGAGACCACCATTACAACGCATCACGCTACAGAATGCTTAACCTCCACGCCACCTTCACCAAAGGCACGGTTGAGTTCAGACTTTTCCAGTTTGACGCACCTGCAGGCGGAAAGCAGAACGGCATCCACGCCGGACAGCTTAAGAGCTACATTCAACTTTGCCTGGCCTTAAGCGAGATGGCAAAGGAAGTAAGAACCGCAAGCCCTAAGCCACAGCAGCACGAAAATCCAAAGTTTGCGATGAGAACCTGGCTCCTGCGCCTCGGATTCATCGGTGAGGAATTTGCAACAGCCCGCGAGATTTTAACCCGCAACCTTAGCGGAAACGCAGCCTTCCGGTTCGGAAGAGCCTAAACCCCCAGCGAGGACTTAGCCTCCTCCTGCCGGCCCCTTGAGTGGGGTTTCGGCAGTAGAAGGGTAAGCCTTCCGGAGTTAAACCAAAACGAAAGGAAAAGATTATGACAAAGAGATATTACATCGCCTACGGCAGTAACTTGAACATTGACCAGATGAGCTATCGCTGCCCAGGGGCAAGGGTTGTAGGCACCTCCAAAATACCGGATTTTGAGTTGCTGTTTAAGGGAAGCAAAAGCGGAGCCTACCTCACCATCGAGCCAAAGAAAGGAGCCAAAGTTCCGGTGGCGGTATGGGAGGTAACGGCTGATGATGAACTTTCCCTTGACCGCTACGAAGGCTATCCGAATTTCTACTACAAGACGGAAGTTGAAATTCCGGTAATCTGCATCAGCGACCGCCGGGTAAGAAAGCTTAAGGCCTTCATCTACATCATGCACGAAGAGCGCGAAATCGGTGTTCCTTCCCAGCGGTACGTTGATATCTGCCTTGACGGTTACGAGGCCTTCGGCTTTGACGAAAACTTCATTTATAAGGCTCTCAACATAAGTCTGGAAACCAGTGATGAAATAGCGTTAAACCATTGAAAATAAAGGATTTATTGACTTGATAAGGTGTGCATTAAGAGCAAATATGAACACCGTAAGGCGGATGGCGGAGAGTCCAAAACTCCCGCACCGCTCGGTTTAACGATTTGATTCCATCATAAGGATTACAGAATGAAGACTGATAAAAACGAACCGAAAGTATGCCCGCTCTGCGGCAAAACCTACACCGGCCATCCGGCTCTTTCTCGAAAAGACGACAATACTCCAATCTGCCCCGACTGCGGAACTCTGGAGGCTTTGGAGGCCGCCGGAATACCGAAGGAAAAGCAGAAAAAAGTCCTCGAAATTATCCGTGAAAAGCTCGCTGAAAAACCTTGTAAATAGTTGAAAATACTGGGTTTATTGACTTGCTATAGTGTACCTTCAGAGCGAATATGAACACAACAAAACGAACAGGAAGGTACATTTTTCAAGGAGTTAAACATGAACACTTTCGAGAACTTTTACAACCGCATCAGGGATGCAAAGAACGCCTACAACGCAGCCAGGACCGAGGATGAGAAGAACACCGCAAGAGCCGCCTACAAGGCAGTCTGGGATGAACTTAAGGAGCTTGGCAGAGAAGCCTGCCGCCTTTTTAACGAGTACGAGGTTTCCAGAGACAGCGGCAACGATTACCTCGACATCAGCGAAGTGGTCTGGGATAACGAAGCGGCAAAGCTGATTGAAGCCATGAGACAGAACGGAATAGAGCGATTCACCTTTTCCTCCGGATGGAGTCACGCAGTGGAAACCGCATGGCTTTTCAAGGAGGCCGGATGTACCCTTGAGGGACTGGTTGAGATCAACAGCCGCTACACTGAATGGAACAGCGACAAACACGAGAAAGCCCACGGCTACCTTTTTAGAGTTGAGGGTTAAGAACGAAAAGAATTGAACAGCAGGAGGTCGGAACAGGCCTCCTTTTTAACTCCGAAAAATAGTACAAAATCAGATACTTATTAACTTGCTATACCTTTGGTACAGAGCGAATATACAGTCATCGAGAACAACAACGGAGACTTAAAAATGAGCAAGATGACAGAAAGAGCAAGAACCTACAGATTACCGAATCCTTCCACTCCGGAGGATCTGGAATGCCGCTGGAGCAAAACCTTGAGATACGGCGACAAGGTGATCCTTGCAGGCCACTACTGGAACGGAGCCGGCAAGCCATCCTACTACGGCGCAGTTTACGAGTTCCTTTCCGACGACACCTCCTGCGAAGGTGAAATCGGAATCCGCGAGGTAAGCGGTGTGGATTTTGAAGATGAAGGTCATGCCATTGAATGGGCGATGAAGAACGCCAACAATTAGTACGGAGCCATAACGACTCCTTTTTTATACCCAGAGAGATCGCTTCGGCGGTCTTTTTTTATGCCTGTAAGGAGGTGAGCAGATGGCAATGCGGAAACTTAAAAAATACATCCCCACAAAGTTCAAGGCAAAGAAGTCCGTGTATGACAAGGATGCTGCCGACTACGCAGTGAACTTTATTCAGGCTCTCTGTCACACCAAGGGAACCTGGGCAGGAAAGCATTTTGAACTTATCGACTGGCAGGAGCAGATTATTCGAGATCTCTTCGGAACTTTAAAGCCGAATGGCTATCGGCAATTTAATACGGCCTACGTTGAAATACCGAAGAAGATGGGTAAGTCTGAGCTTGCAGCAGCCGTGGCACTGCTTCTTACCTGCGGTGACGGAGAGGAACGAGCCGAGGTTTACGGATGTGCCGCAGACCGTCAGCAAGCAACCATAGTATTTGATGTGGCTGCCGACATGGTGAGGATGTGTCCGGCTTTAAACAAGAGAGTCAAAATTCTCGCCTCGCAGAAACGCATCATCTACACCCCGACCAACAGCTTTTATCAGGTGCTTTCGGCGGAGGCCTACTCAAAGCATGGCTTCAACATTCATGGTGTGGTCTTTGATGAGCTTCATACTCAGCCTGACAGAAAGCTTTTTGACGTAATGACCAAGGGCTCCGGTGATGCCCGAATGCAGCCTCTGTATTTTTTGATCACCACTGCGGGAACCGACACCAATTCCATCTGCTACGAAACCCATCAGAAAGCAAAGGACATTCTTGAGGGCAGAAAGATCGATCCTACTTTTTACCCGGTGATTTATGGGGCTGCCGAGGATGATGATTGGACAGATCCGGAAGTATGGAAAAAGGCCAATCCATCACTCGGAATTACCGTCGGCATCGATAAGGTTCAGGCCGCCTGCGAATCAGCAAGACAGAATCCGGGTGAAGAGAATGCCTTCAGACAGCTTCGCCTCAACCAATGGGTAAAACAGTCAATCCGCTGGATGCCGCTTGAGAAATGGGATGGCTGCTCCTTTGCGGTTAATCCTGATGAGCTTGAAGGCCGTGTATGTTACGGCGGTCTCGACTTATCAAGCACCACCGACATCACCGCTTTCGTGCTGGTCTTTCCTCCGAGAACTGAGGCGGAGAAATTCTGCATTCTGCCTTATTTCTGGATTCCGGAAGACACTCTGGAACTTCGAGTCCGCCGTGACCACGTGCCTTATGACGTCTGGCAGAGACAGGGATTTCTCGAAACCACCGAAGGCAATGTGGTTCATTACGGCTACATTGAGAAGTTTATCGAGGAGCTCGGCAAAAAATACAACATCCGTGAAATCGCCTTTGACCGCTGGGGAGCCGTGCAGATGGTACAGAACCTTGAGGGCATGGGCTTTACCGTAGTTCCCTTCGGTCAGGGCTTTAAGGATATGTCCCCACCGACTAAAGAGCTTATGAAACTCACGCTGGAGCAGAAACTTGCTCACGGCGGTCATCCGGTATTGCGCTGGATGATGGACAACATCTACATCAGAACAGATCCGGCAGGCAACATCAAGGCCGACAAGGAAAAATCCACTGAGAAGATTGACGGTGCGATTGCCACCATCATGGGGTTAGACCGTGCCATCCGATGCGGCAATGACAACGGAGCCTCGGTCTACGATGAACGCGGCATTCTGTTTATTTAGGAGAATCTATGAACTTTTTTAAAAGCTGGTTTAAACGAAAACCGACCAACAGTCTGAACGGCTCCGGCTACCGCTTTATGATGGGAGGCAGTACCTCCGGCAAACACGTCAATGAACGTTCAGCCATGCAGATGACCGCAGTGTATGCCTGCGTGAGAATTCTGTCGGAGTCAATTGCGAGTCTGCCGGTTCACCTTTATCAGAATCAGGATGAAGGCAGTAAAACAAGAGCTGTAAAACATCCGCTGTACCGAATTCTGCATGATGAGCCGAATCCCGAAATGACTTCATTCGTATTCCGTGAGACGCTGATGACGCATCTTTTGCTCTGGGGTAATGCCTATGCGCAGATTATCCGTAACGGCAAAGGCGAGGTTATCGGTCTTTATCCTCTGATGCCTAATCGCATGACGGTAGATAGAGATGTCTTTGGCAGAATTTGTTACTGCTACCAAATGCAGGATTCCGATGCGCACACAGGAAAGACCGGCAATGTAACTCTAAAGCCTTCTGATGTGCTGCACATTCCGGGACTGGGCTTTGACGGTTTGGTGGGCTACTCACCGATTGCCATGGCTAAAAATGCCATCGGGCTCTCCATTGCCACTGAGGAGTACGGTGCCAGGTTCTTTGCCAACGGTGCAACACCGGGAGGCATTCTGGAGTTTCCGGGAACGGTAAAGAATCCTGAATCAATCCGCGAAAGCTGGAATAAAGGCTTCTCAGGAAACAATGCCCATAAGGTGGCAATACTTGAGGAAGGCATGAAATACACGCCGATTTCCATTTCACCGGAGCAGGCGCAGTTCCTTGAGACTAGGAAGTTTCAGATTGATGAGATTGCGAGGATCTTCCGCGTGCCGCCGCACATGGTGGGGGACCTTGAAAAATCGAGCTTCTCCAACATCGAACAGCAGTCTCTTGAGTTCGTGAAATACACCTTGGAGCCATGGATTATCAGATGGGAGCAATCCCTCAACCGGGCTTTACTTTCTGAGACTGAAAAGCCTGACTATTTCGTGAAATTTAATGTAGACGGACTCCTTCGCGGTGATTACCAGAGCCGTATGAACGGCTATGCCATTGCCCGGCAGAACGGCTGGATGTCAGCCAATGATATCAGAAGTTTAGAGCAGCTTGATCTCATCCCGGATGAACTTGGCGGGAATCTGTATCTCATCAACGGAAATATGACCAAACTGCAGGACGCAGGAATTTTTGCAAACAAGGAGAATAACAATGAAAAAGTTTTGGAAGTGGAAGAACCAGACGGAGCCGGAGACACCGGAGGATCAAAACCAAAACGCACCGAACCCGGAAAGGATCCTGTTCCTGAACGGCACCATCGCTGAGGAAAGCTGGTTTGACGATGACATTACACCGCAGCTTTTCAAAGATGAACTTATGAGCGGTTCGGGAAATATTACGGTCTGGATTAACTCCCCAGGAGGCGACTGTGTGGCTGCCGCACAGATCTACAACATGCTGATGGAATATCCGGGAAGCGTAACCGTGAAGATCGACGGCATTGCCGCCTCTGCAGCTTCGGTAATCGCTATGGCAGGAACAAAGGTACTGATGAGTCCGGTTTCCATGCTGATGATCCATAACCCGATGACCTTTGCCTTTGGCAACTCGGCAGAAATGCAAAAAGCCATCGACATGCTAGGAGAAGTCAAGGAATCCATCATCAATGCATACGAGCTTAAAACCAGTCTCAGCCGTGCCAAACTCTCAAGACTTATGGATGCGGAAACATGGATGAATGCCAATAAAGCCGTAGAGCTCGGATTTGCAGATGCAATTCTAGAGAGAAGCGCAGAACCAGAGAATGTGTCTGAAACGGCTGAAGCAACATCTTTTTCCAAGGCTGCGGTTACCAACTCGCTGATGGAAAAGCTCTCTGCCAAATGCCGCATCTCTGCTAAGCCGACCGAACCAAAACCAACCAATACTGAACGCTCCGTGGATGATTTGATGGAGCGTCTTAACCTTATTAGAAACTAACCAGGAGATTTTATGACTACTGTAAATGAACTTCGTGAAAAGCGAGCAACTGCATGGAATGCCGCCAAGGCCTTTCTTGAATCCCGTCGTACCGACAATGGAACTCTTACCGCCGAGGATGATGCCACCTATACCCGCATGGAACAGGACATTACCGATTTGAGCAAGGAAATCGCCAGACTTGAACGCCAGGAGGCAATTGATGCAGAACTTTCCCGTCCCGTTAATCAGCCCCTTACCTCAAAGCCTGTATCTCCTGCTGCTGACTCTGTGGTAAAGCGCGGTCGTGCCTCTGATGAATACAAGGCAGGAATGCTTAAGGCTTTGCGCTCCAACTTCAAACAGGTTTCCAACGTGCTGCAGGAAGGTGTGGATGCCGACGGCGGTTACCTGGTACCGGAGGAATACGACGATAGACTCATCGATGTACTCAAGGAAGAAAATATCATGCGCTCTCTTGGTAACATCATCACTACCTCCGGCGAACACAAGATTAACATTGCCGCCACCAAGCCTGCTGCCGCATGGATTGAGGAAGGCGGAGCACTGTCCTTTGGTGAAGCTACCTTCGATCAGATTTTGCTTGATGCCCATAAGCTTCATGTAGCCATCAAGGTAACCGAGGAACTTCTCTATGATGCGCAGTTCCCTTTGGAAAACTACATCATTGACCAGTTCGGCAAGGCTCTTGCCAACGCTGAGGAGGATGCATTCCTGAACGGTACCGGTCGCGGTCAGCCACTCGGCCTCTTTGCAGAAACCGGTGGTGGTACTGCTGCTTTGTCTGCCGCATCTGTAACTGCTGACCACCTTATGCAGCTTATTTACACTCTGAAGCGTCCGTACCGCAAGTCTGCAAAATTCATTATGCATGACAAGCTGGTGGCTGCCATCAGACAGCTTAAGGACAATAACGGTGTGTACCTCTGGCAGCCGGCTCTTACCTCAGGAGAACCTGACAAGCTTCTCGGCTACGATGTGTACACTTCACCGTTCTGCCCTGAAGGCAAGATTGCTTTTGGTGATTACAGCTACTACAACATCGGTGACCGCGGTACCCGCTCCTTTAAGCAGTTAACCGAGCTCTTTGCTGGTAACGGCATGATCGGCTATGTGGCCAAAGAGCGAGTGGACGGCAAGTTAATCCTGCCGGAAGCGGTGCAGATTATGACCATCACCGGCGGTAAGACCGTGAAACCCTAAGGCTCCATAACGGAGCTTTTTTTTATGCCTTCTCTGTTGAAAAACGGAGGAGGCCTTTTTGGAGTTTTGACATGAGCATTACCCTCAAGGAAATGAAGAACTACCTCAGAGTTGACGGTACCGAGGACGATACGCTGATTCGCTCTCTTATCAGTTCAGCTGAAAGGCTCTGCATGGATGTGATAAGAACGGATGATGTGAAGGTGCTTTACGACTCAAAGTACGGCAAGGCTGCGGTGATGTATGCCGTCAACTACATGTTTGAGCACAGAACCGAAGCTGACTTTAAGTCTCTTACTCTATCTCTGCGCTCCATGCTGTTCGGCTCAAGACAGGAGGCATTCTGATGGAAACAGGAACGTTAAACGAACGTATACAGATTTATGAACCAAAGGCTGAAAGGAACCTTACCAGTCTTGATGACTACGAGCTATCCGGAACAGTCTGGGCAAATGTCCGTGCTGTGACAACCCGTGATCAGATGCGAAGCGGTGTTGATGTGCAGAGTGGGCAGATTACCGTGCTTATCCGCTACATTTCCGGTCTTTCGGATGACTGCTTAATCCGGTGGAATGACAAGTTTTTCAACATTGATAACCTTGCGGCAAATAAGCATAAAGGAGAAATCCTGCTTGGCTGCAGCTATTCGGGGCTTAACGACAATCAGAGGATTACCACATGATTTCAATCAGTGAAATGAAAGCAAAGGTTAAAGTTCTGGTGGAAGACATCACCGGGCAGAAAGCATACTTTGACATTGTCCCGAATAACGTTAAAACCGCCTCGCTGATTACCAGACAGGCTACCGAGTTCTCCGGCAGAACCATTGACGGTGACGCCCATGATGTGCGCCATGGCTTTGAGATTTTTATCTTCTCGTTTGTAAGTGCTGACACCTGTGATGCCATTACGGATCGACTGGTGGCGGCCACTGACGGTAAATACTCGGAGGATTTCCGGCTCATCATGGTAAACAGCATAACACCAACGGAGTACGACCCCGAGGTGGGATTCTGGGGCAATGCGGTAAGTATGGAGTTTGTTGAACGATGATTAAAGCAGACACCTCCGGTGCTGATGTTCTTGCAGAAAAGCTCAAAGGTCTGCCAACAAAACTTCAGACCAAAATCAGCCGTGTGATTCTGAAAGAGGCTCTCAAGGAAACCGGAGCAAGAGAAGAACTCACGGGTTACATCAGTACCCTCTTTAAAGCTCATACCGGCATCTACCGTAAATCCGTATCAGGCATCAAGTCAGCAAGAGTACGCTCTGACCCGAACCGTATTATCTCGTACATACATTTTCTGCCGGTAAGCAAAGTCAAAGGAGGCAAGGAAGGCAAAAAGCCTCACATTCCTCCTAAGACTCTCAATCACTGGCTCAATGCCGGTACTCGTGATCACACTGTCGGTAAAGGCTCAAGTCTTGAAGGCAACAAGGTAATTCAACAGCTTATTGCCAACAAATATCAGATTGCCATCAACAGGGCTCGACTTAATCTCGCATCTGCCAAAACGCAGAAACAGCGGGAGCGATATCAGGCCATGATGGAAAGGAATACAAAAAAGCTTGCTGCGGTTAAGGCCAAAGCTACGCAAAAATCCAGTCAGCATGGCGGCAAGGTTAAGGGCATCGCCGCTCGTCATTTTATTGAAGCGATACAACGCAGGGTAGATCAAAACGCAGTGGCCATTGTGGTTCAGCAGGTTGAAACCTCTATGGCCGATTTATTGAAATAGGAGAAAACAAAATGGCTAAACATACACAGCTTTACGATTACAAGGCAAAAGAGCCTGTCCTTCTCGGAGGCACTCATTCCCAGTTCTCAACTGATGATGGAGTTACCTGGCTGCCGCTTAAAGGCGCTCAGGAGCTTGGGGATATCGGTGACATTGCCGAATCCGTGGAATGCACCACCATCGATGATGACAGAAAGGTTTACTGCGGCGGACTTAAAGATTCTGCTGAAAAGGAACTCACCATCTACTACTACGATGATGACGCTGACCAGCAGGCTCTCATTGCTGCCGCCGAGGCACAGCAGAAAGTTTGCATTCGTCATCAGTGGCCGAACGGCACCAGAGCCACCTATGATTTGAAACTTCTCGGCTATCAGATTATGTCCGGCTCTGCTGACGGCTTTATGCAGCTTAAGGTATCCGGCAGACAGGCATCTGATGTTGTATGGTCGAATGCCGATGCTGCCGAACAGACACAGAACGATGAACAGGAAGGAGAATAACCATGTCTTATTTAGATCAAATCAAAGGTCTGAAATTTAAAGTCAGCAAGGTTACCGTTGACGATGTGGACTTTTACTTGCGTGAGCTTTCAGGCAAGGCACGTCTCGACTTTGAAGGCGAGAAGGATTTACAGCTTCGTGTCCTTAAGATGATGCATGCATCCCTCTGTGACGAGAACGGAAATCTTACCGAAAAGCCGAAAGACTTTGATGCTTTTATGGAATCAGTGCCGAACAAGGTACTGCTCCAGCTCGTTAATGCCTTCTCGGCTCTTAACATCACGGGTGAAACCCACCTAAAAAACTAATCAGGGGCAGTTTTGTATTCAGACTGGCGGTGAGAATTGCCCGGGAGATTCACCGCCCAATCTCTGAAGTTCTGGAATATCCCACCACCGAGTTTAACTACTGGGCGGTGGTTTTTGAGGAGGAATATTATGAGGCGCATCCGCATGAGAGATACCGTGATGGAATGACTGAATGCGATTGTGTAGGAGAGATTGAGAAGTTTAAGAAAATGATGAACAGAAAATAGGTGTATAAAATTGCCTGATGGTTATCGTTAGTTTGATTATGAGACATTAGTTGCACATTAACTACTTGCATAATAATAAAATTTAAAGATGCAATGTCTGTAAAGGGTGTGTCTATGGTAAGGTCAAAAACGAATTATACACGTCAGCTCATCAATGATTATTGTGTTATTGACACTGAAACGACTGGGCTATCAGCAAAATTTGATTCTGTAATTGAGATAGCTCTGTTACGAGTTCGGGATAATCAAATCGTCGATCAGTATAGTCAGCTCATATTTCCTGAAGAAAAAGTATTTTGCTTTGAGGACGATGGGGAAGATGAATTAACTGAGGAAGAACAAAGTATTGTAAATAAAATCATGGAAATGCTGCCATCGCACGATATTGATGATGAAGAAGATGACGATGACGACGAAGATAATTACGAGGATAGTGATTGTCTGATAGATCCTTTTATTACTGAACTTACGGGAATAACCAGTGATATGGTTAGAGATGCTCCACGCATCAATGAAATTGAAGATCATGTTCTTGCATTTATCGGTGATGACGTTTTATTAGGACATAACACATCCTTTGATATTCGCTTTCTTAATGAAAATTTTAAGAAAAAAATAGAAAACAAATACATGGATACAATGCCTTTTTCAAGAAAGGTTTATCCTAATTTTCCTAATCATGGATTGTCATTTTTGACGGAACAGCTAGGTTTGGCAAAAAACGAGCATCGGGCACTTGCTGACTGTATCGCTACCAAGGAACTTTATGACAACTTAAAAAACTACATGTCTGTTAATAAACTAGAAATTTCGGATTTATGGTCAACTAGTTCAAATGGGAAGATTTATGGTAAGCGGATAGATATCAGTTCAATTAAAGCCCAAACTGATGATATCGATGAAGATAATATTTTCTACCAAAAGCATGTAGTTTTTACAGGAACACTCAGCTCTATGTCAAGAAGGGAAGCTATGCAACTGGTTGTAAATGCTGGAGGAATATTAGATAACAGTGTTGTTAAAAAAACAAATTTCTTAATATTGGGAAGTACTGACTACAATGTTTCTTTGAGGGGAGAAAAATCATCTAAATGGAAAAAGGCAGAAAAAATGATATCAGAAGGATACGATATTAAGATCATAGACGAAGATACTTTTCTTTCTGAAATTTAGTACCTTTACCCCTTAAAAATTCACAAATATATACAAAGGATCTCCAACGAGGTCCTTTTTTTATTTTTAGGAGTTTCAAAATGAACGACAGCACCATCAGGCTTTCTGCCGATACGTCTGCTCTGACGGATTCACTCTCCAAAATTGCCGAAGAGATGACGGCTATGAAGGACGCTGTTTCCTCCTCTGCTGCGGCTATGGGAGTTAATCTTGATGCATCCGCAAAACAGGCCGAAGCTACCAATGCCGCCATTCACGAACTTGATGACAGCGTTAAGACCGTAACCGATTCAATTCAGGCACAGACCAAAACTGTTACTGACCTCGGTAGCGAGCAGAGCAAGGTAACAAAGGAAATCAGCAAGGCCTTAAATACTCAGAATTCCCAGCAGAAAGACGCCAACACCACTCTTGCCGAGCAGAAGAAAATCATGCAGGAGCAGGAAACCGAAATCAAAAAGGTCACCAAAGCTGTTGATAATCAGACCGGAGTTCTGCAGAAAAATGCAGGTGGCTGGAAAATGCTGATGACAGGCTTTGCCGTCAAATTTGCCTCTGAAGTTGTTGATGGTTTTAAGAGCATTATTTCCACAGGACTTGAAGCCTCACGTGTATATGAGGATATGTCAGCAAGACTTACTCCGCTGGTCGGTGATCTGGAAACCGCCCAGAAAACCTTCTGGAGTCTGAACGGTCTTGAGGATGAGACGGCTACCGCCACGGATAAACTCGCCAAAGCCTTTGTAGACTTAGGCAACAACGGACTTACCAACTCAAACGAACAGCTTAAGACCTACGCCGTCATAGCACACGGTACCGGAAGAGACATCAACACCTTAACTGATGCGGTTATTGCTTTCTCCCAGGGTTCTACCAAGGCTCTCCGGCAGTTTGGTATTACCGCCAAGGACAACGGTGACACTATCTCCTTAACCTATAAGGGGTCCACCACAGAGATTGAAAAGAACAGCAAGGCTCTGGATTCCTATCTCTCTGATCTGGCAAAGAACAACTTTGACGGAGTGCTGGAAGCCAAGCTCAATACTGTATCTGCCGCCACAGGAAGACTGGATAATGCCTGGGGTACTTTCTGCACCAGACTCATGCAGTCAAACGGCGGTTTCGGTGAACTAATCATTATGGGTAATGACTTTCTGGCCAACACCCTGAACGGCATTTCCGAGTGGCTTGATGATCCGGCGGTTATCGAGTGGTTCCACAATCTTGCCAAAACGGTACGTGAAACCTTTGAGGGTATACGCACGGCATGGGAAAGCGTTAAAGACTTTTTCAGCGATACTCTTGAGCTTATCGGCGTTGAAATGAAGGTCGGCACCGGCTCATGGAAACTTTTCTTTTCAAACTTTTTTCAGTTCGCGCAGATTGGACTTCTGCAACTCAGTCAGAAGGTCGGTGAACTGTGGGACAACACCATCGGCTACCTCAATGCCATAGGTGAAGGTATCGGCTCTGCCTTATCCGGCGGTGAGTTTTCAAGAGGCTTTGATTTTGCTCGGGAGAAAACCAAAAGAGAAGCTGAGGAAACTGCCAAAATCTACAAGGCCACCATTGCCGGAATCGAAAAGGACATCACCGAGTCTCAGAGCCGCATTGCGGCTGAACGTCAGCGACTTGCTGAAAAGTATCAGAACAAGCCTGTGGGTGAAGGCTCACAGTCTGATGAAGGTTTGAGGATTGGAGCCAATAAAGCTCCCAGCAAGGAGAAAAGCAGTGGTGGTGCATCAAAGGCACTTGAGGCTAAAGATACATGGACACCGTACTATGAGCAGATTATTGAACTCGATATCCGCTCAAAGGGAGACCTTGAACAGCTTGAATGGGAGCATGCCAAAAAGCTCTCTGAGTTTAATGCCGTCATTGCCGAAAATGCTCAAATATCCGAAACCGAGAAGAATAATGCACTGCTTATTCTCCAGCAGGACTACCAGCGCCAGCGTGCTGAAATCGAAAAATCCGCCACAGACTTCATCAACTCTCTCAATCCGGAGGATGAGGAAATTGTGCGTCTTCAGGAAAACTACGGCAGGAAACTTGAGCTGCTGGAGCAGTACCACAATGACAAGCTGATTTCTGAAGAAAATTACCTGCAAGCACATACCGCACTGATGGAGAAATACACCACCGACTCAACTGCTACCAAACAGAAAAAGCAGTCTGAGGATTTGAAAAAGATGATGGAGCCTTACGAGAAAATGGCTGATGTCACTATTTCAATCTCCGATGCCTTTTACGATTTGACCGACAGCATGGACGAATCTTCAGGCTCCTATAAAGCTTTGTTTGCGGTTCAGAAAAGTTTTGCCATAGCAAGCGCAACGATGGACGCTGTTAAGGCTTGGATTGGTGCATTAAACGATCCCACTGCTGTTACATGGCCACAGAAACTTGCCAACTACGCATCTGCTGTTGCCACCACTACTGCCGCCATCTCCCAACTCACATCTGTGTCTATGCATGACAAGGGAGGTTTTATCAAACCGGGAGAACTCGGCATCGTGGGCGAATATGGCCCTGAGCTGATTGAGGGACCTGCATCTGTTACATCAAGACGCAAAACTGCTGATTTGGCGCGTTCTGCTTTAACTGCTCAAGAGAGCACCTCGCCTAGTTATGCGAACGTCGTGATCAACCTTTATGAGAGCCAAGATAAAGCCGGCACCGTGGAAACCTCTGAGGACGATGAATCAAGAATCATAAATATTTTTGTATCGGACATCAGACGTGGCGGCGATATGAGTGCTGCAATCCAAAACACATTCAATCTTAAAAGAGTAGGAGCATAAAATTTTATGTTTTTCTTTCCCATTAGTTTACCTAAACCCCAGCAGAACGGGTTTGCAAGAAAATATGAACCCAATATGCTGCGCACACAAATGAGTGACGGATATGTGCGTCAAAGGTTAATCAACCAGGGAGCACCAGACAGCGTATCGGTTACCTGGCTCTTTAACTCGGAGGAGTTTTCGGAGTTTTTGGCCTGGTACAAAGGCAACATACGCTCGGGGGCAGACTGGTTCGTCTGCCCTTTGCTTTCTTGCGAGAAAAACGAAGTTGCCTATCAATATTGCAGAATACAAAAAGGACAGTTCACCCAAAGTCTGCTTTTCAGGAATGACGAAACAGCCATGTATAAGATTTCCTGCAACTTGGATGTATCCAATACTGTGGTTGATGACGGTTCTTGGAGCGAGCACTATGGCTCTAAAGGAAATGCAGACGACGCATACGGCAAGGTAATGCTGTTTGAAAATGCCAACATTTCCGGAAGATCTTCCTCAATGGAAGAAGATACCGATACAGAAAAAATCTCCGTATCTGCCATATTTCCTGTTGAGGACAAAAACGCTGCAGGCACACTGTCCGCAATCGAAGAAGATGACGAAACTTCTGTTCAGTCATCATTTAAAACTATCGAAATAAATACTGAATATGAGGAGGCATAGCCATGGCGCTAAAGAAAAAAGTCACTTACAGCGCAGCATATAATGCTGAAACAGATGCCATAAACACACCTTTAAATTCCTTGTTGCAGCAGGTTGCATCGTTGATCTTGTCACAAAATCCTGGTCTTTCGGTTCTGGACACCATTACCTATGGCAGTTCGAGAATGGAAGATGCCCCTTTATACAACAACAGACCCGATGCACTGAACGCTGACTGTTTTGCGAATCGCTATTATGAATCCGACGTCATTTTTATCGGCACAGACAAAAACAACGTGTGTCTCTCTATAAATTTCTTTCAGGGAGAACTGGTGGTTGCAATGAACATGACACCGCATATGGAACAGAAGTATGTAGATGCCTGGCAAGATTTAGGTTTAAGCAAACAACTTCCGTTCTACGCAGTAGGTAAAGCGTCGCGCTCGTTTAATTTTAGTGCCGACTATGTAAATTGGTATTCATACACATTGCCTTACCGAATCGTGGACAACGCAATCAGCATAAGCGTTTTGTATTGGGATACAACATACAGCAGAGGCTATTCTTTCATAAACGGAACAGATCAAAGCGACGGCACCGATTTGGTCATATACACCACCGATGAAGGAAATGGCAAAAAAGGACTTGGTGGGGCAATATGGACCTGGGGAAGGATCAGCTCAAACAAATATTATCAAAGACCATGCATACTGGTCTGGAGTTTTTCAGAAAACTTGTCAAACAACATGGCCAAGTACATCGGTTTGTCTTATTACACCAATTCTCCGTCCGAGGCTGAGCAAGTAATCTGCAACGCTCAATACGACATAAGACAATGGTTCTGTGCGGACAACAATTATTACTACTACTGCATGAACGGGCAGTTCTTTGCTATATGGCACACGCTCGGTGGTTCAACCGGATGTGTTGATGGTAATTACAAGCGTGTCAATTCAATGAAGCTTTATGATGCCGTCAACAGAGCCTATGAAGAATCGCAAGGGGGAATAGAGCCTGGTTCAACGAACAGTTATTTCGTTTCCGTTTTATGTTCGGCTTATAACTTGCCAAGACTGGATCCTGGACAGGCATACATCAGGCGAATGCGAATACCGGGGTGGAATGCTAATTGTAAGGGGGAGATCTACTTATTGTGGTCTCCCTCTTTAGTTGGAGCAAACTCTGGCGACATCGTCGAGGTTGGAGATAAGAAGTATGCCGTTATCACCGAAGGCGCTCTGTGTTGGGTGACTAGGGCGGATTAAATGGCAATACTTACCTTAAATGAAATTTACGCAAGCGGGGGTAATCTCCCGCTTTATTGTTTGCGCATAACCAACTCCGAAATCGGCACCCTGCGTTATGTTTTGGCAAATGAAAATATGATCCTCGGCGGAGAGGAATACCTAGCCTCAGGGTTCACCATTTCACTTCCTGAACGTTCGGACTCGGGGTTTACGGATTTGTCTTTCGGCGTATGCAATGTTTCGGGTGAGGTTTATGGCTATATCAGGCAATTGCAGGAAGGCGTTATACCGAAGTCTACCTATATAACGCTAGAGCAGTTTCACCCCGATTCGCTAGATTTGCTCTACAGCCTGACTCTTACTATGACGGGCGTTCAGTTAGACAACAAAGAAGCGGTGTTTACTGCATCATTTGCGGACATGCTGAACACTGAATTTCCAAAACTTAGATACACCGCAAACAATGCTCCAGGACTTAAATATGTGGCAAGTTAATCTCAACCGTTATCTTTTGAGCCGGCACGTTCTAGGTGGCCGCAGCTTTCCTAATCTTGATTGCTGGGGGTTGGTGCGTGATGTGTATAAATCTATTGGGGCGACATTGCCTGAGTTCGTTGATTTTGAACAATGCACTATGCATAAAGCGGCGAAAAGTTGTATTGCTGAGCATTTATTTTTTGAAGTGGATGAGCCGCAAGACTTTGACGTAATCGCATTTTTCAGAAAAAACCGGCTCTTTCACGTAGGGATTTGTTACCAAAACAAAATCCTTCATACCACCCAAAACAGAAATTGCTGCTATGAGCCGATTTCTAATTTTTTATCCCATTCTGACAATATTTGTGTGAGGTATTACCGATGCAAATTGCTGTATTTTCACGAGAAAACTTAACTAAACCCCTAGAAAGTTTAAGCGTAAACTCTCAAGGTTTGACTATCGAAACGCTGCTCATCAAACAGTGCTCTGCCTACAAAACAGAGTTTAATAATTATGTTTCTGCCTATGCAGATTTACACAAGATCGAGCATCAAGATTGGGGGGACTTTGATTTAACCCATACCAAAGAGCTGATGTTCGTCATTGAGCCTGGCGCTTCACTATCAGGTGCTGCTATTGCTGCAATCATTGCGGCGGTCATAGCCGTGGCGTCTACTGCTTTTTCTCTTATTATGATGAACAAGCTGAGCAGTTCAAATACGGGTAACACCAAGACAGGTAGCACAATTTACGACGTAAATGCTCAGGGCAACAAAGTAAAACTTCAGGCGGTTATACCAGAAAATTTTGGTTACTTTAAAAAATTTCCCGATTATCTATGCGACGCCCACTCTTTTTACCGCAACAACAATTATTTTATAGATTTGGTGTTATGCCAGGGACGAGGTTTTTACTCCTACTCAAAAAAGCATGATGATATATACATTGCCAACACTCCGCTGTCTGAACTAAACAACGGCTCTGTGCAAGTAAAAATATATGAGCCAGGCACAGTCATCACCAAAGAAAATTCAATTGAAGATGGTTGTTGGTATGGTTGGTACTCATCAATTGAGGTAACCCGTCAAGGTAAAACCTTAAAAGGTGCGGTTGAGGAAGCTAAAAGCGGAACAGCAACATTGTCGGTATCCTAGTCAAGTCCATATTGTTGGTGTAATTTAGTTTTCTTGTAAAATATCTAATCCACCGCTATTTGTTGCTATAAATCCATGTTGATATATTTTCTAGATATCCAATCATCATTGATTTCCTTC
>UQCV01000001.1 GCA_900539665.1 uncultured Succinivibrionaceae bacterium | reverse complement strand
TTACCTGACTTCTCCCAATTTCTCATGGTTTGAACATGAACCCCTAATAGTTTTGCAGCTTGACCTATGGAAATTATTTTTGACATACTCTTAATACCTACCAAATATTGGTAGATGTTATAAACAATTTATATATTTAACACAACAGTTAATTAACCCCTAAAAATAAAACCCTGCATGTAAAGACACACAGGGTTTATAGTTTTAAAGTATTAACCTAGTACGGGTTAAATTACTTCTTCTTGTTCATAGCATTGATAGCACGAATTCTTGATGGAAGAGAGTACAAACGAATGAAGCCATCAGCGTCAGCCTGGTTGTAAACTTCGTCTTCACCAAAGGTGCAGAAATCAACGTTAAAGAGGCTGTGTTCAGAACGCTTCTGGATAGCAGTTACAGAGCCCTTGTAGAGCTTAAGCACAACTTCACCTGAGCATGGTTCTTCAACATCGTTAGCAGAAGCTAAGATAGCTGAACAAAGTGGAGTGAACCAACGGCCATCGTAAACGAGCTGAGAGAATTCAGCGCCAAGCTTTTCACGCCATGCACGTACAGTCTTATCAAGTACGAGTTCTTCAATAGCACGAAGAGCAGCCATCATAACGGTACCACCCGGGGTTTCATAGCAACCACGAGACTTCATACCAACGAGACGGTTTTCAGTGATATCAACACGACCTACACCGTGACGAGCAGCGATGTCATTGAGGGTAGCGAGACAGTTGTACGGAGATAATTCTTTACCATTTACAGCAACGATTTCACCGTGTTCAATCTTTACAGATACTTCTTCTGGAGTGTTTGGAGCATCTTCAGGCTTAACAGTCCAAGTCCAAACTGCATCAGAAGCCTTATTCCAAGTATCTTCAAGTTCACCACCTTCAGTAGAGATGTGCCATGCGTTAGCGTCACGGCTATAAATCTTCTTTAAGGTTGCCTTACATGGAATGTTACGTTCTGCGAGGTAGTTAAGAAGTTCTTCACGTGAACGCATCTTCCAAATACGCCATGGAGCGATAACCTGGAGCTGTGGAGCAAGAGCTGCAACTGCACTTTCAAAACGAACCTGGTCATTACCCTTACCAGTACAGCCGTGAGCGATTGCATCAGCACCTTCAGCCAAAGCACATTCAACTAGAGCCTTAGCAATTACTGGACGAGCCATTGAAGTACCGAGAAGATAAGTGCCTTCATAGATAGCGCCAGTCTTCAAAGTTGGGTAAACGTAATTCTTAACGAATTCTTCACGCAAATCCTTAACGATACACTTAGAAGCACCAGAAGCCTTAGCCTTGTCTTCTACGCCTTCGAGATCGTCAGCTTCCTGACCTACGTTAGCTACGAAGCAAACTACTTCACAGTCACCATAATTTTCCTTGAGCCAAGGCACGATTGCTGAGGTATCAAGACCACCTGAATAGGCAAGAACTACTTTTTTGATAGCCATAATTAAATTAAACTCCCTGATTTAATAGAGTACTGAGAACTGCCATCTGTGCATGCATACGGTTTTCTGCTTCATCGTAAATGATTGACCATGGGCCATCCATAACTTCTGAAGTGATTTCATATTCACGATGGGCAGGCTGGCAATGTAACACATGTTTAATACCGGTGTTTTCCAGAAGTTCACGATTAATCTGGAATGGCATGAACTTAGCCTTAACAGCATCAAGCGGAGTATTATCCCCCATTGACACCCAAGTATCGGTATAAACAACATCATAGCCCTTTGCAGCCATTGGATCGTCGGTTACAGCAAGCTTAGCCCCAGTAGTCTTAGCCACTTCAAGCGCTGCTTCGTAAACCTGAACATCAGGACCGTTGCCCTTTGGACATACGCACAGAACATCGGTCCCACACTTGGCACCGGTGATTAATAATGAATTGGTAACATTGTTACCGTCACCAAAATATGCAAGCTTAACTTTGCTTAAATCATCGTAGTTTTCAGCAATGGTCTGAAAATCTGCAAACGCTTGGCATGGATGATAAAGATTGCACAATGCATTGATTACTGGAACGTTACCATACTTGGCTAAATCAACCAAAGTATTGTTTTCAAAAACACGCGCCACAATCCCATCACACCATCTGCTCATGTTGCGAGCGTAATCTTTTACTGTTTCTCTCTTCCCAAATTCACCATTTTTTTGATCAAGATAAACAGCATGACCGCCTAAACGGTACATCCCCATTTCAAAAGTAACTCGAGTTCTGAGTGATGGCTTTTCAAAAAGGGTTACAACACTCTTGCCATGAAGATTGGTTCTATAGTTTTCAGGATGTTCCTTCATATCCTTGGCAAGGTTTAGGATCTGAAAATATTCATCACTTGAAAATTCTAAACCTGTAATTAAATGACGCATGATTTCTCCTGTATTTATTTATGGAAGGACTCTAGTGCCAATAGCTTCGCCACTTAAAAGAGCACTGAGTTTATCTGGATAACGCCAGCTAGCCACACTTAAAGGCTTGTTAAGTTGACGAGCCGCCTTAAGGGCAGCTTTAACCTTCACTTCCATTCCGCCCGATATTATACCTTGATTTATTAATTTTTCGGCATAATCACCAGTCATTTCCGCAATTAATTTACCGTCTTTATCTAAAATGCCGTCTACGTCTGAAAGTAACGCAAGATCTGCATGTAAAGAAATAGCCAATGCCACCGCAGCTTCATCGGCATTTACATTCATAAGTTCACCATCATCGGTGATACCAATAGAACTGATAGTAGGCATGTAACCGGCACCTAATAAAACTTCAAGTAACTTTGCGTCACCAGTAGTTGCGGTGCCAACACAACCTAATTCAGGATCGCGTTGAGTAACCTTGGTAATAGAGCCATCAGTCAAACATAAACCAACAGCGTTTACTCCCATAGTCTTTGCTTTAGCTAACATAAGTTTGTTAGCGGTCCCGGCTAAAGCCCCAGTAATAAAAGGAATTTGTTCCTTAGGAGTTACACGTAAACCATTCTTCTTTTCTGACTTCATGCCTAAACCCTTTAGTAGATCATCTACTAAACAGCCACCGCCATGAACCAATACGATTGGACGAGTATTAGTTTTTAAATAATCAGTAAGGCCACGGTACAAAGCAGTAAGAGCCGCATCGTTTTCAATTAACGCGCCACCTAACTTAATGATTAAAACATTATCAAGCATTTAAAGTTCCTTACTTAATTAAGCCAGCTGCTACGTCAAAGCCAAAACGAATGTTCATGCATTCCATAGCATGGGCTGCCGCACCCTTTTGTAAGTTATCAATAGCTGAACAAATGATCAGGGTATTGTCTTCACGGGCATAGTGGATATCACAATATGGAGTGAATTCTACATCCTTAACTGCAGGCCAATTACTTACTAAACGCACAATCTTTTGCCCATCATAAGCCTTATGGTAAGCGGCATTAATCATGTCATCAGTTACCCCGTCGGCAAGCTGAACGTAAATTGTAGCTAAAATACCACGCTTAAAATTGCCAAGATGTGGCTGGAATAGAACTTTTTGCCCTAAATGATGGCTGATTTCTGGGCGGTGACGATGCCCAAACACGCCGTATGCGTTTAAGCTAACTTCACAGAAACTACTACCTAGAGTAGCTTTTCTCCCAGCCCCAGTTACCCCGGAAACAGCATTAATAATTGGCATTGAATCTTTCTTGATTAAACCATTTACAGCAAGAGGCTTTAAAGCAGAAAGAGACGCAGTTGGATAACAACCAGCAACCGCGATTAAATTGGTCTTCTTAATTTCAGCAGCGTTCCATTCTGCTAACCCATAAACTGAGTTTTCAAGGTAAGAAAGGTTTTCGTGTTCAAAGCCGTAATACTTTGGATAGAATTCAGCTTCTTTAACGCGGTAAGCTCCACTAAGATCAAAAACAACGCAACCTGCATCAATAAGAGTTGGAGCAAGACGCATGCTAACTACGTGCGCAGTAGCTAAACAAACGATATCATTGTCCTTTTTAAGCTGTTCAAGTGCTTCATCAGTTAATGGCTGAAGTGGCATATCGACAGAACCACGTAATCTTGGATAGAGGTCGGAGAGAAGTTTACCCGCATCCGCACTCTGTTCAGATACATAGAGACCGTTTAAATTAAATTCTTTGTGGCCAGCCACGAGTCCGCATAAATCAGCACCAGCATAACCGCTAGCCCCAATAATCGCTACATTAAGCATTCCATTAACCTTTGATCAGCAAATAAAAAAAATCAGCTGCCCCTAGGCAGCAGTGAATAAATTGCATTGTACTATAAATAATCACCTTTAAACAACGAATTTTACATATTTATGCATTTTTTGCGCATAAATATGTAAACGTACCCTGATATCACTAATTTTAACTACTTGTTTATAAATCGAGCATCTGTTTAGCTTGGTTTTAATGCTAAAGACTACAAAATACCTAAGTTACTTCCAACCAAAACGAAAACTTTGTCATGAAGCAAATCTCTCCTCTATAATTAAAACAAGTTAAACACCACGGCATTTACGTATATAAGTGTTTACAATCTATTTTTTCTTATTTATATGGAGAGTAGCCATGTCTGCTAACTTCACTACCCTACTACAAAGCCTCACCGCCTTAGCGTCACCAAGTTCTGATGACCCTAAAGACGACTTTTCAAATGAAAATGTCATCGATTACTTATGTAAAACTTTAGAGCCACTTGGTTTCGTGTGCCATAAAACCAAAGTTAAAAATTCTCGCAATAAATTTAACCTTAAAGCAACCTTAGGTTCTGGACCTAAGGGCTTAGCTTTTAGTGGGCACACTGATACCGTTCCCGCTGATAAAAGCCTTTGGTTATCAGACCCATACACTTTAAAAGAAGCCGCAGATCGTTACTACGGTCTTGGGGTTATCGATATGAAAGGCTTTTTTGCTCATGTTATTGACGCCATCCAAAACACAGATTTAAAAAATCTAAAACACCCTATTCATATTCTAGCGACAGCAGATGAAGAAACCACCATGAGTGGCGCCATCGCCTTAGCTCAAGAAGAAATGGCTAAGCAAGCAAGTAATACCCAAGATTGCATGCGCCCCGACTTAATTTGCATCGGCGAACCTACTTCTCTAGTTCCGGTAATTATGCACAAAGGACAAATTGTTATTAGGGTTGATGTCAGTGGTCAAAGTGGCCATAGTTCCAACCCTGATGCTGGATTAAATGCTATTAAGATCATGGGTGAAGTCATAAATGCTTTAAACGCCTTTGAAGATGAATTGCGCACCGAAGTTAATCCACTTTTCCCCGTTGATCACCCAACCCTAAATATCGGGCAAATTTTTGGTGGCGACGCCCCAAATCGCATTTGCGATGCATGTACTCTTATTTTTGATATCCGCCTTATGCCAGGCTGCACTCAAGACACCATGTTTAAACGAGTGACCCAACATTTAACCCCACTTATGAACAAATATGATAAACGCATTTTGCTAAGCATCCCTTATGATCCAGTTGAAGCATTTGGTGGACAAATTAACCCTGAAACCATTTCCTACCTAGAAGAGCTCACATCCCATAAAGCCCAAGCTGTAAATTACGCAACTGAAGCTACCTATTTTCAAAATCTAGCTCCAACTGTCATCCTTGGAGCAGGTGACATTGCAAACGCTCACCAACCAAACGAATATTTGCTTAAAAGTGAAGTTCCCTTAATTGGAAAAATCTACAAAAACCTAATTAAGAAATACTGTCTCTAGCAAATTGAGTTTGATTTGAGTTAAAGACGCCCCACAACTCTAACCTTGAGCGCTTTAACTATTAATTCTAATATTTACCAATGGCCACTAAAAGTGGCCATTTTTGTATCTAAAATCCAGCCTTAAATCCAATAATCCAACTTAACAAAAAAAGGGGGACCGCAATCGGTCCCCCTTGGTTTACTTAATTAGTTTTCTAATCTAAGTATAGATTATTAGTTACGCTTAAGTTCAAGCAACACGAGTTCACCAGGAGCTGGGATAGTTACCTGACCGCCAGAAACAGTCACAGTAGCACCAGAGTATGCATCCTGAAGTTCGGTGTTATCATCGAAGCATGCGCCAACGTTTACAGTTGAATCAGCACCAACGTGGATTACAACAGCATTGTCGATTCCGGTCCCTTCATCCTTGTAGGTACGGCAGAAGGTATTAGAATCAATTTCTTCTTGCTTACCGGCACCAACTGCAACGTTACGGAATCTGAACTGACCAACCTTCTGCCAGTGAGCAAGAGTTGCATCACTTGAGAACTTAGTGCTCAAAGTATCTACATTAGCTGCCCATTCAGCCTGACTACTAATGTCAGATGGGAAGTTCATGTCAGAACGGGTACCGTGTTCAATGTCGTTAGAAGCGCCACCGTTATCGTTCTTACGTGCAGTTTCGTCACCGTAGTACACCTGTACACCACCTGGGAGGAGTTCGAGGTAAGTACCGAGATCCTTCATATTGCCTGGACGGCAGAGTGAAGTATCGTGTGAAGATACATAAGTAAGAGCATTGAGCTTAGGTGAACCAGAACCTACACCGTAGATGCCTGCATATTCCTTCCAACTATTGATTGATGGAGTGCCGCAGCTGCCGCCCTTAGCCTGGCCATTGAAACTAAAGTTAATCATAGAGTCAAAGCCACCACTAGAAGCATAACCACCACCATCAGAAGGGTCAGTCTTGTAGCCCCAGTGTTCGCCAGTCATCCAGAAGTTATCCTTCCATTCAGCAGCTGGATCTGCACCGCCCTTATTAGCTTCACGCCACTTGTTAAGAGCTTCGTTAGAGTATTCCTTAAGAAGCTTCCAAGAAGGCTTAGCTACGTGCTTAGCAGTATCACAACGGAAACCGTCAATACCGAATTCTTCAACCCAAGAAGCAAGCCAACGAGCCTGGAACTGAGCTACAGACATGCTACCACTTCTGTACTTCATAGCAGCTGGAATATCGTAATCAGCATCTGGTGAACTCCACTTCTTAGATAAGAAAGCTGGAATTGAAACCTGTGGACCAGTTGGGTCACTGTTCTTAAAGTCAGGAAGGAAGCTGATACATGCATCAAGACCATCGCCACAACCACACTGTTCGCCGTAACCACCGGAAATGATCCAGCTCTTGCCCCACCAAGCATCCCACTTAGGATCTTGTGATTCACCAATTGGCTTGTTATGGAATGATTGGCCAGCGCCTGGAGTCCATTCTTCACATGCACTCTTACCATCGCTTCTTACACCAAAGCCAAAGTCACACATATCCTTAAGGGTAGCATAACCAGAGTGGTTCATAACGATGTCGAGTACAACACGAATACCACGCTTGTGTGCTTCAGTTACGAAGGTTCTGAATTCATCTACAGTACCGATATTTGCATCGAGGGTAGTGAAGTCAAGAGCATAGTAACCATGGTATGCGTAGTGAGCAAATGAACCAGATGAGCCACCACCTGTCCAGCCGTGAGACTGTTCATATGGAGCAGTAATCCAAATAGCGTTCATACCAAGAGACTTGATGTAGTCAAGACGCTTTGTCATACCTACTATGTCGCCACCATGGAAGGTTGCGCCAGCAGTACCAGCAGAATCCTTGTATGGACGGCCGTAGCTATGGTCGTTTGAAGTATCGCCGTTTTCGAAACGGTCAGTCATTACGAAGTAAACGAGAATGTTATTCCAGCTAAAGTCGTTCTTAGCAACAGGCTTTTGCCACTTAACCTTCTTCACAGTGTAGTTTACAGATACATCATTGTACTTAAGAGTAATCTTGATCTGTGCAGGTTCTTCACCAGCAGCAGTATCAGCTGCAGTTACCTTTTCACCTACGCGGATGATATCACCGTTAGTAAATGGATATTCTTCGCCATCGATGACATAAGAACCAGTAGTATCTACCTTAACCCCCTTACCGTAAAGCATGAAGCCTAAATCTACGTATTCGCTTTGAGGAGCGTCATCCTTAGCAGAGATAGTAATTACGCTACCATCTTCAAGCTTAGAGGTACCTCTTTGAGCGTAAACCTTATCAGCCCCAACCTCACCGCTAATGCCACATTCTTCAGCAGAAAGAGCCTTCTTAGAAGCAAAATCGAAACATGGGGTTTCAGAAGAGAAGGTAACACCAGGCTTATTTTCTGCAGGGTAACGTTTACCACCAGCATTACTTACAATGTAAAGATCTGAGTCTTTAAGACCAGAAAGCTCCCAGAATGCACTGGTACAATCTTCGATCTTCTTAGTGGTATCACCAGGCCACTTTGCGGTAATCGTCGCTTCATCCTTAGTGTAAGCATAAACTGTTGGAGCTTCAGCTACGTCAGCCTTAATAGCCACGCTACCAGCTGGAAGCTTGCAAGCAGATTCAGTGCCGTCATCTACGAATATCTTAGATGCCTTATCACCAGTTGTGCTAGCCCACTGATTTTCTACAACCTTACATTCGTCGCCAGCGCATGCGTCAACCACAACAGTAAAGCTCTTAGAGTCAGTCTTAGTGCCCTTAGCATTAGCTACACTAACCTTAACAGTGACAGTTCTTTCGGCATCGCCCTTAGCAAATGTAAGGGTCTTAGAAAGTTCTTTTTCACCTAAGATATAAGTCTTGCCGTCAGCTTCGATGGTGTACTTAACGCCAGTAAAGCCAGTTGCCAAAGTAATTTCGGACTTCACGTAACGAGGTTCTGAAGATTCTTTGTGCTCAACATGGAGCGCAAGTTTTGGTTTAGCTGGGCATTGATCTTCTGGAAGTTCAACGGTTTCACACTGTTTTTCAATTACGGTGTTGCAAACAAGTTCACCAGCGCCATTTGTAAGTTTGCCAACAGAAGCAAGTCTTACATCGTATACATCAAAGTCTTCTTTTTCAGCTGATGAAGATTCATCCTTGCTATAAGCTTCAGCAGCCTTATCTACAAGAACTGGACTCCATGGCAAAGCATCCATCAATGATTCACCAAAGGAACTAAAAGCAACTACCCCAATACCATTTTTTTCGAGATATGCTTTATCAATATCAATTGATGCTAATGGAATAGTTATCTGATAGAGGTGGGCATTAGCTTGGCCCTTAAGAAGATTTTCATAAGAACCAGTTAAGTAGTTATCTTTCCCACCAAGATAGTTATCAGGAATCCCAAAGAAACTACTACTAATATGGCCTTCTTCAACCACACGTTCAATGCCAGCCTCTGCAAAACCAAATAAGTAGCCATTTTCACGGTCATAGGAGAACAAGCCTTCAGAGTTAGTCTTAAATAAGCCAGGTTCACCTGCTTTAAGATTTGGATGGAACATAAGAAGTGTGTCAATACCGTCCTTAATTTGGTAGAACGGAGTCTTTGTCCATACACCTACACCATTTTCAGCTGCCCCATCACCAACAGGATGTTTGCCGGTACGAATCCCGATACCCATGAAAAGGTCTTTGTCGCATGAAAAGTCAAAGTCGCTACAAGTTTCTCTGTTTTCAAGGTTTGGCAATTCAACCATCAAATAAAGATTGGTATCATCCCAAGCGGCGTAAAGAGCATACAAGTCAGTAGCCTTTTCATGGTAGCCACGATAAGCACGAGGGTCATCGTTTGCCGCCCCTTGAGCTACGATCATGTCGGTAGTCCAATCGCTCATAGAGCTAATGGTCTTAGCGACACCGACCCCACCCTTTGGATTGGTGCTGTAATATTGGGTTTCGATTGAAGGTAAGCCCTTACCGCCATTGCCTTCAACAGTACAAACTTCCTTTTCTACTTCTTTACATTCTTCTTTTGAACAACCGCCATCGATATTGCCGTAGCAGAATTCAGAATCCTGACCATCGCAAGGCTTAGCGTCTGTAGCTAAGCTACTTACAACAACAGATACTGAATTAGAGTTAGAAACACCGTTAGCATCTTTAACAGTAAGAGTTACGTTATAAGTACCGTTTTGAGTAAAGGTATGAGCAGGAGCCTTTTTGGTAGAAGTCTTGCCATCACCAAAGTTCCAGCTGTAGCTTAGAGCTGCAGAGCCTGAATAGGTCACATCAGCATTAAAGTTTACTAAACCCTTGTTTTCAGCAGTAGCGGTAACATTCGCAACCTTAAGGTTTACATCAGGTGGAACCACCTTACCAATTTTAACTTCATGCTTGTTTTCATCTTTAAGCTTACCATCAGATACGGTAAGGGTAATGGTGTATTCACCGTCTAAAGCATAAGTGTATGGAGCTGGAACCTTATCTTCAGAGGTAAAGCCATCACCAAAATCCCATACGTAAGAAAGTTCATCACCATCTACGTCAGTTGAAGTATTGGTAAAGGTTACCTTGTTGCCACTTACAACTGCAGTAGACTGTGCCTTCGGCGCATGGTTTACATTTTCAGTTTCAGAAACTTCGATGGTAGTAGTCTTGGCTTTAGTGTCTTTACCATCAGAAACAGTTAAAACAACTTGGTAAATACCATCCTTGGTATAAGTATGTTTTGGACTCTGTTCAGTTGAGCTAGTGCCGTCACCAAAATCCCAAGCATAAGTAAGCTTATCGCCATCAGCGTCGCTAGACTTATTAGTAAAGGTCACAGCTAATTGGTTAGCTTGGTAATCAAAGTCTGCGACTGGAGCCTTGTTAGCTACTTCGACATCAGCAACAGTGATAGTCTGAGTAAGTTCTTTTGCGTCAGATTTACCATCAGTAACCTTTAAGATAACTGAGTAAGAGCCAGCCTTGGTATAGGTGTGTACAGGGCTCTTTACTGATGAGGTTGAGCCATCACCGAAATCCCATACGTACTCAAGAGTATCACCATCAGCATCAGTTGAAGTATTCTTAAACTGAACAGTGAGGCCTGTATTTACGGTTGAGAAAGATACTGTTGGCGCATGGTTGTTATCAATAACACCAGTTACAGTAAGGGTAAATCTAAAGGTAGTAAAGTTCTTACCATCATTTACATGAAGTAAAACTTCGTAGTTACCATTTTTAGTATAAGTATGGCTTGGATCAGTTTCCTTGCTAGTTGAGCCGTCACCAAAATTCCAATCATAGCTAAGCTTATCGCCGTCAGCATCAGTTGAAAGATTCTTAAAGGTTACTCGACCAGCATCATTACTGCTAACTTCAAATTTTGCAACTGGTTTATTGTTGCCAATTGGAGGTTCAAGAGAAGGTAAGTTTTCTACAGTCCCATTATTTCTGATATGACCAAGAATATCTTCCTTGTCATTACCATTATCAAGAGCAGAGCTAATGTGGCTGTAAGCATTCTGCAATTTTGGTTCAACTGTAACAGCCTTGTTGCTGATTTCAGCGTTATTGGTAAGACCTAGCTGTTCAATAGCTTCTTGTAAAACTTGAGCTACTTTAGTATCAGCTGGAGCAATAGTTGGATCAAGAAGTAATTTCGCAGATTCACCTAAAATTTGAGTAGCTTTTTCTTGACCAAGTACAGAGCCTAAGTTGGTAATTGCGTTCACATAGAGTGATTTACGGTTACCGTCAGAGTCTTTAGAGGCAAGGTTAGCATCAACTTCATAGCTAATACCCTTTGATTCTTGCACAACTAAAATCTTCTTGTTTGCAAACTCATCTTCAGTAAAAGTAAGAGTAGCAATACCGCTTAATTTATCAGAAGAGGTATATTCGCCAAGGTCACACTTGTTATTGCCATTAATGTCAAGACAAACCTTAACCTTGGCATCAGTTGCAGAGGCAACAACAGACTGTGTTACCACAGAATCTTCGCCAATATCGTAATAAATATTTTGAGTTACTTTGGTAGTAACAGAAGGGTTATCACCACCTGAACCGGAGTCACCGCCCCCACCGCCACACGCGGTAAGACCTAATGCCATAAGCATGGCAGCAGAGAGTTTTGAGTGTGCAAATTTCATATGTTGTTGATTCCCAAATTATATGAAAAGGATTTCAATGTATCAGTGATTTATAATAGTTAAAATTATAACAAATTTTTTGAACGAAGTTCACGATTTTTAATATTTGTTATAATTTTGTTATTTTTAAAAAGACTCACTTTTGACTTCATGCGTTAAGAACCTTTGGTTTACAAAGTTTTTAACATTATTGGTCAAAAAATGGATAAACAAAAAAAATTGTAAAATATTTTTAAATTACACTTATAGGTTTTTAGTATATCCCCATGTTGTATCCTACTGTTTAACCTATGCCACAGTTAAAAAAAATGTTATAAAAAAAAAGAGAGCCGAAGCTCTCTTTTTAAATTTTATTGGCGTAAGTTAGCTAATTACTTAAGATATTCACTAGCCCCAGTAACCTTACCACCTGTGTAATCCTTAACGAGAACTCGCATAGAACCACCAGGAATGTCACCAAGGTTCACAGAACCACCACTTACAGTGTACTGTTTACCTGTTACAACATCGGTATAAGTACCATCAGTAGCTTTAGATACACTAACAGCAGTAGCCCCACCAGTACCAGGAATAGCCACAATTGCACGTGCGTCTTCATATTGACGTTCGAACACTAATGGTTCAGCGTTAAGTACCTTGAGTTTGCCGCGCTGTAAAGCTTTAGAGGTCTTTCTAATAGCATTTAAGTCTTTAATATGACCTTGGATAGGGTCTATACCCTCAATTAAAGAGTCACCAACATAGATACGACCAGTTTCCTTCACAAGATCACTACTATTGGTAAGATCAGGTGGCAAACCAACACGTACCCCTGTTTCATCGCCAGCATACATTACCGGAATCCCACGTACAGTCCAAAGCACGTTATAAGCTAAGGCACTATTCATGCGGTCTGTGCAACAATGCTGCGCCCCACTACCAGACCAAGTATTATCTGGAGTTAAGTCGTGGTTTTGGAAGAATGTTACAAGTTTAGTTGCGTCTGCGTAATCACCGTCAAAACGTTCAAATACACTTGCTAATTCATTAAGCCCACCTTTGGTAACATTGTTTCGGAAGGTACTCATCAATGAGAAGTCAAGTACAGAAATCCCTGAATCACCAGTTCTTTCACCAACACCACCAGTTCTAGTATAGTACCAAGGCAATAATTCAGTTGGAGTATTGTCACCAAAGCCCTTAATTAAAGCTTCACCGTAAACAAATAGATCAGGTTTTTTCTGCTTCCATTTTGAAACCATGGAGATAACATCTTCGCGTGGCATATGCTTCAAGGTGTCAATACGAATCGCATCAATACCCATGTCGATGTACATAGACATCGCAGCGTTCATGTAATTTCTTACATTATCGCTTTCAGTCTTAAGGTCAACACAGTCACCAGCCATACTCTTTTGCTGTACCTCTTCCACACTTTCCCAATTATTGGTATAACCAACGTGGTACCACTTTTCAGGGAGGTAAGCTTGTACCGCAGGACTCCAATAGTACTCATAATCACCTTTAGCGGTTGCACTACCAGTTACGTTATGAGTTCTCTTCTTGAAGTTAACACTAAAGGTTGCGTTAGCTTCAGGGTCACCAGCGCAAACTGCACGGTGCCAAGCAGGAGCTACAGGGTTATCGTTATCACACTTGCCATATGAAGCATAATCACCGATATGTCCCTGGTAAGGGCCCATATCAACCCAACCCTTTTGTCTACCCATTTCAACATAGTACTTGGTTGGAATCTTTTCAATCCATGCTTGACCACGAATGCCATAGTTAGATGAGTGGTTAAGCACTACGTCCTGAATTACCTTAATCCCCTTCTTATGAGCTGCTTTAATGAAATCAAAATAAGTAGCCCCTGGGCTTTCAAGGCGGAGATCAGGTTGGAACCAATCGTATGCATGGTAGCCATGATAATCAAGGCCTGAGCGGTTTTCTACAGGAGGAGTTACCCAAATTGCAGTAAAGCCTAAATCCTTAATGTAATCAAGCTTTTCAATTAAGCCTTTGAAGTCACCACGCCAGCTTGGATCTGTAGGATCAAAGCGGTCACGACAGAAGTAGTTATTGCTTTCATCGCCATCAAAGTAACGAGCAGTCACTACGAAGTAAATTGTTTCATCACGGAAGTCTACAGAAGTTTTTGGGGTAGCACTAGTTTTGATAAACCAGAAGAAGTGCTGTTCCTGCTTCATACCGTTGTCACCAACTACGAGTGTACGAAGTCTATAGGCTGTACCTAAACCGTCTTCAGAAGTGTCTTCTAAAGTAATTGGGCCGGTATATTGCTTTGAACTTTCTGTAGGCTTAGTGTTATCTAAGGTGTAGTACACTGTCCCACCCGTAACATTACGATCTGCATCCTCTAAATTCAAAGTTACAGTCTTAGTTTCGTGATAAGAGCCTGGGGCAAGATCTGGCTGTACATATGGCGCAGATTCAACATTTACCCCATTAGCGTCAGAAGTAAATGAGGCGTAATCAAGTTGGTTCCATGGGATATCACCTAACAGAACATTACCACCACCTTGCGAAATTTTGCAACCACCTTCAACAACTTCTGCTTGAGCATCGCTTAAGTTACAATCATCAAGTGCAGTCCAAGTGCCATTGTAGCAACCAGCTACTGGAGCATTTAATAAATCGCCAGTAGCATTTTTTCCACCCTTAACGAAAATAACATTGATCTTATCGCCACTGATTGCACTAGTGTCATAGAACATCCAGCCCGCTTGAGAAGCAGCTTGCATCTTGCTCCCAGGCCAGGCACCAGCTGGGGTATTCTTGTCATCATCCCAAAGGTAGATGCCATCCATATCACCCTTAGCATAAATACCACGAGTAGTAGGCTTAACAGCAACTACATCCTTAAGAGTAATAGTATGCTGCTTAGAAGTAGTAGTTTTACCATCACTAACTGTTAAGTTAATGGTCTTTTGTCCACCACTCTTGAAAGTGATACTTGGAGCACTTGCATTAACATTACTAATGGTTGCGCCTTCAGCTTCCCATGTATAATAAAGCTTATCCTTATCGGCATCACTAGCTACCGCTGTAACCTTACCGCTTAAACCAGTAAACTTATAATGGAAGTCAGCTACAGGAGGGGTATTTGGACCTACTACACAATTAGAACCACAAGGTTTCACGCTTGCATTGATAACCTTAGTCACACTTTCCTTACCATCAGAAACAGTAAGCTTAACTGCAAAATCGCCGCTCTTAGTATAAGTATAGGTACCTGATTTTACGGTAGAACCATTTGAACCATCACCAAAATCCCACTTATAAGTTAAAGTGTCGCCATCCGCATCCTTTGAAGTGCTCTTAAAAGTAAGAACATTATTCACCAAAGTTGCACTACCAGATACCTCTGGAGCTACATTGCTACTTTCTGTAACCACGGCAACTTTAGCAATTTCTTTAGTTACGGCCGCATTCTTACCATCGTTTACGGTAAGCTGAACAGAGTAAGTCCCATCCTTGGCATAGGTATGAGTACCTTCACAATCGCTTGAGGATGAGCCATCACCGAAATTCCACAAGCAGCTTAGTTCATCTCCTTCTGCATCGGTTGAGGTGCTCTTAAAGGTAAGCACTGACTTATTAACTACCGCAGTACCTGAAACTTGAGGAGCATTATTTAAAGCTGACTGTAATGAAACTTTAAGTTCTTTGCTGGCTACAACCTTACCATCACGCATTACAGAAAGCACAATAGTGTAGTCCCCACCCTTATCATAGGTGTGTGATAATTCAGCACCGTTTTCAGAGAACTTACCATCACCAAAATCCCAAGAATAAGTTAATGCAGCCCCATCGGAAGCTTCAGCACTACCCTTAACATTTACGGTGAGTTCATTCTTAGAAACTAAAGTAGCAGTAGTTGTATAAGTAACCTCAGCAACACCACATTCATTACCGCAGGTTTCAATTGTACCAACGGTCTTTTCAATAGTGTTCACCCCATCAGATACACTAAGCTTGATCTCAAAAGTACCTTTCTTAGTGAATTCATGCACGCCTGAGGCGGTATTAGCAGTGGTGCCATCACCAAAATCCCAAGCGAAAGACAAAGTCTTACCTTCTGGATCTTGGTAAGTATTAGAGAAGTTAACCTTGTTTTCCCCAACCTTAGTTACAGTGGCACTACCAACAGGTGGTTTATCCACAGATGGCGCAATGGTTACAGTCTGAGTTTGAGCTTCGTGCACCCCACCATTAGAATCATATACAGTAAATTTTACAGTATAGGTTTTAGCAGCCGTACCTACGGCATATTCGTGCACCGGAGCAAGATCTTTGGTTTCGGTAACGCCGTCACCAAAATCCCAAACAAAGTGGTCAACATCACCTTCACCGCCAATTACAGGGGTGAATTTAACTTTACCAGTGGTGCTATCAAGCACTGAAACTTTAAAACTTACTGGGAAATCGATAGCACATTCAGAATTATCTGGTGTGAATGTAGTTGACTGTGAAGCGCTAGCAAAACTATCTCTAACAGTTACAGTAACAGTTCTTTTAAGCGTATTAGGGAACTTGTGGGAAACTTCAAGACCACAAACTTCATTAGAGTCATCCCCAAAATTCCAACAAACCTTTAATTCATCCCCATCTGTATCGTAAGGATTTACGGCCTTAAAATTACCAGTTAAGCAACCAGCTTGTGTAGCATCGATACCATCAATGGTAGGAGCCGCATTCTGATTTTCACCTTCTTTAAGACCTTCAAAATTTTTATTTTTTTCGTAATATTCAGCGATTTGATCAGAATTCATGCCGCTGTCTAGGCCTTCGGTAATATGCTTAATAGCATCAGAGTATTTGTCGCTATTAAAAGGCTCGTTAAGTTCGCCAGACTTTTCAACAGCATTCACAAAACTAGACAAAGCTTTAGAATCACTTAAGCTTGCATTCATCTGCTCAGTGGTAGCTCCGATTTTATTCTTTACGTCACTCATTGCCTGAGCATAGCTTGCATTATTTTCTAAGCTATAGTTGGTTACCAAAGTAGTAAGAGGGTTTACGTACCCAGAATTCTTAGTATCATAACCTTTGATTGGACCATCTAAACGACGAGTATAACGGTTAGAATCCCCATAAACCACAATCATAGCGTTTTCGAGTTCAGCTTCAGTTACCGCAGAGGCACTAGCACTAGCATTTTCACCTTGTAGCTCAACCTTTAATACGACTTTACCATTATCGCTAACGGATGTAGTAATATCTTCATCACCACAACTATTATCTCGATTTACATCCAAGCAAGCTTTGTGATTAGCCAAGGCATTACCTTGGGCATCTTCAGCTTGAAGGTTTAAAGTCACAGTTTGGGATGACGGAACGACATTATTCCCACCATTGTTGTCGCTGCCACCACCGCCACATGCGGTAACACCAGCGCCTAAAGCCATAATCATGGCTAAATTTAAAGCAGTCTGCTGAAACTTCATAGAGTCCTCGAATTTTCAATTGTGCTAATAAAGTAATCTTTAAAACGTAAAAACGTTTTCAAGGTAAAATTTTAACAAACTGTTTAACAATTGTATAACATAGTTTGTGCAAATGTGATCCAAGTTAGATTTTTTTATACCCCATAAAAAACCCGGCCTAAGAGCCGGGTTTAATTTAGTAATTAATTTTTAAGTCGATACTAGTCAAGAGTACACTTAAGGCTATCTGTTGCAGTTACCACGACAGAAGTACTATAAGTTGCTTCAGCTTTTCCATCGCTTACGGTGATCTTTACAGTATAAGATCCAGGAGCCATAGTCTTAGTAAATGACTTATTGTTATTTACAACGGCAGCAGTCCCATCACCAAAATCCCAAGTGGTAGTCAAAGCATCGCCATCCTTGTCAGATGAAGTATTGGTAAAGGTTACAACCCCATCATTACCAACAAGAGCGCTAAACTGAGCAACTGGCGCAGTGTTATCACCACAGTTTTCAAAACATGGAACATTAACAGCAACAGTCTTAGTTGCGCTACCACCATTACCATCGGTTACGGTAAGAGTAACTTTATGCACCCCTACTGAAAGTGGATATACAAAAGTCTTGTTGTTGTTTTGAAGCATTTCACCAGTACCAAAATCCCAAGAACTCTTAATGTTATCACCATCTGGGTCACTTGAATTGTTAGTAAAGGTTACCTTACCTTCGGCTACAGTGTATGTAAAATCAGCTACTGGATTTTGATTAGTAGTCCCGCAGTTATCACCTGCACAACCAATGGTTACAGACTGTGTTTTTTCTTGAGAAAGCTTACCATCTGATACCTTAAGGGTAATAATGTAAGTACCTTCCTTTTCAAAAGCATAGGTAAACTTAGAGTCATTGTTCTTAAGGTCACCCTTGCCATCACCAAAGTTCCAAGTAGAAGAGATAGTGTCGCCATCAGGATCGCTAGAACTATTAGTAATAGTTACATTCTGACCAGAAACGCTTACCTCAAACATAGCAACAGGAGCAGTGTTTTGTACTTCACAAGAAGCGCCAACACAGGTTACATTAACAGTTTTAGTAGCAACTTGAGAATCAAGAGTACCGTCATTAGCTACAAGCTTAACAGTAAAATTACCTACCTGGTTATATACGTGGGTAAAGCTCTTATTGTCATTTTTAGTAGCAGTAGTGCCATCGCCAAAATCCCAAGTATAGGTTAAAGCGTCACCGTTAGCATCGGAAGAAGTATTAGTAAAGGTTACAGTACCATTCTTTTCTACTGCGGTGAAAGCCGCAACTGGAGCCTTGTTTTCTTCGCAATTTTCAACACACTTAACTGGAGAAACTACGCGTGTAGCACGGTTACAGGTATTTTTAACATCACACACAGAAAGTTCTACTAAAAGCGGAGTGTTGTTAGCATAAGTATGAAGTGGAGATTCTTCAGTGCTTACCTCACCATCACCAAACTTCCAAGCATAAGTTAGCTTGTCGCCGTCTGAGTCGCTAGAAGCATTGGTAAACTGTACCGCAAAACCATTTTTGTTGACGTAGTTAAAATCAGCCTTTGGCGCATTATTATAAACGTCTTTACCTTCACTACCCTTAATTGCTACATCGTCAAATGGATTTGACGCACCTTGGTTTTGACTTATCCAGCCAGCAATGTCTTCTTTTTCCCAAGAATTAGTAAGTGCTTCTTCCACACTCTTATAGCTGTTTTTAACCTTAGCCATAACTTTAGAGCTATCGTCTAAAGTAGCCTTATCCATAACCCCAGCGTTAACGATAAGTTCCGCTGTAACCTTAGTTGTTTCACCGTATTCAGAGAAAGAAACTTTAGAGAAGTCATCTTTCGCTTCATCTACTGGTAAACCAATAGTGTCCACCACTTGTTCTGCCGAACCTAAAGAATCCTGTAAAGCAGAAAGTGGGTTTAAGTGGAGCTTTTCGTACTTAGTTTGTTCCCCTTCTGTGGTCTTTTCAATCTTATCAACTGTATAACCTAAATAAATTTTTGATTTGGAGTTAACAGCAATAACCTTAGCCCCATTTAACGCAGTTTGAGTATCAGCAGTAGCGTTGCTTTGACAAAAAGCTACGTCATCATCATCCCATGATAACAAACCGTTGTTGCCTGGAAAAGACAATCCTAAAACTTGTGATTCGCATGAGCAATCACCTTTACCGCTAACATCCAAGCATACAGTCATTTCATTGTCATTGTTAGTGTTACCAGTATTTACAACTACCCCAAGTGATGAAGATGCTTTTGATGTTGAGTCGTCACCATTTCCATCGCCCCCACTACCGCCACACGCAGTAATAACAAGACAGGCAGAAATTGATAATGCGAGTTTTGAAAGTTTTAACATTTAGCGTAAACCTCTTTTTTGTGTCGGGATGGCCGACAGATTTCCGGGCACCGCCCGGAAATCATAAAAAATTATTCCTTGTACCAAACTGTTACAGCTGTACCTTCAGCAGTAGCATTGCCATCGGTTCCGTCGGTATTTACGGTTACACCGTTTACCTTCTTCTTCCAACCATCAACGCCACCAATGGTAAGATTATTACCGCTGTTGATTACAAGCTTAATTTGCTTCCAAGAATCACCTGCTGCTGCCCCGTTGATATCAACTACAACTGCACCGTTATAGCCAGAAGTCTTAACGTTAGCTTCAATATCCCCCTTAGTAGTAAATCTAAAGGCAGGATGAGCCTTACGCACTGCAATCATACCTTGGTAGTATTTAAAGATATCATTGTTAGACTTCTTAAGACCCCACTTGATATTGTTAATGTCTCCAGCAGTCTTGTATGAATTATGGTCCATATTCTTAGAACGACCAAATTCAGCCCCAGCATGGATAAATGGAATACCCTGGCTTACAAGCATAATGCCGTTACCATAAGACTGAAGTCTCTTAGCATATTCGCCTCTAGCATTCATCTTAGTAATCTTATCCATTAAGGTTAAATTATCATGAGCAGTAAGGTAATTGATTGACTGTTCTGGGTCAGCTGCAAAAAGAGGAGTCCAAGCGTTATTGTTATCCCCAATAGCCCCACGTACACCAGCAGATACACATTCAACATTGTTACTTACACCAGCTCCTAAGTCATGGTAAGTCTTATTAAACATGAAACCACCAATATCGTTGTCACTGCCACCCTTCACGCATTCACGATATTTACCGTTGAACACACCAACATGGGCGCTTACACCCTGCTTAATGGTACCTAAACGTACACGAGTGCTTTCTGATGGATCATTAGCAAAACCATTCCATGGTTCACCATACATAAGGAAATTACGTTCTGGGTATTTACCATTTAAGTATTCACCCCAAGACTTGAAGGCGCTCATATCAAAGATACCAACTAAGTCGAAACGGAAACCGTCAATATTGTATTCTGTAGCCCAATATTCAAGAGAGTCACGTACGAAACGATTGAACATTTCTTGCTTAGAATCAGTTGAGTTACCGCAACCAGAAAGGTCAATGCTGGTGTAATACTTAGAAGTGATCTTTTCAAACATTTCCTTGTTATAGGTATGGTTGTAAACCACGTCCATGATTACACGAATGCCATGCTTATGGAATTCATTAACCATCTGCTTGAATTCTTTAACCTTCTGTAAGTAATTTTCAGACTTGAAAACAGAAGTGTAACGATCTTCAGGCACGTTGAAGTTTACAGGATCGTAACCCCAGTTGTAGCAGCTATCGCTCTGAGAATCTTGATCTGAACAAGTACCATAGTCATATACAGGGAGAAGCTGTACGTGAGTAATGCCAAGTTCCTTTAAGTGGTCGATACCAGTTGCCAAGCCGTCAGCTGACTTAGTACCAGTTTCTACCATCCCAAGATAACGGCCACGATTTGCCTCAGAGATACCTGATGACTTATCCACAGTAAAGTCACGTACATGAACTTCATAGATTATAGCGTCTTCTCTGTTCTTAAATACAGGTCTTGGCGCCCAACCTTCTTCAAGGTCAGTACTACGCATATTCATAACTACGTTGCGGTTATCAGAAGCAACAACACCTACCCCATCAGAACCACTATAAGTAGCTGGCACAACCATCTTACCGTAAGGGTCACGCACCGCCTGACCATTTACCTTAAATTGGTAAGGTTTCTGATCAAGGTCGCCTTCAACAGCTACTTCATAAACATCTGAGTAACCATCGAAACTAGTCTTGGTCATCTTGTGGGTTTTGCCATTAACATCTACAGTAACGTTACTGCTGTCTGGAGACCAAAGTCTAAATACAGTTTTATCTTTGCTGTAAACTGCACCTAAGAATTGATAAGCATAAGCTTTAGATTCACAGTTGTTAGTAGTACCGTCAATGTTACAGTTGGCCTTGGTATTGTTTACAGGTTCTTCGATGTATTCACAATCAGAACCCTGGCAAATGCCATTTACACAATCTGCACCCTTGTTACAAACTGTACCGCACTTGTCATCATCGCAAGCTTCAACTTGAGTCATGGTTACAGTATTAGTAGCTGCATTGAAGGTAACGTCGTAATTACCAGCTGCGACACTAATGAAATCACCAGAAGCAGTAAGTGGCTTACCTAAAGTACCCCCAATGATTACGCACTGGTTTTCCGCAGTTGGGAGAGCTTCAATCTTAAACTTGCCGTCTTTAGAGAATTCGAGATCTGAAATCTTCCAAATATCGTTACCTTGGCTTTCCATCATGGTAGTACCAAAGTTATCTTCACTAGATCTTACAGCAACTTTCTTATAGATTGCGTCTTTTCCACCAACAACTACAGAAAGAGTCTTCTTAGAAGAAGCCTTGCCGTCAGAAACAGTAAGTACTACAGCATAAGTGTCTGCCTTAGCATAGGTATGGTTTGGATTTGCTTGAGTGCTCTTAGTAGAACCATCACCAAAATCCCATGAATAAGTAAGCTTATCGCCATCCTTATCGCTAGACTTATCAGTAAAGGTCACTGCGAGACCACTTACGCTTGAACCAAAGTCAGCAACTGGAGCATTATTAGCCTGTTCTTCAACAAACTCATACTTCATGGTTGCGTCTTCAATCTTAAGGGTATAAGTACCAACCTTGTCAACTAATACGTCGCCGCCACTATTTACTTTAGAGAGTACCCCACCAGAGCCATTACCGTATTCAGTACCGCCAGCGCTACTCCAAGCACAACCATCAGTTACCTTAAAGCGTTGAGCTTTTCCGTCACCTGATTCGCCAGTAAGTGAAACCTTCAAAGTCCAATAACCAGTAGCAGGGCTAAAAGTCATCTTTTCCTGAACCCAACCATTAGATGAGCCTACATAGCAGAGCTGAGACTTAGTCGGTTCATACTTAATTTGGCATGCTTCTTCATTTGGATTTAAAACGCAGAAACAATTTTCAGCCTCAGGGTTTACAGAGCAGAAAGATTGGCAAAGACCATTCTTATCAGTTTCTTCATCCTTACACATACAAGCAGCTTCATCGCTACCAGTAGTTGAGCAGTATGCTTCACAGGTATTCTTGTCTGAGCTATCCTTACATAAACACTGAGCGCTTGATGGATCAACTTCGCATGGATCACGCTTGTCACCACAGAAATCACCTACACAGATAGCAGCTGCTGACTGTTTCGGTACAGTAATCTTAGCCTGACCACCAGAAACATTAATCTTATTACCTTGACATTCGCCAGTTGGAGTCCCCCAACCGATAATGTCGCAATAAGTCCCATCTGGAACTTCTACCTTAAAGGTTCTAGTAATATCGCCTTCAGTGGTATTCATGGCATAGAAGCCCTTGTTACCACGGTTAATCCAAAGAACGCCATCTTCAAAAGCTTTTGAAGTTACGCCCTGACCGCGGGTAGCACGAGCAAAACGTGGTGCATTAAGAACCATTGGTACGCGGTGCTGACAAACCCAGCCACCTTCGCAACGTGCAGCATTAAGTGGGCCTGCAGGGTCGTGTTCGTTAAATTCGTAGCCTGAATATACCTGACGAACTTTACCATGAGGCCATACAACCATCCATGATTGCGCAAAGTCATATGGTTTAAAGTTGCGAGTAGCCATAGAACAAGTACCAGCAGAGCATCTACCAGCTTCATCGTCATGGTTATTAACGAATACTTCGATATCGTCGCTAGCATACGAAGAACCAAGATTTAAAGCTTCACCATATTTACGGTTGCTCCAAATATCTGCAACACGAGATACGTATGAGAAGTCGGTAACAACAGTGTTGTCGTTATTCATGTATCTATCAGGTTGAATATCTGCAGCTTCCCCACCTGAACCGATAACTTCGTAGTATGCAGGAGGTCTTTTACCTGCTTTTTCTTTAACTTTTTGGAAAATGGATTCAAGGTCGGTATAACCCATATGCTTAGCCGCGTCTACACGGAAACCGTAAACGCCCATATCCATAAGACTCTTTAAGTAGTCAGCAATTTTAGCTTGGGTAGCAGGATTATCAGTTGCAATATCAGGCATACCATTCAAAGCACAGGTACGCACGTGGTTTGCATCGCGATAGTTACCGATAGTACAACCATTGCGATGGAAGTCTGCTCCCTCAAAACCATCTTGGTATGAGTAACCACCAGAATTAAAGTGACTACCACCTAAACCAACGTTACCCATACTACCACGTTGGTTAAACACCGCATCAGCAAAAACCTTAACCCCAGCTTCGTTACAAGCTTTAATCATGGCGCGTAACTGCTGTTCATTACCAGTCATGGTAGTAAAGTTTTTAAAATTCACCGGTTGGTAAACCGCCCACCATACGTCAGTTCTATTGATATGTTCTGCAGGCTGAGAAATCTGCACCCCATCGAACCCAGATGGGCCGAGGTATTCAGTACATTCTTTAGCGAGGTTGTCATAGGTCCATTGGAACGGGTGAATGATAATCATTTCACTTTCGTAATTCTTGGCCATGACCTGTGGCGCAAGAAGCATTGCAGAAACTCCGGCAATGGCAGCCGCAAGCCCTTTCATCCTAAAACTCATACGGGGTCTCCATGAATGGTAATAAACTACTATTATCCCTTTTGGTAGTCGTGTCTTTATTTGTATCTGCTTACTTATTTGCAAACGTCATCAAATAAACACATAGTTAGTTTGTTATAATAACACAAATATTGTTAAAATAATGACATTTATATCATATCTTTAACATTTTGTTTACATTATTTGACTTTTATTCTGATAGAATTTTGGTGTTTTAATTAGAAAAAGCTTATAAAACAAAGCTTTTAGATGTTTGACTCTTAATTTGCACTAAATTATGAAAATTTATTAGTCAACTTATAAGTTTTTAACAAATAATCCGCAAAACTAATCCATTTAAGTCTTACGTATACTTTTCACCAATGGCCTGAATTAGGCCCAATATGGATATATCTCGCACCTAAATAACTTCTCTTTAATTAGGCTTAAGCTATTGGTTACATCATGCCCCAAGTAATGATTTTCGACCAATACTTTCCCCTTAAATTGCGGGCTCTATCGAATTTTATGTACCCATAATAAAAAATGGCTAATAGTCTCTACTAGCCATTTTTCTATATTTTAAAATGTTAAATGGATGCTTCTAAGATTTTGCCACTTTTTTAAGAGCGTACATAAGTCCCATCACACAACGAGCTTCTGCCAAAGGTGAATTAACATCGTCAATTAAGTTTTGCGCTTCCTTAATTGAGTATTTAATAGTTTGAATTTCCTCTGGCTCATCCCCTGACATAAGCTTACAAGGATAAAGATCTTCAGCTAAATACAGATGAATTTTTAAAGTCATAAAGCCTGGCGCAAAATTCACAGTTCTAAGGTGAGTTAATTTATGCGCCCCATACCCTATTTCTTCACTGAGTTCACGTAAGGCACTTTCTTCTGGACGTTCACCTTGGTCAATCTTCCCTTTTACAAAACCAAGTTCATAGTTTTGAGTACCAACACAATACTCTTGAGAAAAGATAAAATGTTCCCCATCAAAAGGGATCACCATCACGGCTCCGTTCCCGCCTGCTAACCTTTCATAGGTTGACCGTACCCCATTACTAAACAGTAGATCTATGGCTTCAACACAAAAAAACTTGCTTTGAGCAACCTTTTTTACATTTAGTACTTCAGGCAGTTTAATATCCTGCATGTGCACCTTCTTTTTTTGTATATCCAATAACTTAGTTGTTAATCTTTTGAGTAAAATGAATCTTGATTTTACCATTCGCATCAGCTTTACCTAGCATTGGCAATAAAGACTGCAAAGATTCTGGCATTCCACCTTTTGGTATGAGATCCCCATCAATTGTTAGATCAGACATGTTTCTAAGACCTATGGTCCCACTAAACTCAAATTGTTCCGAATTTTGCTCAAGGTTAATCTTAAGGTCTGAAGCGTTTCCTCGAACCTTAAGCTCCACCTCACCAATTATGATCTTGGTCCCTGGTTCAAACGGATGATCAACAGAAATTTCCGTACCATTAACGTGGCCGTTAATAGTCTGTAAACTACCTTTATTAGAGATTGCCACGTCCGAGAATTCACCTGTTAATTTACCAGAAATACTTAAAGGAAAAGGCAATTGATCCTTAAAAAACGGGTAAAGCTTGTCTAAAGATGAATTAAATTTAACATCAGAAAGTGAAGTTCTTTTTTCAATATTTAATAAATCAATGCCTAAACTTGCCTTACCTAAAGCTTCATCATTGACCGTAATATTAGCGCCTTTAATAAAAAACAAAGTTAAAGGAGTTAAACGCCAATCCACATTACGAATACGTAGGCCATTAGTCTCAACAGCGGAAATTTTTCCATCCCAAATATCACCTGACACATGGTATAACTTAATATCAGGAGGCAATTTCACTAAAGAAAGTACTTTGTCAGCTGGAGCCATATACACAACAAAAAACAAAGTAAGAAGCACAAACAAAACCGTTCTTACACAAAATTTCAGTTTCATTACTCTTCCCCTTCTCCAAGACGAACCACAATTAATCTTGTTACATATACCACGCCATCGCCTTGTTTATCTAAAACGATATCTTTGACTGTAATCCCATAGCTATTTTCTAATTTAGTCAATAAATCAGCTACTTTGGCATAAGGCAAGGCATTTTTAATCGTCACCGTAACGGTATTTTTATCGTTCTTTTCAAACGCATTGACCCCGGTAAGATTGATTTCATTCGCCACCTGAAAAACCGCATCTTTAACCGGAATTGACAAGTTTACAATGCCGGCGTTATTAGTTGCATTTTTTAAAGCAGGCGCATTATTAATAATAAAAGCATACCCAGTTTTAGCACGTTCAACCGCCTGCTTGGCAATATCAAGTTGCTGCATTCTTGGAGCGATCATCATAAAATAAAAAGCTAATACAAATATCACCCCAGTGCCTGCCAATATAGCAATTCTAGTTTTACGGTTGAGGGCTTGCCATTTTTTTAGGGTCTTGTTTAAGTTATTCATTACTTCACCCTTCTTAAATTCACGGTATAGAGCACTTGATTGCGGCTTGGTTTAGAATCGGCTAATGCTACTGAAAAATCTGCTTTCAATTCAGTGGCCATCTTCTTTTCATCCCAATCAGCATCACTTAAGAATCGAAGCACAAACTGCTTACGACCCTGTTCATACTGTAAACTTACCAATTCCATTTCAGCATGTTCAACTAGCATTGCTGAGAGTTTTTTGGATAGATCCACAAAACCATCGTAGGTACCAGTTGGAGATTGTTCACTCAATAATTGCTTCATGCTATAAACAGGGTTGGAAACAGCAGGCCCACTCCCGGTAAGTTTGCCGTAAATAATACGTTGCTGCTGTTTATAAGCTTGAGTTTCAGCATTTAAATTTTTAATAGCAAAATTGTAATTAACTAACAATAAAACAACTAACAAAACTAAAGAAATAGCAACTTTATACCATGGATATAAGAACTGCATTTCTAACATCTTTTGGGCGTAAATCTTAGTTAAACTAAATTCCTGGCTTAAAGCTGTACGAGCCATAGTTTCAGCGACTGATGAACACAACTGTTCCTGCCAATTTACAGGATGCGGTTCTGGAAGCGGAGTTAGGGCAATAACCTTAGTTTCATCGTTAGGGGCCAAGGTATTAAGCCAACTTGCTCCCACCACATATCCCTGAAATAAACCTGTACGGACTAACCATTCGTCCCCAAGTTGAAGGGCAATAAATGAATTATCCACACTAGAATTTGCTTCTAAAGCTTCATCCTTAGCTATTGCAGCATCAGTACTAGTTTGAGCTAAAGAGGCGTCACTAGAATTTAGCTGTTCTTCTTGGGTCGAAGACTCTGAATTATTATTGAGTTTTGCATCCTCCGCGCCCACATTATTGTCTAGAGACTCCGAAGCTGAGTCTTCCACCTTAGGGCTCGCTTCATTATCAATTGCACTTTTAGTAACACCTTGTGCTAGAGCATCTTGAGTAGCTTCAATTTTGCTATTCTTGCTCCCCACCTTTTTGTTCAAGATCTGCATTACTTTTTGCATGAACTCGCCCAAATTAGCCCCAACTTTGGCTGATTTTCCCTCAAAAGGCAACGCCAAAATGTCTGGTACGATGCGGTCGATCTTAAAACCATGATTCTTAAATTCATCTTCAAAATTTGAAATCATGCCTTTTTCGGTAATCATAACGTCATATAAATTACCGTTTTTATGCAAAATACGAACTTCTAACTCATCTGGGTCTTGAGCTAATTCATCTTCTAACATACAAAGACATAAATTAGGATTTTTTCTCAGACGACCAGGGAAGGCTACTTGCTTAAATAGGGCTTTAGCCGATGGAAATAAAATCACCACTGGACGATCCCCAGTTTCGCGGTTCTGTTCAGCTAATTCCGAAAGAGATTCATGTCTGCCACTAGCCAGCACATTTTCTCCCTCAGCATCATAAACAAACCAGCTATAGCCGCAATCGCTCCCAAAGCCTGGTCTTATGAACAAAAACTCACTCATAAAGTTCTCCTATAAACCGCTGATATACCATCAATTGGGAATCGCTTTCTCTTTTTATTCTAGACACGAAAGCATAACTGTCGTCGTCAAATTTAACAGTAATATTCATCACAAAATAATTTGAATTCACCACCAAAGCGCTCGTCAATCGAGTTTTAAGGCCATAACGTTCAGCCATTCGTGATTCAACCCCATCTTCACGGAAAAAACCAGCGTAACTGTCCCACCCAAAATTCGGGCGGTTTTCAATTAGCTTTACTGCTTCTTCTAATGGCAAATGACCTAAAAAGAGGGCACTCAAAAGTGGCGCTTGGCGATAATTTAGCGTATTGATACTAACCACGAATTTATCTTCTGGTAGCGCACAAATCATTGGTTCAATTCTACGGTAAAGTTCGGCCGTCATGCCATGAACTGACCGTAATTCACTCTTATCGTAAAAACGATTCCGGCTAGTTAAATGTGGATTTTTACCCGCCAAATAAAATTGATCCTCGGCCCCCATTGAAGAACGCATATTGTTATCAGTATCGATCCAGTCCACTGCTGAATCAGAAATTGTTTGAGCAACTGTAGCATCTGCGCCCATCTGTTCCAATAAGTTTCTAAACACCAAAACTTGGTACCGTTCTGAACGCAAATCTTGATCTAGCATGTCGCGTTCCTTGGATGTTTCATTGCTATAAGTGATGTCGGTTGCCAAAGAATTGATATTAAAGCATGCCATTTCATCTTTAACCGTACCGGTAATAATAGCTTCATCTAGAGGGATAACTTGGTTTGGTTGAGCCCAATTCATCCCTAAATAAACTTTAGTCGGCGTCTTTTTAAAATCGTCCTTCATATACTTCATGGCAATGCCCTCAATCCCCGCAACATACCACCATGCGCGGTCATAAAAGTTGGCATTTGTCGTAATAAATAAAACGCGATTAAAACGAGACGTAATGGTTGCAGCTGAAGCCACCATAATAGCAACTGCAATTAAAACAATGATTAAGGCCATACCTCGGCGACGCACGTTGATCTTTTTTACCATTCTAGACCCCCGCCGGCACGTAGTAGATTAGAGTCATTTTGCCATAATCCTCTAATTCAAATTCCAGCCTAATCCCAGATGGAACATCCTTACGTTGGTTCCAAGTTTTTGACCACATCCCCATACGGTAAAAATATACTTTTAAATCTTTAACGCCCGGTAAAAACTTTTCAAACTTAGGTTCATAACCTATGATCGTATCCGCATATGAATATGTAGCTCGTTCTAAATCACCGTCTTTTAAGCGATACCATACTCTAACTAGTTGTCCACGTGGAAGTTCGGCTCCTGGATTTAAAGCCCCACCCCTAACAAATGAAATACCAAAACCATCTGACTCATATTTGCGGTCCCCGTATTCAAGAACGAAGGCAGAAGATCCTCCACCAAAGCGGGTCATGCGTGGAGCCATTTGGGTATAGTCTTTTTCCATCAACATGAAAGCGCGTTGCACGGCCGCAAAACGTTCTGTTTTTTCTCGAATTTGGATGTCAGAGTCTACCACCTGGGTCATAAGCTCATAAGTTGCTGACGCTAAGATCGAAAGAATTAGCACTGAAATCATGACTTCAATCAGCGTAAAACCGTTTTTTCGCATCATGATCACCTGCTTACATATGTTTTAAGAATGGCTACCGGGGTGGAAGTTGTCACATGAGAATCGGCAAAAACTTCAACTTCAATAGCTCTAAAATCGGCATCTTGAGTCAACTGACCACGATATCTATAGTACCAAACCCGTCCCGCTTGTTCTGTCTTGTTAGTAACCCAACTAGGAGAAGGCCATTTGTGCTCAAGCTTTAGTTCAGTCAATACGTTTTTGGCTACTAATTCAGATTTAAAACTTTCTTCTAACCCCATGATGCCATTCATAGCATTCATGACTGAATAGATCACAGCCGAACCAGAAATCGCAAAGACACTGAGTGCGATCAATACTTCGATAAGAGTCATACCTCTGTGCTTACGCATATTGCCTCCACTCACTAAAGTTTATCTTTCTCTGGATCAAAAAGATGAAAATTACCTAATTCAGATCCAATTAGCATTACTGGGGCATTCTTATCGTATTTGCCATCAGTCTTAAATAAAATCCTAAACGGAGTTACTTCGCCCGTAGGATAAAAAAGAATTTGGGGCATCAATTGCGCATTAGCATTATGCCGGTCTCGATCAAAATCTACTGCATCTAAAGAATCATCTTTATGTTCTTCAATCGACAGGCCACCTACTTCCAAAGAAACAGTTATTTCTTCACCAAATTTTTTAGATGTCGCCAATTCTTCGTATGTATATTCAGTCCAGACCATCTCATCCCAATAAGTTTTTCTTAACTCAGTTTCAAGAGATGAGGATTTAACTGTTTTGGCAGGGGAACGTACTCTTTTTAAAAAAGTATAACCGTCTGGTTCTAATCTAAGACCAATAACCCGACCTTCCATCGAAGCACGATCTGAAATTTCCTGCATAATAAACATTAGTCTCTCTGCTTGCTCATTTGCGTCTCCCTCAAGCGTAGGAGACGGAGGCAAAGACAAAGACACTAAGGATGCTGATAGTCCCATAATAAAGACCACCAACAAAATTTCAATCAAAGTAAAACCGCGGTTTCTCGCATACTTACGCCCTAAAGAACGTGACTTATAACCACAGCTAAAGCAGGCCGGAGCCTGCTTTAGATTTATATTATTAATTGTTAGCACAGGTATCTTCGGTTGGAGGGTTATCCATGTTCCAATTACCAATATCATCACAAGTGTTAGGTTCACCATCTGGACCTGCACTGAACAAATCAAGCTTACCGTGATCACCAGGCATCTTGTAGTAGTAATCCATCTGCCATGGATCCTGAGTTAATCTTTCTACATAACCATCAGTACGGTACTTTTTTGGAATAGGAGCTTCAGTTGGTTTTTCAACCAAAGCTTTTAAACCTTGAGTTGTAGTCGGATAACGACCTACATCAAGCTTATATTGCTTAAGCGCTGTTTCTAACTGAGTAATGTCGGTTACAACTTTTTGCACCTTAGCCTGATCAGCACTACCCATAACATTTGGCACAACCAAGCCAGCAAGTAGACCTAAAATTACGATTACCACCATGATTTCTAAGAGGGTAAAACCGCGATTCTTTTTCATATAAACTCCTCTGTTATATACTTTGAACAGTCTAACGACCACTCACCATAGAATTCATCTGCATCAATGGTTGCAGGATTGAAATAACAATAAATAAAACGATGCCTGCCATTGAGACGATAAGTAACGGTTCAAACACCGACAAAGCCATCTGCACGTTGCGTTTAAATTCGTTGCTTTGGTTTAGCGCTGCTCGACCTAGCATGTTTTCTAATTCACCACTTTTTTCCCCTGATGAAACCATATGTAGCATCATCGGTGAAAATATTTTGGTGTCAGCTAAAGAACGAGAAAGACCGCGACCTTCACGCACACTTTCTGCCGCAGCTTGCAATCTTTCACGAGCCACTACATTAGTAAGAGTATCAGAAGCAATGTGCATCCCTTCAATAAGAGGTACCGCACTAGCATGAAGAATACTTAAGGTTTGTGCATAACGCGAAGTGTTAAGGGAACGACTAACCTTACCAATTACGGGTAACTGCAAAATAATACCGTGTACCCGATACTTAAAGCTTTTGTGGCGCATTAACATAGAAAAACCCGTAATTACCACCCCAAAAAACAAAACAATCAAGATCCCATATTCTTTGACAAAATCAGATAAAGAAATCAAGATTACAGTACTTGTTGGCAAGGTCGATTTCATATGCACGAACTGTTCAACTACCTTTGGCACCACAGAAGAAAGCAATAAACCGATAACCGCTACAGCTACTAAAGTAAGCATAATTGGGTAGATCAGAGCTTGAGTAATTTTGGCTTTTAATTCTTGTTTGCTTTCGGTGTAATCTGCTAGGCGCAATAAGACATCATCTAAATGTCCTGACTTTTCACCGGCAGCTACCATTGACACATAGAGGTCGTCAAATACACCCGGAAATTTTTTCATCGCTTCCGCTAAAGATAGACCTTCACAAACCTTAGTCCGCACAGCTGAAATAATCGCCCCGTGTTTAGGGTTTTCACATTGCTGTGCTACCGCGCGAAGTGATTCTTCAATCGGCATTGAAGATGAAACCAAAGTTGCCAGCTGTCTTGTCACTAAGGTAAGAGATGACGCACTCATGGTCGGTCTAAACAACCGGCGCCACCATGGCTGAAAGCCACTATCTTTATTGTCGGTAACCGCTTCTTGCGATTCTGTAATTTCCACAGGAACAAGCTTACGTTCCTTTAAAATAGCACGTAACGATTTAGGATTTTCAGCCTCAAGCACCCCTTTGACCTGACGTCCTTTATCATTTAAAGCAGTATATTTATAGGCTGGCATAAATTATTCTCCGCTTGTTACGCGCATAACTTCTTCAACAGTCGTCATGCCTGCTAAAACTTTAGAAAAGCCATCCTGGCGTATGGTTGGAGTGTAAGGTCTAACCACCTTTTCAATCCCCAATTCCCCATCTGGTCCATGAATAGCAAGGCGGACATCGTCATTAACTTCAACAAGTTCATGAATCCCACAACGGCCACGATAGCCAGTGTTGTTACATTCTGAACAACCGCAAGCACGATAAATACGACGTGGTTCTGTTAACCCCATCAATTCCATTTCATGCGGTGTGGTAACCGATTCTTCACGACAATTTTTACACAAAGTACGCACCAAACGCTGAGCTAAAACAGCAAGTAAAGAAGTTGACAGCAAGAACGGTTCAATGCCCATATCTTTAAGACGAGTTATAGCCCCAACTGCTGTGTTGGTGTGTAAAGTAGAAAGCACTAAGTGACCAGTTAAAGAAGCCTGCACCGCAATTTCGGCAGTTTCGTGGTCACGAATTTCCCCGATCATTACCACATCAGGGTCTTGACGCAAGATGGCACGCAAAGCTCGAGCAAAGGTCATATCAACCTTAGGATTTACCGGAGTTTGTCCAATCCCTTCTAGATCATATTCAACCGGGTCTTCTACAGTCAGAATATTACGCTCTTTACTGTTGATATCTGAAATGGCCGCATACAAAGTAGTAGATTTACCCGAACCGGTTGGCCCTGTAACCAAGATAATACCGTGTGGCATTCTAATGAGTTTTTCAATCTCGTTACTGATTGCCGGGGTTAAACCAAGTTCTCTAAGATTCAAGCGAACACTATTCTTATCAAGAATACGCATTACAATACGTTCACTATAACTTGTCGGTATAGTGGAAACACGCACGTCGACTTGTTTACCGCCAACGATAAGAGAAATACGTCCATCTTGCGGAATACGTTTTTCAGAAATGTCCATTTTGGACATAACCTTAATACGAGAAATCAAATAAGGGGTAAATTTACGCTCTAAGACGATATTTTCATGCAAAACACCATCCACGCGGAATCTGATAACTAATTTGTTTTCATAAGGTTCAACGTGAATATCTGAGGCTTCTTCTTTAACTGCTTGAGCTAACATTGCATTGATAAAGCGGACCATCGGCGAGTTTTCACTATTATCTAGCAAATCCGCCTTATTAAGTTCATCTGCTAAACTTAAATCTTCAACGTCATCCCCCATATTGCTTGCGATACGTTGAGCTTCCGAAGAATCATTTTGATAAGTATCTGAAAGTAAATTATCAAATTCTTCTTCTGTCAATTTCACTGGCGCAAATTGAGTACTAATAAGACGCTGAATCTCAAGCACTGTAGACAACGCTGGTGCTTCTTTAAAGCAGGCTTCAACTTTATTATCCACAAGTCTCATTACCACCCCAAAGTCACGAGCAAAGGCATATGGTAACTTGATACGTTCTTCAAGTGGTTTTTCTTGTAGCGTGGCCTCGTTTTCAGCAACTTCTTCGACTGTAAGCCCGCCCATATCAGGTAGCTGGCTACTAGTTTCTTCTGCCATTATTCTAAGCCTCTTTCTTAATGAGATGCAGAAGCATCATAATAAGACAAACCACCTTCTTCTGAAGCCTGTTGTAATTCTTCTTCCGAGGATGAAACAACCTGAACAGCGCGAGGACTAATAACCAAGGTACTGTTGAGTTCAGGTAACAATGGAGTTGATAGTCTTACTGGAAGTAATCTAATCCCACGCTTATTACGCTGTAGCTGTTCTTCACGGAACATAGAGTACTTAGCATTTGAGATATTAGCGTAGGCTATATCGTCACGCAAAATTACAGGGCGTAAGAAAACCATAAGATTACGTTTCACACTTGAACTGGTGGTTTGTTTAAATAATTCACCAATTAGAGGAATATCACCAAGAAGTGGAACCTTACTAACGTTTTCAACGGTCTTATGATCCATAAGACCACCTAAAACTACAGTTTCCCCACTCTTTACTAGGACTGAGTTTTTAATAGTACGCACGTTAAATGTTTCGCCGTTTTCGTTGTTCTTACTAGAAGAATCAACACTTGAAACTTCTTGTTCCAAAGTCAATAACACGCTATCACCTTCGTTAATCTGTGGCACAAACTTAAGCTTGGTACCTACAGTCTTACGTTCAATAGTGTCATAACGGCTAGTAGAATCAGTGCTAGTTTGAGTCCCAGTCTTTACCGGAACTTCTTGCCCAATATTAAATTCGGCTTCTTGATTATCAAGAGTGATAATACTTGGAGTAGAAAGCACGTCATTACGTGCATCAACTTGAACCGCATTTATAAGACCAAACCAATTACCCTTATAAAAACCAAGGCTTGGGCCTGATACCGCAGTAGCTAAACTACCCGGATTTACATTACCGTCAGTAACATTAGCTAAGATATTAGAAATGGTGCTACTAGATGGATCTTGAACCACAGTTGCTAATCTATTGCCAGCAGTCCCGCCCCATTGAATACCTAAGCTAGCGTTAGTTTCATCAGTAATTTCAACAATGATGGCCTCAACTAAAACCTGAGCGCGACGGATATCAAGTTTACGAATGATAGTTTCAAGCTCTTTCATTAAAGATGGTTCGGCATTAACGATAATGGAGTTGGTGTCTTCATTAGCGTAAATATTGATCTTTTTCTGGTTGCCTTGGCTGCCATTAGAAGCACCTTCTGAGTTAGTCAAAGACTTACTTACACCAGTTAATGTTTCAAGGACGTTAGCAGCCTTAGCATAACGCAAATAGAACACCTTAGTGTTGCCTGACTGAGCCTGTTCTTTATCAAGCATTCTCACCAATTTTACCGCACGTTCACGTGCTCTAGGTTCACCTGAAATAATTACTGAGTTAGTGCGTTCATCAGCGACCAATTTTGGAGTAAGTAAACTTGAAGCTGCGTTACCACCCTTTTCGTCTTTAAGAATACTTAAAGCTACACGGACAGCTTCAGCCGCTGAAGCGTGTTCAAGCTTAATAATTTCAACGTCTTGGTTACCAGCTTTGTCTACACGACCAACAATTTCGACCAAACGATTAACCACATTGGCTCTACCAGTAATAAGTAGCACATTAGATGGTTCATAGTGCACTACGTTGCCGGCACCTTGATTATCAATCAAACCACGCAATAATGGAGCAAGTTCACGCACACTTACGTTTTTCACCGGAATCACGCGAGTGATCATTTCATCACCAACCGCCGCTTCGTCATCAAGCGGTACCCCTGAAGTCTTGGCAACCGCAGAACGAACAACTTTATAAACATTATCGCCCGCAGGAACTACCGCAAAACCATAAACTTCAAGTACGCTCAAAAAGAATTGGTAATACTGTTCTTCTGTTAATAAATCATAGCTTCTTACATTAACCTTGCCACGAACTGCAGGATCAATAATGAAGTTTTTGTTTAAGTTTTTCCCTACGGTGTTGATGAACTCAGTAATATCCGTGCCCTTGAAGCTCGCGGAATACTCTGCAGTTGCACTTCCTTCAATTGGAAGCAATACCATGAGGGAAAAAACCATCACCCCAAAAATACTACGCAATAAATTTCTATTCTTCATATGTCACACTTACTTCAAGTCAAGATTTATTGATTCACGAGAACCGTTGCGATCTATTACTATGGATACTTCGGTCATGTTTTGTAATTCGCCCATAACTTGCATTGCTTGCGCGTTATTAGTCAAATCCTTACCATTGATTTCAACCGCGATATCACCACTTTTTAACCCAGAGTTAATAAATAACCGACTATCACTGCCTGGATTAAGTTCATAACCTATAACCCTGCCATCTCGAGTTGCAGGTTTAATGTTGATGTATTTGAGCAAATTGCCTGGATTGCTCAAAAGTTCTGTCCTAACATTTTGAATTTCTTGTTTAGTTAACTTCGAATCATTACTTGTATCGTTGTTAGATTCTTTTTCATCCTCGTAACGCGATACTGGACCATCATCTTCAAGAAAAATAATTTCTTCTTGGCGTCCAACATTATCCACAATAATAGAATTCGGCTTAATTTCTTTGATGGTAGCGGAACCAATTTTGTCCCCTACCCCATAGGTTTCTTCCTTGCCGTTATAAACAAGAGTTACCGCCCCACGGCCGTCGGTAGCAGCAGAAATACCATTAATCTTCACATTAAGTTTGCTACGTACCACTTGTCCCGGAGTCGACCCCTTAACTGTCGGAGTATTATTTTCTGCTCCAATTTCACCAACTTCGCCAAAGATGTGCATACTGCTAAGCAATTTTTCTTGCACCGGTTGCTGAATTTGAGCTAATTCATCCTTATTTAAACCAGGAAGCTCTACTCGCACAGCCGGTACTAAATTCCACAAAAAAATAGCTGTTTGATAGCTTAAACCAAAACCTAGAACATAAAACAAAAATACACTGAGCTTACGCATTCTTTGCATGCGTTTTTCATTAAGCTCCGCTAACGCTTCTTCTGTTAGTTCTGGTTCCACTTTCGGGCTGCTACTTCCTAGCTTGTTAATCCTAGACAGGGCCGAATTTATAAAACTCATATATGATATAATCCTCTCTAAAAATAGAGGTAAACGGCAGATTAGTTATATAACCAAACTTTCAATATACTAATTTTGCCCTATAAAACATTTTTTTAACAATAATCAGATCATATTTTGCCATATTTACCAAAAATATGGCAAAAAAAACGGAATACAGGATACTTTATGAGCCCAAATTCGGAAAATGAGGTCCGCTTAGATAAGTGGCTATGGGCAGCTCGGTTCTATAAGACTAGATCTATTGCTCGTTCTATGATTGAAGGGGGCAAGGTTCACTATAATGGCACTCGATCAAAACCTAGTAGAATTGTCGAAATAAATGCTCGTATCCAATTATGGCAGGGTTATAATCAAATTGAAGTAGTAGTGTGTGGTATTTCTGATACTAGACGTAGTGCTGAAGAAGCACGCAAATTGTATACCGAAACCGATGCTAGTCGTGAACATAGAGAGAAGCTAGCCTTAGCTTCAAAAATGCAGTTACTTTACGCCCCACATCCTAAGGACAAACCAGATAAGAAACAACGACGCGAATTACTGAGCCTTAAACATGGATTAAGAGAAAGTAATCATGAAATGTAAATTTCGCTCTGTCTAATTGCGCCAGCTTCCAAAGCCGGCCAGCCCAATGACCACTTTTAAGGAACAAAACTCATGGATAACTTAAACAACGAACCAAATGCTACCCCAGAAAGCTTTGATTCAATTCAACGCTTTATTTTTAATGATTACGCCATTAGAGGCGAAGTAGTTCAATTACAAAAGTCATATGCTGCGCTGATAGAAGGTCATAACTATCCTGACTGCATCAAGACTTTACTTGCCAAAATGCAAACCGCAATTTGTCTCATTACCTCTACTTTAAAACTTCAAGGTAGCATCATGCTACAAATTAGAGGCCAAGGAGCTTTGCACTACGCTTACGTAAATAGCAACCATTTAAATGAAACCCGCGGTTTAGCTTCATTTGAAGAAGGATTGAGTGGCACTACCCTCAAGGAAATTGTTGGCGAGAATGCCATTATGTCCGTAACGGTAATTCCCGATGAGGGACAACAATATCAAGGCATTATTGCTCTAGACAAACCCACCATCGCCGAATGCATTGAAGAGTATTACCACCAATCAATGCAGATTGACACTAAGATATACATATTTGCCGATATTGAAAAAGCCGTGGCTGGCGGTATGTTGCTCCAAGTATTACCATCCGATAACCATAAAAAGCAAGCTGAAGATTTCAACCACTGCACTACCCTAGCCGATACTTTAACCGCTGCGGAAGTTTTAACTCTTGATTCTCAAGATGTAATTTATCGTTTATTTAACCAAGATTCAGTTAACATCTTCCCAAATGAACCAATCTGCTTTAAATGCATGTGTTCAAGAGAGCATTTCCATGAAATGTTATCTCATTTAAATCCAAATGAAATTTCAGAAATTATTTCAGGCCCTGGTAGTGCTGAAATTGAATGCCATTGTTGTGGTAAAAAGTACACTTATAACCAAGAAGAGTTACTTGAAATTCTTCGTGAAGCCAAAAGCCACACGCAAGAAAACAATTAGTCTGTTAGCGCCAAAAACGTAGACCAGGCGCATAAAAAGTAAATTTAATCTAACCTAAGCGAACAAAAATTTTTGTTCGCTTTTTTTATCTCATCCAAACATCTAGCTTCGACCAAAAAAAGTACCTGCCGAGACAGGTACTTTAACATTGCAATTTTTATTTTTGGTTGTTTTAACCAGGGATGTTATTACATCAAGTTGTAAGCACGTTCGCCATGGGTTGTAAGGTCAAGACCTTCACGTTCTTCATCAGGAGCAACACGTACACCGAAAAGCTTATCAGCAAGGTAGAATGCAACGATTGAAACGATACCACACCAAACAATACAAATAATTACAGATACTAACTGACCAGTGAACTGACCAAGGATTGAATCCCAACCTTCTTTGAAGCCAACACCACCAAGAGCAGGAGCACAGAAGATACCTGTTAATAAAGCACCAGTAATACCACCTACACCGTGTACGCCAAATACGTCAAGTGAGTCATCAACATTGAGGAGCTTCTTGAGGCCGTGGATACCCCACAAACATACGAAGCCAGCAACCAAACCGATAATCAAGGCACCACCAACACTTACGAAAGCACAAGCAGGGGTAATAGCAACCAAACCCGCAACAGCCCCAGAACATGCACCTAAGAGAGATGGGCGACTGAAGAGGATCCATTCAGCTGCCATCCAAGCAAGAGCGGCAGCGGCTGGAGCAACACAGGTGTTAGCAAAAGCAAGAGCAGATATACCGTCAGCAGTAAGTTCAGAACCTGCGTTGAAGCCGAACCAACCTACCCACAAGAGACAGGCACCAATCATAGTCATAACCATGTTGTGTGGTGACATTAATTCACGGCCATAACCAATACGCTTACCCACGAAATATGCACCAACAAGAGCACAAATCGCAGCGTTGATATGTACTACGAGACCACCAGCAAAGTCATATGAATGCCATGCAGAGTCAATGTACCCGCCACCCCATACCATGTGGCACAATGGGATGTATGAGAAAGTAAACCAAATGAAGATTACAAACAAAAGGGCACTGAATTTAATTCTTTCTGCAAATGAACCAATGATTAAGCAAGCAGTAATACCTGCGAACGCACCTTGGAATGAGAAGAAAGTTAAGTCAGAAAGAGTACCGTTTACAGCTTCAGGACCAACAGAGAGCATGAGGAACTTATCCAAGTTACCAAATACCATCTGTAAAGTTTCGTTATCGTTTGCCCCAAAAGCCAAGCTGTAACCGTAAATAGCCCAAAGAACAAACATTAGGGAGAATATAACTATGGTCTGTGCCAGTACTGACAACATGTTCTTTGAACGAACCAAACCACCATAGAACAAGGCAATACCAGGAATAGACATTAAAATAACGAGAGCGGCACAAATCATGATAAAGCCGTTATCAGCGGTATTGACTTGTGGTTCTTGCGGAGCTGCTTCAGTAGCTGCCGGAGCTTCAGGAGCAGGCGCAGGAGCTGCAGTTTCAACTTTAACTTCCACAACTTCAGCAGCCGGTGCTGGCGCTGCGGTAGTAGCGGCTGGGGCCACTACTTCACTTTGTGTATCTGATATAGTAGCTGGCGCCACATCTTCACCCCATGAAGGAGTAGCAAAACTGAATGCGCCTGCTATAAGTAGCAAACTAAGTATTCGTTTCATAATATTCTCCAAAAGAAAAAAGCTTGAACATTTTGAAACTATTACTGCAACATCTACGCCAAGTATAAAAAAATCTTTAAAACCGCCTATAGACCTCAATAAAGGTGCTAATTTTGAATTTTATAAGGCTAAAATTCTAATTTTATGCACCATAATATCTTTTAGGCACCAATTTGGTGCGTTTGAAATAGTGCATAATTAAAGCACTAACAATGGGCGTTGATTTCCTATCCTTCTTAGAACAAGGTATAATTTTCTTTAGTTATAAAGCTTAAAACATCGTTCCCTCCTCAAAGAATGAATATCTTAATAAGGTAATCAAGAACATGCACATTAATACAGAATATTTTGCCGGACCTGCTAATTGTCCACACAATCTTGTGCTTATCCACGGTTGGGGCATTTGCAGTCGAATTTTTTATCCCTTAGTTCCATTGCTTCAAAAATACTGCAACGTAACCCTATTAGATCTACCAGGATATGGAATTAACCACCAAATCCCTGCTAATAGATGCGATGGGATCCAAAAGATTTTAGAAGAAACCTTACCTAACAACATTATTTTATTAGGATGGTCCTTAGGCGCCACATTAGCTCTTAGATACACCATCACTAACCCTAATAAAGTTAAAGGTCTTATTACTTGCGCTGGTAGTCCACGTTTTTGTGCCGATCCTACAAGTTCTTGGCCGGGTACTGAAGCCACCCTACTCCAAAAATTTGCTTCCATCTTAAAAATGGATAACTGTAATAGCATCATTGATAAATTCTTATCTTTGCAAGCTATGGGCTCTGAAACCTTAAAACAAGACATCCGCACCATGAAAAAGCTAATCGCGGAAGTCGAAACACCTTCATATTATGAGCTCCAGGCTGGCTTAAAAACTCTTATGGATGAAGACTTACGCGGGTATATTAGTCGCATTACTTGTCCGTCTCTACACATTTATGGCGCACGCGACCGCCTAGTTCCTGCAACTAGTGCACAAATTTGGCACCAAAAGGCTAATGCTAAAATTTGTATCATGCCCGCAAGTTCACATGCACCTTTTATCACCGAACCTAAGAACTTTGCCCAAGAAATCGCAAGTTTCTTGCAAAATCTAAAATAAGCCTGCGGGAAGGTTTGGCCCCATGCATAAAGTCATTGTCCTTAAAACTTATGCGCGATTTCTTTAAACGCCCTTTTATCTTCTCAGTTTTGCCTCAAAACATGTAACAAAACCTGAGGAGATTTCTCTAATTAAACGCACGCAAGTTTTTTGCTTGTTTTTGTGAAAACCTCCGTAAAGTTCCACTTTAATTTACCCAAGCCAAAATTTTTAGATTAAACTATTGTTGGGTAATTGTAACCTGTTTAAAGGAGAAGTTATGAGTAACTCGATTAACATCAACTCTGCTTCCCAGGCTCTCATTAATAACCAAGCACAGTTACGTCAAACCGCAAGTATTATTGCTAACACCAATTCTGCCAATCAAGAATCGTTGCCTAAAGACTGTGTGGACTTAATTAATAATAGAGCCGTAACAGAAGCCTTATGTAAAACGATTGTAGTTCAAAAGGATTGTACTGATAGCTTAATAGATTTATTTGCTTAATTAGACCTAGCTAAATAGCAAATAATTGGGTTAATTTGGTTTCAAAACTAAATTGGGGTGAAATGGTATGGGAATAAACGGCACCTATACATCAGGTTCTTATTCCACCTATATCCGGAATTACAATTCTAATTCTGGTAAGGGACGTTTACCTGCCTACATTGCGCAAAAAGAACAAAACGAACAAAAAGCCCAGCAACTTGAGCAAAACACCCGGCAAAATAATCAAATTGCCTTAAGTAAAGTCCAATCAGCTCAAACCCAAATTGCGTCCACTATCAACGTAAGACATTCCCCAGTAACCACAACTACTTCCTCTACCACACGTAAATATAGTGAAGCTAAAAACACTAATTCTTCTGCACACACAACTAAGGCACTTAACCCAGAATTAGAGAATTTATTCTTTGGGGACAACTCAACCTCTTTAGTAGACCAAGAGCGCACAAATGCAACTGCCGGTGGCCACTCTCAAGCTGCCAATAGCCCCTCTAGAGCTCACGATGATAACGAAGACACAGTTTCTAACAATGGCAACGCTACCCCAAAGGAATTAACCGAAGCCGAACTTCAAGAAATAGAAGATTTAAAGCAAAGAGACCGTGAAGTGCAAATTCACGAAAATCAACATAAAACCACAGGCGGGGCTTATGCCCAGAGCCCGTCTTACTCATATACCACAGGGCCTGATGGCAAACAATACATCACTGATGGTTCTGTATCTATTTCGTTAAGTGAAGAAAAAACTCCCGCTGCCACCATTAAAAAGATGGAACAAGTATATCGCGCGGCGTTAGCTCCAGCTGAACCATCCGGAGCAGACCGCAACGTTGCTTCTGAAGCGGTCCGTATTGCTAATAGAGCAAGACAGCAAGTCCTAAAAGAACAAGGAGTTAATTCTTCAGAAGCTGTGGATAACAACAAAAATGTGGCAGTTGAAACCGATAATGCCTCAACCGGAATCAATGCGTCCACATCCCCAAATAAAAATGAAACCGAGTCACAAAATTACGATGACTCTAAAGCTTTAGATTACTTTAATGCTAATAGAGTCATCAGCTCTCTTTATCAGTCTTCAAGCTATAGCCCTACCCTCGGCTCTACAATTAACACCCAAGGATAGAACCACATTCCTTATCTACTTAATCTTCACCTGCCAAATGACGCAAATATTCCTGCTTTATCTTGGCCAATTCTTCATCTGACTTTATTTCTGTAGTCTTATTATCATCAAATTTAGATCTAAATTTGAACATGGGAGCGGGAATTGGACCAAACCAAGCTTCAGGCTTATACGAAATTTTATTCACATACCAAGAGACTTTGCCTTTGGGCGTATTAATAACCGCTTCATCATCAATCGAGAGATTCATTAAACCTTTGGCCATGGGGCTACTTAAAGAAATAAACCCTTCACGGTTATAAGTTTCTGCGTGCCCTACGATATGCACATGTTTAATTTGACCATCATCATTTTCAATTTCAACATAGGCCCCAAAGTAGACTTTATTATCTCTTTGCCCATCACTACTGCGATCAAGCACACTTGTAGAATCAAAAATATCGGACAACTGCTTTATTCTAATATCTACTTCACGGAGCAAACGTTTATTGTATTGATAGTCAGCATTTTCACTACGGTCACCTAAAGATGCAGCCCAAGCCAATCGGTCTGCCACCTTCGGTCTTAAATCGTTCCAAAGCTCGCTAAACTCACCCTTAAGTAAAGCCATACCTTCCGCAGTTACATAATTCATAAAGCCCCCTATTTTCCTTAAAGGAATAACTTTTTATTCGATACTATATGCAAAAAGGGAACTGCAATGCAATTCCCTTTTCAAAATTTATTTAACCTTATGTTTTACAACGTAAGGATGGTCAGCTTCTATTAGAGCTTAGGACCAGCAGCTACAAGAGCCTTACCGTGTTCGTTACCTTCGAACTTAGCGAAGTTCTTGATGAAACGAGATGCAAGATCCTTAGCCTTTTCTTCCCACTGAGACTTATCAGCGTAGGTATCACGTGGATCGAGGATTGCAGGATCAACGCCTGGAAGAGCAGTTGGAACAACAAAGTCGAAAATTGGGATTACCTTGGTTGGAGCCTTGTCGATAGAACCGTCAAGAATTGCGTCGATAATACCACGGGTATCCTTAATAGAGATACGCTTGCCAGAACCGTTCCAGCCAGTGTTTACGAGGTAAGCAGTAGCACCAGAAGCCTTCATCTTCTTAACGAGTTCTTCACCGTACTTAGTTGGGTGAAGTGAAAGGAATGCTGCGCCGAAGCATGCAGAGAAGGTTGGGGTAGGTTCAGTAATACCACGTTCAGTACCAGCGAGCTTAGCGGTAAAGCCAGAGAGGAAGTAGTACTGAGTCTGTTCTGGGTTAAGAATAGATACTGGTGGGAGAACACCGAAAGCGTCAGCAGAAAGGAAGATTACCTTCTTAGCAGCTGGAGCCTTTGATACAGGCTTAACGATGTTTTTGATGTGATAAATTGGGTAAGAAACACGAGTGTTTTCAGTTACAGACTTATCAGTGAAATCGATCTTGCCATTTGCATCAACGGTTACGTTTTCGAGAAGAGCGTTACGCTTGATTGCATTCCAAATGTCTGGTTCGTTTTCCTTAGAGAGGTTGATTACCTTAGCGTAGCAACCGCCTTCGAAGTTGAATACACCATCATCGTCCCAACCGTGTTCGTCGTCACCGATGAGTTCACGCTTTGGATCGGTAGAAAGGGTAGTCTTACCAGTACCAGAAAGACCGAAGAAGATAGCAGTTTCACCCTTAGCATTGGTGTTAGCAGAGCAGTGCATAGATGCCATGCCCTTGAGTGGGAGGAGGTAGTTCATGTAAGAGAACATACCCTTCTTCATTTCACCACCGTACCAAGTGTTGATGATGATCTGAACCTTTTCAGTGAGGTTAAATACAACTGCAGTTTCAGAGTTAAGACCGAGTTCCTTGTAGTTTTCAACCTTAGCCTTAGAAGCGTTGATTACTACGAAATCTGGTTCACCAAAGTTTGCAAGTTCTTCAGCAGATGGTCTTACAAACATGTTGGTTACAAAGTGAGCCTGCCAAGCCACTTCCATGATGAAGCGGATCTTAAGACGTGAGTTTTCGTTAGCACCACAGAAAGCATCAACAACGTAAAGCTTCTTGTTGCTTAATTCCTTGCTAGCAAGCTTCTTAAGTTCCTGCCAACTAGCCTGAGAAAGAGGCTTGTTGTCATTCTTGTAAGCATCAGAAGTCCACCAAATGGTGTCTTTGGTAACATCGTCGAGTACGAAGAACTTGTCCTTTGGTGAACGGCCAGTGTAAACACCAGTCATTACATTAACAGCACCCATCTCGGTAACTTGGCCCTTTTCGTAGCCTTCAAGCTTAGGGTCAGTTTCATCAGCAAAAAGCTGTTCGTAAGATGGATTGTGAACTACTTCAGTAGCACCAGTAATACCATACTTCTGCAAGTCTAATTCTGCCATTTGTACAGTTTCTCCACAAAATTAAGATAACAAAATAAATGTTAATATTGAAATAACCGGATTGATTTTAAATGAAATCCTAGAATTAGTCTAATGAATAAATGACTTTTTTAAAAAAAATTTATTTCCATGAAAAAGATGATTTTTGTTACAAATATCAAAAGAACATTCAGTCCTTTGTAATATCTATAGCTTCATCTGAAAAAAAATTTCACTCTGTCATATGCTCTAAATCTTTTTATAACTTTAGACGCGAAATCATATATCATATAGAGTAATACTTTTTAAACTTAAACCACTAAATAAAGCGAGTTTTAGTTCTTAAAAAAGTAATCTATCTATAGACATACGGCATAAATAAACGGATTGTGTATAAATGATAACAATTACCCCCAAAGCTGAAGAATATTTCTGTCAGCTCCTTGCAACCCAAGCACCTAACACCAGAATTAGAATCTTTGTTTCTAACCCAGGCACCCCTGGGGTTGAATGTGGTATTCTTTATTGTCCTCAAGACATGGTTACTGGCGCTGATGACATTTTTCAGCACAATGGTTTTGAAACCGTAATCGATTCAACCTCTCAACCATACCTTAAAGATGCTGTTATCGACTTCATCTTCGATGAAGACAACAAGGGTAGCTTAACCTTCAAAGCTCCTCTGCTTAAAAGATCTGACGTACCAGCTGACGCTCCTTTGTTTGACAAGCTCGCAAACTTCTTCCAAACCACAGTAAATCCAAGCCTCGCAGGGCATGGTGGTTTTGCAAAACTTGAAGAAGTTACCGAAGACGGTGTGGTTAAAGTAAGTTTTTCTGGCGGGTGCAAAGGTTGTAGCTTAGTCAACATCACATTAAAAGATGGTATCGAAGCTAACCTAAAACAAGCTTTTCCAGGCATGATTAAAGAAGTTATCGATACTACTAATCATGAAGTGACTGAGGAAACTTATAAATAGCTCCATGGCGCCACAAAAAGTAGTGAAAATTGGCATCGCTAACTTATATTTACCCAAAAGTAACATGTTAATTTGAACGGCAGAATAAAAAAGACTTCTATTAAAACTTGATAGAAGCCTTTTTCATAAAGATTTAGGTTAAGTTTATAATCTTCACTAACACTGTAAACCAAATAGTGTTTACGAACACATCAGAACTATTCAGATTTTTTTGCTCTAGACAATAATGATACGGTGGCATCTTTGGGCGATTTATGCATGAAAAGCACATTGTAGACTTCATGACAGATTGGCATATCAACACCATATCTTTCTGCTAGCAAGTGCACTTCCTTGGTATTTTCCCAACCTTCAACCACCTGCCCTATTTCGGCGATTGCTTCTTCAATGGTTTTACCAGCACCTAAAGCCAAACCAAAACGTCTGTTTCGCGACTGATTGTCAGTACAAGTTAGAACTAAATCACCTAACCCCGCCATCCCCATAAAGGTCTTTGGAGAAGCGCCCATAGCAACACCAAGGCGTTGTAATTCCACCAAGCCTCTAGTAATGAGTGCAGTTCTTGCATTAGCCCCAAAACCTAAACCATCAGACAACCCGGCCCCAATGGCAATTACATTTTTGACAGAACCGCCAATTTGCAAACCAATTAAATCTGGGTTTTTATAGACACGAAGGTTTTTAGTGGAGTGAATAAGTTGAGAGAACTCTTCGGTGAAGGCATCATCGGTACCTGCTACGGAAATTGCCGTTGGGAGACCTGAGGCCAGTTCTTTCGCAAATGTAGGTCCACTTATGGCCGCTAAAGGTACATGCGGTCCAAGTTCTTCCTTAGCCACTTCACTTAGTAAACGCCCAGTTGAATTTTCCAAACCCTTAGTGGCCCATGCTACGCGATGAGCAGGAGTCATAAAAGGCTTAAGTTCATGAAGCACTTGTCTAAAAGCGCTACTTGGCACTACCACAAGGATGATGGAAGCCGCTTCCATCGCCGTCTTTAGATCCGATGTAAGATCCATCGCTTCCGGGAATTTTTGTCCTGGAAGAAACTGTTCATTACATCTCCCTTGCTGCATAAGCTCAATCTTCTTAGGGTTATGCCCCCAAAGCATGACACGACGCCCATTTCTAGCTAGGGATATAGCAAGGGCAGTCCCATATGAGCCTGCCCCCAATACTGAAATTGAGTATTCCACTCTACTTCTGTTCCAAAATTGCTAATTAAGCCTTTGCTTCAGCATCTTTTGCTGCAGCCTGTTGTTCCTGCTGCTTCTTCTGAATATAGATAGCTTCAAAGTTAATTGGAGCTAAGTTAAGAGGTGGGAATGAAGCCTTTACTACGAGACTAGAAATGTTTTCTCTAGCGTATGGGTAAAGAATGTTAGGAATAAAAGCATTGAGCATATGATCAAGAGCTTGTTCAGGGAAGTTAGAAATCTGGAAAAGACCAGCCTGGTTAACTTCACAAAGGAATGCAACCTTGTCTTCAAGCTTTGCAGTAACGGTAAGACGAAGAACTACTTCGTACACCCCATTGTCGACAGCTTTGCTACGGGTATCAAGATCAAGCTTAACTTCTGGTTTCCATTCGTTTCTGAAAATTTCCGGTGCATTAGGAGTTTCGAGAGAAATATCTTTGTTGTAAATACGTAAAATTTCAAAAGCCGAATTGGCGGCCTGATTGTTCTGTTCTTCAGCCATTGCTGTCAGTCCTCAAAATTAGTAATAAATAAAATAAAATCCCTTTGATTATTACAGAATCAAAGTAAATCACCAAAAAAAACTTATGAATATGACGGGCAGATCATAACTTTACCTAACAATTGTTAAAACAAAGTGTATTCACAGCCTCTTAGTGATTACTTTTTAACCACAGGAAGTCCACGGCCGACCCAGTCAACCATACCACCCTTTAGGATTACAGGATTCTTGTAACCTGCCTTTTTCAAAAGGCAAGCCGCATTATAAGCCACAGGGTCGTCAAGGTCTTTACCGATAATAACAACGCCTTTATCAGCAAATTTAGAAGCCACCCCAAAGTTACCAGCCTTAAAATCATCTACGCTTACTTCATAAGCACCGCTTAGATGTCCAGCTGCATAATCAGCTTTAAGGCGAACATCAAGCAAACCATAGCCAGAGTGGTTACAAAGCATAGAGGCCATACCGACATCTACTGATTTGATACCATTTTTCCAAATGGTGATTTGAATCCAAACAAGATAAAGAACTAATACCACAAAAACAATTGAAGCTATTTGGTGGTTAGTAAAAAAAGTGACTACTTCAGTATAAAAGTCAAAATTTTCCATATTGTGTCTAAATTTCCCTAAATTTATTAGCCGGCTAGACCATTTGTGCACACAAAATTTTAAGTATTAAAGATCAAGGTTTGATTTAATCTTTAAAACATTTGATTAATAATAGCATAAGAACAGCCAATTTCTGTTGTTCTTTCGTAAAAACACCCATCCATCACCCAATAAAACCACAGTTTCGCCTCTCATTTTAGTTTCATTTGGGCTATAGCCATCTCTTACTCTCTGCCCAAAAATGGTGTAAAATAGAAAGGTAAACTTATTCACTTTTTACAGGAATTATATAAACATGGCCAAAAAACCTTTTGCCCTGATTATCATGGACGGTTGGGGATACAATCCCGTCAAAGAATTCAACGCTGTTGCCAATGCAAAGACTCCTAACCTTGACAACTTAACAGCTCATTACGCTCACACCCTTATCGAAGCTTCTGGGCTTGCTGTAGGCCTCCCTGATGGCCAGATGGGCAACTCTGAAGTTGGTCACACCAATATCGGTGCTGGTCGCGTTGTTTATCAGGACCTTACCCGTATCACCAAGTCTATCGCTGATGGTGACTTCTTCTCTAACGAAGCTCTTTGCAAAGCTATCGATACTGCAAACGCTGCTGGTAAGGCTGTTCACGTAATGGGTCTTATGTCTCCAGGAGGCGTACACAGCCATGAAGATCAGATCGTAGCTATGTTTGAACTTTTAGCTCGCAAGAATGTATCAAAGGCCTACTTCCATGCATTCACTGATGGCCGTGACGTTCCACCTCGTAGCGCTCAAGGTTCAATCGACAAATTCGAAGCCCTCTTCAAGAAGTTAGGCACTGGCCGTTTCGCTTCAATGATTGGCCGTTACTATGCCATGGACCGTGACAACAGATGGGATCGTGTTGAACAAGCTTACGACCTTCTCACTCAGGCTTCTACTCAGTTTGCTCCATTTGCTTGCGCAACTGATGCTCTTAACGCAGCATATGCTCGTGACGAAAACGACGAATTCATCCAGGCTTCCGTAATTGGCGAACCAGTTAAAATGGAAGATGGCGATGCGCTTATTTTCATGAACTTCCGTGCAGACCGTGCTCGTCAGATTTCTCGTTCATTTGCTAACGATGATTTCACCGGTTTCACCCGCAAGGTAAGACCTGCAATCAACTTCGTTATGCTCACTGAATATGCAACTGATATTAAAGCAGCTTGCGCCTTCCCTCCTTCAGATCTCAAAAACACCCTTGGCGAATGGTTGTCTTCCCATAACAAGACTCAGCTTCGTATCTCTGAAACTGAAAAATACGCTCACGTTACATTCTTCTTCAACGGTGGTGTAGAAAATCAGTTCCCTGGTGAAGACCGTATTTTGGTTAACAGCCCTAAGGTTAAGACCTACGATTTACAGCCTGAAATGAGCTCTAAAGAACTTACTGATAAGCTTTGCGCTGCTATCGAAAGCTGCAAGTATGATGTGATCATCTGTAACTACCCTAACGGCGACATGGTTGGTCACACTGGCGTTTATGAAGCTGCAGTTAAGGCTTGTGAAGCTGTTGATGAATGTATCGGCCGCGTTACTGACTCTCTTAAGAAAGTTGGTGGCGAATGCCTCATCACCGCTGACCACGGTAACGCTGAACGTATGAAGGATCTTACCACTGGTGTTGCTTACACTGCTCACACCAACCTCCCAGTTCCTCTTATCTACTTTGGTAGACAGGCGGAAGCTGTTTCAGGTGGCAAGCTTTCTGATTTAGCTCCAACCATTCTTTCCCTCATTGGCATGGATATCCCTGCTGAAATGACCGGGAAGGTATTATTTAAGGTTAAGTAATCCTTAAATGAAGTCAGGTTTACTAAAATTCAGTAATTCTCGACTTTTCTCCCTGCGTCCGCTATGGACGCAGGGTTTGCTTACTCTAGTGCTTTTTTTCTTGTGTTTACTCTTCTCTAACGCCAAAGCCAATACCCCAAATCAGCAAAAACTAAAACAAAGTATTACAAATCAACATTTAGTTATCAAATCACACGAATCCAATTTAAAACAGTTAGAATCAGAACAAAAAAGACGTGCCCATAAAATTCGCAATCTTGATCGCAATATGAGTGTGATTGAGAAAAAAACTGCTGTTTTACTCACTGAAGCTGAACAACTAAACGACGAACGTGAAGAATTATTATCAGCCCTTAAAACCCAAGAAGATCAATTAAATGAACTTCTAAGAAAATCCTTTATGCTAGGGCACAATTCCTCCGTTAAAATAATTTTAAACAACGAAGACCCCGGCATTAATGACCGTTATTTAACCTACACTAAGTACCTAGCTCAGAAACGCTACAACTTAATTCAAGATATCTCCAAACAACGTAAAGAGTTGCAAAAAAAAGACGAGCAACTTGCAGTTAAGAAAGAAGAATTAGCCAACCTAAAAACTCATTACAACGACCTAAAACAAACTTTAATCAATGAAAAAATTGAGCAACAAAACACGGTCAAAGACTTAAAAGATACCATCGATAAAGAAAAGAAACAGCTTGAAGAAACTGCCGTTGCACTAAAACAACTCGAAAATGAGCTGTCCCAAAAGCAAAAAGAATTAACAGCCAAACGTAAACGCGAGGCTGAACAAAGACAAAAAGCTAAACTTCAGGCTAAAGCTAGTGCCAAAACCCGGCATACTCAGTCATCTTCAACTCACCAAACAGTTGCAGCCCTTGGTCTGCAGCGGTTACACGGGGTTTTACCATGGCCAGTACACGGAAGCGTTATTCATTCATTTGGGGAAAGACGCAGTGGTGAAGTTACCTGGAAAGGATTAGTTATCTCCGCCCCCGCTGGCAAAACAGTTGTGTCTATTGCCGATGGTGATTGTATTTACTCCGGTTGGTTAAACGGTCTTGGCAATATTGTCGTTATAGATCATGGACGTGGTTATCTCTCTCTTTACGGGAATAATCAAAAGCTAAAAATCTACTCTGGCAATTCTGTGCATAAAGGGGACGCCATTGCAGTCGTTGGCAATAGCGGGAATCTTAAAACAAATTCACTTTACTTTGAAATCCGCTATGAAGGGATCCCGGTCGATCCTAAAAGATGGCTAGGCAAACGTTAATGATACACTAATGTTCACATGCAATTAACACTAAAATCTGTTATATTAAACTCTGTCATTTCTTTGAAATTAACAAACCCGAAGGTTAAAGAAAACATCAATGAGACTTACAATTTTCCACAATCAAGAACCAAAAGCATTGTGGAATCACAGCCTTAAAAAACTTATTACTCCCCTCTCTTTTAAGGATTTAAAAGCTATGGGAGATGTTCATATCGCCGTATTCAACGATGGTGTAGTTGGGCTCGCCGTAACCCATGATAATGAGATTGTTTTTTTGAAGGTCCGCGATATTACTAGACGTCGTGGGGTTGGCAAATACCTAATTGAAGAAACTTGCCACTTTGTAGAAGAAGAAGGTTTTGAAAAAACCATCATTAACACCGCTCGTTTTCCGCAAGAGGAAATCGATGGCATTATTTACTTCTTAGAAATGCAAGGTTTCCAAAAAGACGAAGCTGATAACAATATTTATGAATTTAGTGAAGAATAACTGCTAACTAGTTTTAAAAAAACTCTGTAAGCTCTACTTGTAAAAGTTACTCTTCAGGTAAAATTTAACTTACAGTTGGAACTATGATAACTGGCTAATCATAGTCCTTTTTTATTGACCTTAATTCAAGTTACCATTTAAGTTATTCCGAATGAACTTAGATAGGCTACCAAAATTAGAGTTCGAATTCCCCTCACCAAAATAAAAAAGTCGCTACATAGCGACCTTTTTATTCATTTTAATCTTAAGTCCAAAGGTTTTTACATAAAACTTCTTCTTATTTTGCTGTTATGACTTGTTGTTACCAAAAACCATATCGTATAAAGTTGGAGATTTAACCTTCAAAGAATGAAGAGACTTAATTCTTCTAATGGTCTTTGAGTTACCTCTGATAAGGAGGGTTTCTGTGGTAGCGTGAGTTCCCTTAAGAGTAATACCTTCTAAGAGGTCACCCTTAGTAATACCAGTGATTGAAATAATAACGCTATCAGTCTTAGCCATATCTTCTAGCTTAAGAACCTTCATAGGCTCAATGCCCATCTTTTGGCAACGGGCAATTTCTTCTTCCGCGTATTTCTTGTTTTCAGGAGTATCGCCCTTAGCAATATCACGTGGAATAAGACGGCCTTGCATATCACCATTTAACGCACGAGTTACTGCTGCACTCACTACCCCTTCAGGAGCCCCACCGATACAGTATAGAAAATCGATATCGTTGTCTGGCATACAGGTAAGAACAGATGCAGCCACGTCGCCATCAGGAATAGCATAAACATGAAGGCCCATTTCCTGCATTTTTTTGATAGCTTGTTCATGTCTTGGCTTAGCTAAAGTTACACAAACGAGGTCAGAAATATCCTTACCAACTGCGCGAGCAATACGATAAATGTTTTCTTCCAAAGAAACATTTAGATCGATTACCCCTCTAGCATTTTCACCAACAATAAGCTTTTCCATGTACATGTCAGGTGCCTTTAAAAATCCACCTTTATCGCAAGCCGCTAAAACTGCTACCGCATTTGCTTGCCCCATGGCAGTCATACGGGTACCATCAATAGGATCAACTGCAATATCGACAGGAGTCCCACCACAACCAACTTTTTCCCCAATGTAAAGCATTGGAGCTTCGTCAATTTCACCTTCGCCGATCACGATTTCGCCGTCGATCTTAACTTCATTTAGCATGAAACGCATTGCCTTCACCGCAGCTTCATCCGCAGAATTTTTGTCCCCACGACCAAGCCAATGATAACCAGCTAATGCAGCTGCTTCTGTTACACGACAAAATTCGAGTGATAGTTCTCTGTTCATATTTTTTAACCTATTGTTGCCATATGCGCTAAAAACATTGCAAATTTTAGCACTTTTAACCATGAATTGCTTAATTCTTTCACCGCTTAAGCGTTTGTTTATGCCCCGGCTATTTTTTGACTATCTAATAATACAGAACCGGTTTTCATGGTGTAGCGTTCATCATAATCCGCACCCACAGCAACAATGTTGCGGAGCATGTCTTTTAGATTACCGGCAATAGTAACTCCTTCCACTGGAAATTGGATTTTGCCATTTTCAACCCAAAAGCCGGATGCACCACGAGAATAATCACCTGTTACATCGTTGACCCCTTGCCCCATAAGTTGGGTCACTAAAAAGCCACGATCCATTTTTACTAGTAAATCATCGAAACTTAAATTTGGCGCATTGTGGTCTATTACTTCAAAATTGGAAGAACCATAATTAGTACCATTGGGTTTCAAACCTAATTTACGCGCGGAATAGACTGAAAGACGGTAATTTTCCACTACGCCCCTAGATACATACGAAATGTCACCTGTTTTTAAGCCATCCTCATCAAAATATTGAGAAGACAAACCTTGCTTTATTAGTGGGCGGTCACAAACATCGATAAATGAAGGCAGCACTTGACGCCCTAGCGCATTATCTAAAAATGTAGAATGGTGAAATTGAGCCATGCCTGAGATTGCCCCTAACAGGCGCATGAATAAACCTGTAGCTTCTTCACGTCTAAAGATCACTGGATAGTTACCGGTAGGAATACTACGCGCCCCAACTAAAGCTACAGCATCTTCAACTGCATCTTTCGCGATTCGTTCATTATCCCACAGTAAATCACTCTTACAGCCATAACTAAATGACCCACCCATATGCATCTTGTTTTCATGTTCACTAACTAACAAAACATTTTTAGCAAATACAGAATATGGTTCACTTTGTAGAACCCCATGGGAATTAGCGTAAACAGAAATCCCATAACGATTAGAGTAAGCTGCTTTACGTACTTGAGCGATTCGAGGGTCGCGACCTTGACACATTTTATCTAAGGCAATAGCTTCCTTTAACGCAACTTCGGCATCAGGTTCCTCTGGATAACAACGATCTAAATCTATAGCCTCGCGCACCATTAATTCAGGATCGGCTAAACCCATCGCAGGATCCACTTCTGCATAAGCCGAAAACTCAATAGCAGCTTCTGCGGTCTTATTAATCGCATCTAAAGATATGTCAGAAGTAGAGGCATTACCTTTTTTTCCGTTTTTTAAAACTGTAATAGCAATACCACGGCTTTTATTAAATTCTTTTTCTTCTTGCGCGCAATCATGACTTGAAACCGTAAGACCTGTATCCTTATTGATCTTAACAATACACTGCTCCGCCCCTTTTTGCCGACAAATATCTAATACCTGTGAAGCTAAGCCTTCTAATTTCTTTCTTTCCGAATTGATCCGGTCTTTCATTACAATACCCAAGCACCTAAACTTAAATAATCTTTAACTGTGTGTTAGAATACACCATATTTATTAATGGATTCTATAATCATGCAAAAAGATAACGCAAATTTTGAAAAAGTTTCTGAGGAAGAAGACAATTGGGTCTCTCGAAGCTCTCGCAAAAGAGATGCTCGGGCCTTAAGAGATATCGGCTTAAGCATTATTGCGCTGTCAGAATCAGAATTCGAGCGCATTCCCTTTGGTGACGATGAATCTCTTCGTGAAGCTTGTCGCAACGCCCGCAAAATGAAACCTCGCTCTGAAGAGCAGAGAAGAGAAGTTTTGCATGTGGAAGCTTTATTGCGTTCACGCGACGAGGAAGAAATCAACAACTACCGTGAAGCTCTAGTAGCCCTTTCGGGGGTTAAAGTTGCTGGCAACGCCACGGTCCATAGCTTAGAAACCATCCGTAATGATTTGGTCGCTGGCGGCATCGCTGCTATCAATCAGCTCATTGCTACTAACACTGATCTTGATCGTCAAAAGCTCAGATCTTTAGTTTCTAAAGCCAAAAAAGAAATTGAAACCAATTCCATTGAAAAACGCGCTTACAAAGAACTTTTTCAATACCTTAAGCAAAATATTAACCTATAATAATTTACCGCTTAAGATCACACCACCGACTTGTAAAATACTTTATCATAAGCGGGGTGTGGTGTTTATACCATTCACTCTATAACGCTAGAGCCTTATGTTTTCGAACTTTAGTTAGAAACTTAAATTCCTTTTTGGCTCCCTTACAACGCTTTAACGACTATGTTAAGCGCCATAAACCCCCTTAATTTTCCACAAAATCTAATTTTTCAAGGATGAACTCACATGGCTCTAAAAAACAACATCATTAAAATCGTTACTTTAGTTTTTGCGTTAACCTTATTCCCGACACTTGCCATGGCTGCAGATTACATTATCGATGTTAGAACCCCTCAAGAATACGCTACTGACCATATTCCTGGCCATCTAAATATCGTACACTCCCAAATTGTAGAAGGAGTAAAAGCCCTTAACATTACCCCTGAAGACCATATTTATTTGTACTGTCGTTCTGGGCGTAGAGCTTCTATCGCTCTAGAAGAGCTTAATAAATCAGGTTATAAAAACGTTACTAATGTTGGTGGTTTAGAAGACGCTAAAAATTTTTTTAAATAACAGCTAACCGTTTACCGATAAGGCTTAGCGGTATTAGACATTACAACAACTGCCGAAAAACGGATTATATATTTATTCTTTGCTAATGCCAAGTAGTAGAAATAAAGTCTTTCATAGAAAAAGCGACTTTTATCCCACACGCAAGCGTGTGGGTTTTACGCCACAATTTATCTAAAATCTCCAAGAAGACTCCTTCCTCTTTAGGTGGTGAGTAGTTCACAACCAACAAACTTAATACCACCTAAAACAAAAGCCTTAGGTCAAATTTAACCTAAGGCTTTTATGATCGACATAGAACTAAATGCTTTAGCTTGCTTATTAGGCGACACTATTTTAAAGTTCCATAGTTTGGTTATTTTACAAAGTGCCACCTACGGTAATTTCATCAAGCTTAAGCGCTGGTTGACCAATCCCTACTGGAATACTTTGTCCGCACTTACCACAATGGCCATTACCTTTATCAAGTTCAAGGTTTTCCCCTAACATTGATACTTTATTAAGTACATCTACCCCTGTACCAATTAAGGTTGCTCCCTTAACCGGACCTGCAATTTTACCATTTTCAATTTTATAGGCTTCACTTGCACTAAAAGTAAACTTAGAGGTTGATGGATCTACCTGTCCACCACCGAAATTTACCGCAAAAATCCCATCTTTAACGGAAGCTATCATATCTTCAATTTTGTCATGACCTGGGAGTAAATAGGTATTCGTCATACGCGGAATTGGCAATGAAGCATAACCGTCACGGCGCCCATTACCAGTTAATTCTAAACCCATTAAGCGCGCATTTAACTTATCGGTCATGTATTTTTGTAGCCTACCGTTCTCCACCAAAACATTACGTTTTGAAGGAGTGCCTTCGCTATCAACGCTTGAGCTCCCTGGTCTTTCAGGGATAGTTCCATCATCTACAATCGTACATAATGGAGAAGCGATCTGTTTGCCCATATAGTCTTTAAAGATCGAGGTCCCCTTACGAATAGCATCAGCTTCTAACCCATGACCAACTGCTTCATGGATTAACACTGCTGGCCAACCTGCTGATAAGACTAAAGGCATAGAACCAGCCTTCACCGGTTCAGCACATAATTCAACCTGAGCAGAACGCACAGCTTCACGCGCTACCGCAAGATATCTTTTTTTGATTTCTAATTTGTCAGGAGCACAGTAAGTACCAGGCACATGTTCAAGAGGCGCTACTGCCACATCCTCAGCTAACCAGCTAAAATCAATACATCTACCACAAGCGCCATGGCCAGAAACTGTGACTCCATTTTCTTCCATGGTAACGTTGCAACTTAAACGGAGCGAAGGTCTAATATCAGCAGCAGCCCCAGTATCGGAGGCTACAACCAAAGAATCGGTTAACCCACCAGATAAAGAAATTTGTACCTGTCTTACTCGTGGATCGAGGCTATGAGCATAAGCGTCCATTTCACGCAAGATATCCACAATATAGCTTCGAGCTACATGGCTAAATGGGAATTCATCACTGTATAAAACATCAAAATCTTGTCTTTTATCCACACAAACACGACATTCATTGCCACGTTTAGAGCTACCACACACAACATCTGTAGTTTGAGCTACTGCTCGAGGGTTTACTTCGCTTGAATAAGCAAAATCAGTGGTACTACCTGTTACCCCACGAATACCGAATCCAAGATCGATAGCAAAGCTAGTAGATTTGATAATGCCTTCACTAAAATGCCAGCCTTCGTAGACATTATTTTCAAAATAAATATCAGCAAAATCTACATTACTGCTCTCTAAGCGCCCCAACATTTTGCCTAGAAAGTTTAGATCAAGGTCATTAGCTGTAAGTATCTTCTGCTCAACTGAGGTAAAAATATCCCTTGCGTTCTTCACGATTTTGCTTCCTAATTAATCTATGTAACAGTTTATTATACATTGTATCAAGGTGTGGGGACACGTTTTACCTAAAAAGTGTACCTAAAGAAAACAATCATAACGTTTTTAGCCCTTAAAGTGGAAACACCTAGGTGTAACCTTAAGTTTCAAATTTGACGAGCACTAATCATCAATAGGCATAGGCATATTTTTACGGACTAACTCTAATTCTGTTTTTTGTAAGGTAGCCGTAATCATTTTTTTAGCTTCACAACGCACTAAAACTTTTCCACTTGGTCCGACAATTAACGAATGCCCCCAGGTTTGGGCCCCGTTTTCTCCTTGACCCACCAAACCACAACCGACCGCATAACACTGAGTTTCGATCGCACGAGCTCTAATTAAGCTTTCCCAAGCAAGTTCGCCACTTATAGCCGTAAAAGCAGCCGGTACCACTAATACTTCAGCGCCTAATTTTCTTAAAAAAGCAAACATTATAGGGAAGCGCAAATCAAAACAAACAGCTAAACCAAATTTAAACCCCGCTATATCGAGCACCACTAAGTCATGGCCAGGAGCATAAATGGCCCCTTCATCATATGTAGTTACCCCAACTACTGCTTTAAAAAGATGATTCTTGCGGTAACGAGCAACTTCAATTCCCTGATCATTAAAACAGATAGTCTCGATATACATAAAACCATCAGCTTCTAAGACCGGTAAAGAACCTGCAATGAGCCACACACGCTGTTCCTTGGCCACAGCTGCTAAAGAATCTAAGGTCTGATTTAAAAGTGGCCCTGACGCAAATTCACGCACCCGGTGCGGATCGGCCGAATAAAATAAAAAGTTTTCCGGTAAAACGACCACTGTTGGGACCAGGCGCATTGTTGATTTTGGTAGTACTTGAGTCAATTGGGTCTTAAGATCCAAAACTAACTCCGCAATCGTTTTAGTTTTAGCCTCGAGCTCTAAAACCACTACTTGTACTTTATTCATGTTAAAAGCCTCTTTGCGCTGGTCCATTTAGGCCATTAAAACTTCATAACCTGTAGCTTTGGGTTGATTTGGGCTAAGAACCCATTCAATGTTCAAATTATGTTTTCCATAAATGCTTTGGTAAAGCTCTGCTGTTTCTAAATCGCAGCACACTTTTAGTGCCTTGGGCTTTCTTGAAGTCTGTATTAAAGCTAAAATCTCAGCCCGCATATTACAAACTTGCCAAAATTTATTAGGCATAACGCCTGCACCACAATATAGACAGTTAGTAGTAAGCAGTTGTTTGATACTTGGAGCTTGACGTTTACGGGAAATCTCAACCAAACCAAGCTTAGTAAAGCCAAAGCAAATACTACTAGTCTTATCTTGGGCTAAAGCCTCATTTAATATAGCTAGCACCATAGCTTGGGACTTTTTATCCGCTAAATTAATAAAATCAATGATTATGGCGCCACCAATATTACGTAACTTTAATTCTCTAGCAATAATGGTTGCCGCTTCAAGGTTGGTTTTTAGCGCTACGTCATTAGCCCGATTTTTCCCCGCTCCGACAAAAGCACTACTATCCACATCAATAACCGTGAGGGCCTCAGTTTCATCTATAATGATTTCTCCCCCACAAGGTAATGTAACCTTACGCGCAAGCAATTTATTAATTTCAGCTACAAAGCGAGGAAATATCGCCGCAAAATCATTACCCCTAACTTGAGCTAAAACGTTGTTATTTAAGATGTCAGACGCTCCACAGCTAGCATTAGAATTTAAAACGCTAATTTCTTCCGGCGCTAAATCTTCGTCGCTTACAATTACCTGAGGCGCCCACACATTCTTCAACGAGGCAATCTGCGCTTTGAAATCATTAGGCGACCAAATTTCACCTAAATATAAACCGTCGTGTTTTGATTGAGCTTTTTGCCAAGATGCCTGTAGATAATTAACTTCGCTAATAACATTATCGGGAACCACGTCTAGCGCCTGAGTTCTAACGGTCACTCCGCCTTTAAGAGGAGAAGTTAAAGGGGAAGATAATTTGGCCACCAGCGTTTCTTTTAAATTTGGATTTGAAATGCTTTTAGAAAAACTAATGCCATTTCCTAATGGCCGATAAACCGCTAAGGAGCTGGCAAGCGCAAGGTCCATGGATACACGTGGACCTTTTTCACCGAAGCTTTCACGAATTACTTGCACCAGAATAATCATGCCTGGATATAACACAGTCGCAATATCGCGCTTTTCCCCTTTTAACTGACATAGTGGGACGTCTACCGCTTGTAAATATGCCGCTTTATCGCCCCCAATGTTCACAAAGGCCGCTTGTAAACCAGAAACCACTCGTTCCACTTTGCCTGCGTAGATACGCCCAATAATGCCATCCGTTTCTCGAGTAGCTACTAATTCGACCAGTTTTTGTTCCTTAAATACAGCCGCTAATTTTACCAGACCTTTAAGGGCTAAACATAGCTCAACCACGGGTAACTCCAAGACTTGATAATAAGGCATGAAGCTCAACCTGTGGCAACCCAACAACGTTACTAAAGCTACCTGAAATTGAGGTCACAAACTGTCCACCTTTACCTTGGATCGCATAGCCACCTGCTTTATCTTTTGGTTCACCGCTATACCAATAATTTTCAATTTCCTCCGCGGTAAGAGAACGAAACTCTACGTTGGTACGTACGTTAAATTTATTAACCTGTCCTGCCAAAACCACTGCAACTGCAGTTATAACTTGGTGCGTTTGCCCCTGCAATAGCTCCATGATTTGTTTAAAATGAGCTAAGTCTTTAGGTTTTCCAATTATGTGTCCCCCAAAAACCACTATCGTATCCGCCCCAATAACTACTGCTTGAGGATTTTGTTTGGCCACCACTAGGGCTTTTTCACTAGCCATACGTTCACAATATTGAGCCGCTTCTTCATGCTCACGCCTAGTTTCATCAATATTGGGGCTACAGGTCTTAAAACAATACCCCATGTCCGACAAAAGTTGCACCCGGCGCGGGGAGGACGACGCTAAAATCAAGTTATTCATATTCTCGTCTCGTTCCAGTTTGCACCATCGAATACAACATATTTAGTATCACATAACAAACCGGCCACAAAATGGCTGTAGCCACGCATGACAGCAAAATATTGTAATCAACTGTAACCGCCCCAAAAATATGTTCCGACCAAAACAACAAAAACTGACCCACAAAATTTATTGAAGCTACAACTACATCTTTTTGGAGCAATGAATAAAAACGAATGTTAGGGAAAAATGTCACCAATGACCAAGTCATAAAAGCCATGGCTGAGGCATGAATACCTAAGGTAGCCCCCAAAGCTAAATCTAAAAATAATCCCGCTACCCAGCTAATACCAACATTAACTTTTTGTGGTTCAACAATGGCCCAATACAATAAAACCATCGGCACAAAACTAGGCACCACTTTCTGAAAATTTAAAGGAATACTAGCTAAAGACAAAACCACAGCTAGCACCAAGCTAAAGATAATAACTAGGTAACAACTTGTGCTATTAGTGCGCATGACTAGACTCCTGCAATTTTTTTGGGTCGCTATGTTCTGCTTTCGCAGAAGGTTGTTTTACCTCGGACTTAGATTTGATATTTTTAGCTTTTGCGGTTGAGCTTTCCACTTTAGGTTTTGCGGACTCGTTATTTTCCAAAGTTCCTGCTTGAGTCTGTCTATTGTGAGGACTACGTTTTGATGAATAAGAACCAAGGCTTCCTCCACCTTGTTTGCCTTCAGGTAACAATGGAGGCAAGACCTTTTTAATCATATTCTCAATGACATCTTCTTCTTGTTTACCGTCTTCAAACAATTCAAAGTCAGGCTCATGATTCCAAATAAGAAGCATATGGCGCAATCTGTCTAAAGAAGCTAATGGAACCGCTTTTATTTCCGCAAATTGCAACCCTTCTCGGCCTTCAGACTTTACAACCTTAGCCACCGGATAGCCACCTGGAAATCTACCTCCTAAACCAGAAGTTACCAACAAGTCGCCAACTTTAATATCCACATTACGTGGTAAATTTTTAATTACTAACTCATTAGATAACCCGGTACCACTAACGATGGCGCGAACCCCATTTCGCATGACCACTACTGGCAAAGCATGGTTTTGATCCGACAATAACAATACTCGGCTCGTAGCATGAGCTACACTGATTACTTGCCCCACTACCCCTTGTTCATTTATCACCGGCTGGCCTTCATACACCCCATCTTTGCGCCCACGGTTGATTAAAACCGTCATCGAAAAAGGGTTAGTATCAACTCTTAAAACTTCGGCTCCAATGCGCATATAAACATTGCCGTAGGAGTTATTTAACTTTTTTAATTGCTCATTTTCTTGAGCTAAGCTGTCATATCGGAGTAAATCTGTCCTAATTTCGGCTATTTGCTGCCGTAAAAAACGATTTTCGTTTAATAGATCGTTGTATGAAACCATACGTTCCTCTACGTTATAAACTAACGTATTAGGAGCATCAGCGATATAAAACAATGGCGTCATTACACTTTCAACGTAATAACGTACATCTTTAAACATATTAAAATGAGAATCACAAACCATCAGGAGTAAAGAAACTATTCCTGTAAGCACAAACCTTGCGTTTGCTGATAGCCCAGATATTCCAAATTTTTCACCCATATAAGCAAGTACCTTAGGTAAAAACACAATCGTTTTTTATAACAAAACCCGCATCCGACTAATTTTCGGTCTGCGGGTTTTTAGATTAGGCCACTAATAATCCATGACTACTCAAAAAGTGAGATCCCAGTAGTATCATACATTTCGAGGGCCTTCCCCCCACCGCGTGCCACGCAGGTAAGAGGATCTTTAGCTACAGTTACTCTAACTTGAGTCTGTTCACTGATAACCTTGTCGATGTTACGAAGTAAGGCCCCACCGCCAGTTATCACCATGCCTTTAGCAGAAATATCAGCTGATAATTCTGGAGGCGCATTGTTTAAAGCATTTTTTACTGCAGTAATGACATTCTTTAGTGGATCTTGTAATGCTTCTTGCACTTCTTGAGAACTGATAGTAATTGAGCGTGGCGCTTGTTCTAAGATACTCTGACCACGAATTTCCATAGTCTTAGGTTCTTCGTCTTCTAAGGCACACCCAATTTCAATTTTTACTTTTTCAGCTGTAACTTCACCAATTTCCATACGGTGTTTGTCGCGTATATAACGCACAATTGACTGATCAAAACGGTCACCACCAGTTCTGACAGAGGATGCGTATACGATCCCACCTAAAGCCACGATCGCAACTTCAGTGGTCCCACCACCGATATCAACTACCATTGAACCACAGGCTTCAGTTACTGGAAGTTCAGCCCCAACAGCAGCGGCCATAGGTTCAGTAATTAAAAATACGTCACGAGCTCCTGAACGCATAACAGAATTACGAATAGCATTACGTTCTACTGGAGTTGAACCATGAGGCACACAAACTAAAACTCTTGGAGCGCCTTTAACCAAACCCCATAAACGACTAGTCTTTGAAGAAATAATGTTCATAAACTCTTCAAGCATGCGTTCTGTGTATTGGCAATCGGCAATAACGCCGTCCTTCATTGGACGAACAACTTTGATATTTTCTGGAGCTTTGCCAAGCATTGACTTAGCAGCAGCCCCAACCGCAAAAGCCACTGGGTTTCTGCTATGCGGACGAACGTCGCGCACTGCTACCACTGAAGGCTCATTAAGGACAATCCCTTGGTTTTTCACATATATTAATGTATTAGCCGTTCCAAGATCGATTGAAAGGTCGTTAGAAAACAGACCTCTTAATTTTTTAAACATAATTCCAAGAATCCAATAGTTTTTTTATATTCAGCTACACACCTTTACGCTGAAGGCTATCGTGAATTATAACATACTTAAAACAAGTATTTTCAGATTAAAAAGTGACCTCGACCTTAATTTAAAGCACCAATTACAACATCTTGACGCCTCTAACGCACCATGAACGCTTAGGTCAAAAGTCGCTACCGTAATTGTTTAGAATATTCACTAATAAATAAGTCCCTTTTAAGAGGATTAAACCAAATTTTTTAAAAATTCGCCTCGTATTTAGTAGGCTCTTGCCATTAATAATTTAAACAGCCGTTACATGGCTAAAAAACCACTATTTAAGCTTTGCTTGTCAAATATTACTACGTTTTTTTGACTAAAAGCCCTTGTTAAACAAGGTTTTTAATGCCTTAAGTGTCAAAGACAACTGTACTTATTTTTTCTTAATAGCATCCACGTTGTACCACCGCACATCAGAAACCTGAAGACGCACGGTACGTTCAACCGGATAATATTGTGTTGTCGCAGAAGACGCATGATCAACCCATGGAACTTGACACGAAGCCGAAGCCACCACTTCATATACGACAGTTGTATCAGTACTATGCCCAGTACTATATGGGGTAATAGTCACTGATTTTACTTGGCACCGTGAGTCGTTACAAAATGGTTCCTTCCCTCCATCGCGAGCACAATTCATGACTTCATAGGTTTTCTTATTTACCGGATGCGGTGAGGCAGCTGACTCTAACTGTGCCCATAAGGATGAATTGGCAGCATTTTCTTTGCCATGTTCAAATAACATTGACAAAGTCATTTCTGCTGCTCCTTGGGCTAAGTTTTCCGCTTTAGTTGCGTAAACAGAGCTTATATTAGCCTGTCTAGTATCCGACACCATTCTAAACATCACGGCAATCAAAATAGTAAACACCACGATCACAAAGATTGCGGTAATAAGCATTGAGCCTTTATTTTTATGGAGCATTGGTAACCTCCACATACTGACTTACCGGCATAGACTGATCTTGGTTCATTAAAAGGAAGCCAAAAGATACATCAGTGCTGCCCGCACTAAACCTAAGCTCTTTAAGCTTGACCGGAGTTCCTGTTAGATCATAGTTTCCGATTTCCACCTTAGTGGATAAATTCGGATCGTATTTAAAAACTTGGTATTTTAAAGCTTCACTGTTTTGGCTATATCGAATCGAGCTACAGTTATCCAAAAAGTAAATACGCGCCCCTTCTGACAAACTTTTATAGTCGAGAGTTGTCTTAAAACTTAATAAGGAATCACCCTCGTTCCAGATTAAATCTTTTAGAGTTAAAGGTTGACCTTTAACTACTTCATCGCCTCGGCTAAATATAGCGGGATACAAACGGTAATCATCGTCTTTAATGCCATAGGCCAAACACCGATCACGCATCTTCGTAAACGGCGTATTAGTCGACGCAAAAAAGCTGACAATATACTCATTAGGAGCCACATCTTTTTGTACTTTTTGTACTCGATATGCGCCCACAACCTCCAAAAAATCAATGCTCTTTTTATCTGAAGAAACATCGTAGCTGTAAGGCAAGGCATTAGCTAAATGACGCTCTAACCGCAAACTTAAATTACGCCCTAAAACTGAAATTTCCGTGCGAGCTGAAGTTTCAACAAAAAACTTAGTCCCGTTACTTAAAAAAGCCAGCACTACAGTTGATATAATGCCTAAAATCACCATGCAGACTACTAATTCCACTAGCGTAAAGCCCTTGGAACTAAGAGATGTATTTTCCAATCGCTTCATTAGTAGTTACCTCTGTAGAGTTCATACTTATAAACAACGCCACGTGGGGCAATGATCGCTATATCAGCACGTTTTAAGGTAATATCTTTATTAGTTTTATTAAAATCTTGGTTAGCGGGGAATTTTTGCGCAGATACTTTTATTTGCACATAAAAATCTTTAAATCCAGAATCAAACATCGCGCCAAAGTTTTTTAAGGCTGCATCATCTTTAAAATCACTTAGTACAAAAAATTCAGCCGAAAGGCAGTAGTCATTTTCACAAAGCGAATTAATAGATTTTGATTTCTGGCACCAATTCTTAATATTTGAGTTACTTGTCTTACTGCATAAACCTTTTGTATCAAAATCATCAAAATCATTAAAGGCTTCTATTTTGTCACCGTTTTTTTCAAAATCATTATCAATACCGTATTTATCCTCAGCTGTACAGCTATTCCTTGGGCAAACTTGTAATTTAGAGCCTTCCACATCGAGTTCTAAAACTTCCCCACAGCGACATAAACTACCATCGTGATCAGAAGCTTCATCGTAAGAAACTCTGGACATGCGCCTCGTAATTTGCTGCGCCAAAACTGCGCCTTTAGCTTCAAAAACAGGTTCAACGGTACTTTGCATCATTGAAAAGTAAGGCATCATAATACCAGCTAAAGCCAACCCCATCACCACGATCCCTATAACGAGTTCGACTAAGGTAAATCCCGCTGTGGATTTGGTTTTTATTGCCATGATATGCCCCCTTCCCTATTTATAGAGACCAAACAGGAGTCATTGCCGTTGTTATTTTTTACTTTGAATATCTTTGGCGATTTTATATATTGCCCTTGGGAATCAAGTAACCGCCCCAAAGAATTAAAATTAATAACTGTTTTATTACCAATTGTTTCGGTTATTGAAACTTTGCTAGAAGAAGCTAGAGTAAGCCAAGATGCGTGATCGTCAGAGGTAGCTTTTTTACAGGAATCGCTATCTTTACAAACACCAAAATACGTATTCCCGTCTAGGCTTTTTATGACTTTAAAAAAAAACTGAGGAGTGGCCCCTTCGTTCATATTGATATTTTGCAAACTACGAAGCGCAACTGACATTTCTCGGCAAACTTGAATATGTTCTTGTCCACCTTTAAAAAAAGCAGCGGTGGCACCGACGGATAGTATGGCTAAAATAACCATGACCGCCACTAATTCTACAAGGGTAAAACCACGGCGCCTATGCATAACAACCTCCGAAAGAGATATTTTACTTCTCCAAATACTTAATCGTTGTCTTCAGTACCTGATTCAATAATGTTAGGAATAACCAAGCCTAAAGCAGGAACATAAGCAAAGCTCATATACTTGTCAGTCGCATTATTAGGGTCGCTATAATCCCCATTAGCACTACGAGCTAAAGATAACACTAAGTAATAACGACAAACCCCATATAGTACAGTACCACCATTTACTCTTTCAGTATTGTACGAAATGTAATACTTGTAGTCACCACTTGATAGTTTACTAACAGAAGTAGTAGCACGTGGAGGGTTTTGGAGCATACGGTCCCAAATATTTAAACAACGATTAGCACTCACAATAGGGTCATTGCGCCCAGAGATTTCTGCTAAGCCTTTGTCAGTTGAGCTAGTTGCAGAATTAGCCAAGAAAGGGTAACCAGGACTCATCAAGCCCTGTTCAATCTTATCGATTGACGGAGTAGTTAAATAGAATCTAACGCCATCGTACATGATACTGTTAACGCCATCCACTCTTTGACGTCCTTTAGCTTCCCATTGAGCTCTAACTAGCAAAATCCCAGTAGCAAAATTACCAGCTACACCTTCAACGCTAGCCTTTTTGGCTTCTTCTGTTACATCAAGAAAGCGAGGGAGCGCAGTGGCTGCCAGAATTCCTAGAATAACAATAACGATTATAAGCTCTATCAAGGTAAAGCCTTTTGGTATATTTCTTTTCATAGTTTTCTCCACTCCCGAACTCCATCAACAGCTTATTTATGGTCAACTTTATTAACTTTTTGAATATCACCGTTAGAGTAATTATAACTAAATCCTATTTGGTCAGCGTAATATACACATAAAGTTTCATTAGGTAAATCGACAGTCTTCACATCCGTATAGTAAAGCTTGAGTTTCTTACCCAAAACTACCATCCATATCCTTTCGCAGCGGTTTTTCCCTTCAACCCCGCTTACGTCTCGAACCCAACCCGACGATGTCATTTTAAAAACTAGTTTTTTCGGATCAAAACCTAGTTCTTCCGTATTCTGTTCGTTAAAAATATTGGCCCAAGTTGGTAACACAAAATTACTATTGTGCTCAATAGTCCACAAATTATGTAGCGCAAACATCCGACTCGAAAAATTTCGGCTAATAGTATCCATAGCGGTACTAGTAGTGCGAAGAGTTTGGGGCATAATGAATTTGGAAACAAAAAACACTGAGATCAAAACAATTATTCCTGCCGTTAGCAGAAAATTGAAGATTTTGATCAATCGCTCATTGGCTCCTTGTTCAATATTTTTAACCATAATTGTTCACACCAATACCTAAACCAAAACTTTTCCTCTTGGTTATTCACAAAACAACCAGAGTTTAACTAATAACGTTTCTTCACTTCAAACACATACAACAAATAAAGTTCGAACTATATATTTATTTACCCTGCATTGCCCCATACATATCCCACATTGGAGTAAAGATACCTAATGCAAGTATGGCCACAATCACTGCCACAAAAATTAAAAGAATTGGTTCAATTTTCGCGGTTAATGATTTCAGATCGTAATCGACTTCTCGTTCATAGTAATCTGCTGCTTCTTGAAGCAATTCGTCAACTCGCCCTGTTTCATCCCCTACCGCAAACATCTGCAATACTAAAGGAGTAAACATTTTGCTTTGAGTGGTCACTGTGGATAAAGAATTACCTTGTTCAATCTGGCGACGCATATCTAAAATACGTTCTTCTAAAAACTTATTGTCAATTGCCTCAGCCACCAAACTTAGAGCCAAATTTAACGGAACCCCAGATTGGAGCATCAAAGAAAAACTACGGCTGAAGCGACCTAAAAGCGAACGGTCAATAATACTTCCCATCACCGGCAGACGAAGTTTTACCCGGTCCCAAGCTAAACGAACTGACTTTTTATTTAAAGACCAACGAATCAAAATTGGTAATGCTACTGCCACGCCAGCCATAATTGGCCAATACTGAACAAAGAAATTAGAAGTCCCAATTAAAATTCTCGTAGTTAAAGGTAAATCTACCCCAAATTTGGCAAACATTTGGCTAAAAACTGGTATGACAAAAATGTTTAAAACCACCATTGCGGCCGCAATAAATAAAATTACCAACGTTGGGTAACGCATAGCGGCAGAAATACGCTTACGTGTTTCGTATTCCATAGAGTAATAATCAGCTAGCTGCTTAAACACATCTTCTAAGCGCCCAGTGTTTTCCCCAACATTTACCATGGAAATAAACAAACTACTGTAAATATCGGATTGTTCCTGCATGGATAACGTTAAAGATTTACCGCCTGCTAAATCTTTACTGAGCTTACGCAAAGAGTCACGTAAACATTCTTGATCGGTAGACTCAGCTAAGCCGGCGATAGCCTTGATAATCGGCACCCCCGCTTTAGTTAAGGAATACATTTGGCGACAGAACATTACTAATTCCGGCAAGCCTAAGCGTTTCCCAAAGGGCCATTTAATCTTAAACTCTTCTCTATCTGCAGTTTGTTTTAAGTCAATGGGAATTAAATTTTGTTGGTACAGATCGGCCATGGCTTCATTTAAGGAGCCAGCTTCTACGACGCCTGTGACGTAATCTCCACCGCTACTTTTTGCTTTATATTTAAATTTAGCCATTATCTATGGATCTCCGCGACTCTCATCACCTCTTCAATAGAGGTCAAGCCCTTGGCTGCATAATCAAGAGCCATATAAGCTAAAGGTCTATATTCAGGGTCGGCTTTCGCTGCTTTCTCAAAAGCTTCGTTGTCATTACGTCTTAAGGCATCCATCATCGCTTCATTGAGCACTAAAAGTTCAAAAACCCCGATACGCCCCTTGTAGCCCGAGAAATTACAAAATTGACAACCTTTTCCCCCATTACCAGCTTTAAATTGAATCTGGCTAAGTTCATTCGCTGGAATGCCTAACGCATCTTCGAGGTAATTTAATTGAGCTACATCAGGAGTATATGGTGCCTTACATTTAGGACATACGCGACGCACCAAACGTTGCGCTAAAACTGCACGGAGTGAACCTGCTACCAAGTAACCAGGAGCCCCCATATCCATTAAACGTAAAGTACTTGAAACGGCATCATTAGTATGGAGGGTTGAAAGCACTAAGTGCCCAGTCATAGACCCACGTAAACCAATTTCACACGTTTCTTGGTCACGCATTTCCCCCACCAATATTACATCCGGGTCCTGACGCAAAATTGAGCGAAGCACGGTCGCAAAATCAAGCCCAATCTTTGAATTTACCTGCACTTGGCTGATACGTGGTAAGCGATATTCAACAGGGTCTTCTGCGGTAATGATTTTAACCTGTGGTTGGTTTAGCTCATTTAACGCCCCATAAAGAGTAGTAGTCTTACCAGAACCTGTAGGACCGGTAACTAATATCATCCCATGTGGGCGATGAATTTGACGTCTAAAGCGGGCGATCATTTCATCTGGCATCCCAGTGCTTTCCATGGATAACAGCCCATCTGACTGATTCAGAATACGCATTACAATGGATTCACCAAAAGACGTTGGCAAAGTAGACACACGCACGTCGATCTTCTTACCCGCAACTACCATCGGAAAACGACCGTCTTGTGGCAAACGCTTTTCAGAAATATCGAGGCCCGCCATAAGCTTAATTCGTAAAGCAATAGCAGGAGCAATAGAAACGTTGTTAAGAACCTGTTCTGTAAGGTTACCATCTATACGCTGTCTAATACGTAAGACTTTTTCATCCGGCTCGATATGAATATCTGATGCATTACATTGCACGGCATCTTCAAAGACGGAACGCAACAAATTAACAACCGCAACATCACCACCATCATCATCAACAGACAGTAAATTACCAAAATCAAAATCTGATTTTTGCACTTCTGTTGATAACTGATCTGCATAACGAGCAATACTTTCTGTATTACGGTATAACTGAGACAGATAACGAATAATTTCAGATTCTGGCGCAATAATGAACTCAACTTCGGATGGATCTAGCTTATCCACAATTTCGTCACGGGTTGGGTAATCAAGAGGGTCCGCTATCAACACTGATATAACGCGACGACCAGTTTGTTCATCATTTCGTGCTGAAATAGCAAGCACTCGCTTACTACGCGCTAAATTTTCAGGAATCAGTTGAACTACATTTGAGTCAATCGTAATTTTAGAGAGGTCGCTAAACACCGGCATCTGCAACTGTTGCCCCAAAGCATTACAAATATCGGCTTCTGACGCCAAACCAAGTCCTACCACAGCTTGACCAAGCTTGACATTCATTTCTTTAGAGTAAGCTAAAGCCTTTTGTACATCTGTGTCTTTAATAACCCCAGATTCAACCAGAACGTCACCAATTCTGATTCTTTTACGGCTGTTATCTGTCATGATGTGAGGCCTCCAATACCCGAATTCTCTTTTGGACAAAGTCTCTTGAAGTCTTGCTTAAATATAATTGCCCGGCATTTCTATATGCAGGTAGAGCTTCTTTGGTTCGCCCTTGTTTTTCTTGTACGATCGCAAGCCCTAAATACCATTTACCATCGCGTGTTTCTGCTAAAGCAAGTTTTCTATATGCTTGTTCTGCTACTGCATAATCACCACTATCACGCGCAAGACTTGCTAAGGTTACATAGTAATCAACATTACCGTTTACTGGAGGAGTAGCTTGAGATAAAACTTTTATCGCTTCGGCACTTCTACCAGCTCCCGCATAAATACGGGCTAAGTACAATCTATAGTCATAATGAGCTGGAGCAAGTCTAATTCCTTGCTCTAAAACTTTCACCGCTTCTAGGACATTGCCACTACCAAACAATAATCCTGATAAACGTTCACGAGCTTTGCTATCTGTTGGCTTCACCGTTAAAACTTGACGATAAGATTCAATAGCACCTTTCGTATCCCCTCTTGAGATTGCTCGTTCAGCATCACGGCGATACAAGGTCGCCTGTTCATCAATAGATAAATTTTTCTTGGTAACTTTAATAAATGAAGTTGGTTTGCGTGTTTGGCGAGCCATTGCTTCTTCCGCTTCTACTTCACCATAAGCATCAACGCCTACATCTACGTAATAATCGTCTGCAGAATTATTGCTTTCTACATTTTGCTCTTTGGTATCAACCACAGATCTAGAATTAGCGTTAGCTTTCGCTACCGCAGTTTCTTTGTTTGTAGCCTTAGGCGCTATAGCCACTTTTTCATTTTGAGCCCCTAACACTACTTTAACTTCACCCTTAAGCGAATCTTTAGTCTCTACTTTCTCTTCTTTAGCAAGTGTTGTTTGGGTTTCGTTATCCGCAGTCACTAAATTGGTAGTATCTTGAGATGACGCTGTAGTTCCTACAACATCAGCAGGCGATTTTTTTTCTGAAGTCGCAACAGTGGTGGTTACCGCTACCTCATTTTCTTTAGTTTCGAGTTTTGCCTCGGCTTTGGTTTCAGCTTTGGCCGCTTCTACTTTCGTGGTTTTTCTCGTAGCATCAACACTAGAGTTGGCAGCTAAAATATCCTTTTTAGCTTCATCGTTAGTTGGGACCGCTTGGGTTTTAGACGCTACTTGAGTATTAGCATCTGCCCCATAAAAGCCCCCAAAACGGTACACTGCCGCCCCAATAACAGCCACGGTTAATACAGACAAAGTAGCGATTAAAGCAATGCGTACTTTATTTTTACCATTGCTTTCAGGCTGAACATACTTGCCATACGCAGTATTGTTGTTTCTTTTTTCAAGCTCCGAGAGAGCTTTATTGATTACACTCATAATTCAACCTACTTAAAAACTTATACCACATATAACAAGCTAATAGCCGAGATCGCCATGACCGTAATAGCCAAAATAAGGAATATATTTAAAGGATCAAACCGCAAACGGTGCGCAGAATCCGTATCAGCAATAGCTTCCTTTACAATATGGCTAGTTAAAGCATATACCCCACGTCCGTAGGCCAAGACCAAACATTTATGCGCCAAAATATTTATCAACCGCGGAATGCCCAACGAAGAACGATAAATCATTCTTGCGATATGAGGAGTAAAGAGATCAGTGCCTTTATAACCCGCAGCCCGCATTCTATAATTCAAGTAAGCTCTAGTTTCGTCTTGGTTTAATGGCCTCAAAGCATAAGAAAACGAAATACGCTGTCTCAATTGACGAAATCTATTGTCGTTTAATCTTTCATCAAGCTCAGGTTGACCAAATAAGATAATCTGTAGTAGCTTAGCCCGCTCCGTTTCTAAATTGCCAAGCAGGCGCACAGCCTCTAATGTCTCATCACCTAAACTTTGGGCTTCATCAATTACCAACACCGCCTTTTTGCCCGCTTTAGATAATTCTAGCAAGCGACAGTTGATGTCATCGATTAACGTCGCATTACTGCACTTTTCGACATCTATGGTAAGCTCTCTTGCAATAGCTAGACGTAATTCAAGTGGATCTAAGGTTGGGTTGGGAATGTAAATAAGCTCAAATTCATCAGGCAAACGGTTGATAAATAATCTCAACACCATCGTCTTGCCTGTACCAACTTCGCCTGTAATTTTGATAAAACCCTCTCCTGCCACCAGAGCGGTTTGCAATACCTGCAAGGCCTCCTCATGTGGTGGCAAGCCGTAATACAATGCTGTATTAGGAGTTAAACCAAAAGGTTTTTCAGTTACCCCGAAAAATTCTTCATACACTTGTTATACACCCGTACTCAATGTCTCAGTTACTAGACGTTAGATATTGTTATTGTGGTCTTCTTGGTTGTTTTCAGACGAATCTGGATACCATTTTTGGAGCAATTCAGAAGACTTTCTGATTTCATCCTTCCAGGTTTCACCACCAGCGACAATAGGACGGATAAGGATGACAAGCTCTGTCTTTTCATCACGTACCATCTTGTTTTTGAAGATTTCACCCAACCAAGGAATATCCCCAAGGAGAGGTACCTTAGACTCCATGTTGACCTTGTTATGTTTCATCAGGCCACCAATGACAATAATTTCCCCGCTATTAGCTTCAACTACCACGTCAGTTTCACGGATATCGGAAGTTGCAAACGGATATTCAGCCACAGTATCACCGTTGCTTACAACCTTACTGTCTTCCGTTACTTCAACTACAGCTGGATGAATGTGCAATAGAACTTTACCATCTTCAGAAATTTGCGGTAACACATCAAGTGAAACCCCACTGAAGAATGGTTTGAATTCATAGTCAGAAGAAATTACATTCTTTTCTGAGCTTGAAGTCGTTGAGCTATCAGTCGAAATGTCGGTAATAAAGTAACGATCTTTACCAATTTTCATTACCGCACGCTGATTGTTTAAAGTGGTAATACGTGGGCTTGAAAGCGTACTAACGTCACCTTGAGTTTGGAGTAAATTAACAATTGAACTGTAATCCCCATTACGAGACTTTAAGGTAAAATGAACCCCACCACCAAGAGAACTAAATACGGAATCGCTAGTACCAGCCCAAGGCGCATAATTCATGACACTAGAAATACGATCATCAAAGATCATCTGCCAGTTAATACCTTGTTCATAATTTTCACTAAGCTTAACTTCAAGCAACTTAGCTTCAATAATAACTTGGCGATTTAAAGAAGCTTCCATATTGCGGACATAACTACGGACCGCTTCAATTTCAGATGGCATCCCTCTTACAGTGATGGAGCTTGCTTGAGGGCTAACAGAGACCATGCGGCCTTCCCCTTTCCCCATAATTCCTATCAAAGTGTTCTGCAATTCCGTCCAAAAATCGCTGTTACTAGTAGTCACCACGCTAGTACCCGAATATGAGTCACCAGAGCTTGAACCGGATGAATTGGAGTTATTACTGCTAGATGAAGAACTAGAGTCTGAGTCAGAACTAGAATCGCTAGAACCAGATGAAGAACTACCTCCTTCACTTACAACAGTGTTATTAGCAATTGACAGCTCAGTTTGCGACGCACGCTTAATGAAGAGATAATTTAAAGGAATAGTTTCGGTATGCACCCCTGATGGATACACATAATACACGTTACCTTTTTTCTCAACTTTATAACCATAAATCTTGTACACCGCATCAAAAACTTCATCTGGGGTGACATTATCAAGATTTAAAGAGATCGAGCCTTCAACTTCTGGATGCACAACCACAGACAAACCAGATTGCATCATCACCTGACCAAAGAATTCCGCCGCAGGAATATCATTCGCCGAAATGCTTAAGCGGTTTTGCACTTTAGTCCCAAAGGTACCCCCAACTGGAGCAGATGGATTTAGTTCATTAAGGACATCTTCAGGCACATCAAGGTTATCAGAATCCAAAGCCTTGTTTAATTCTTCTTTTATTTCCGTTGGTTCTGGATGGTTATACACACACCCAGTTGACATTAAAACGGCTGCCATTAACACAAAAAGTGATTTTTTCTTCAGTTTAATCATTATTTTTTACCCTATTTGAAAACAGCCACAACGTTTTGCGAATTCTACCATCAGGAGTGGCGAGCACTACACTGTCACGGGTCACGGATCTTATGATATAGCCGCGATATTCCTGTCCTACTCTAAAAGACTGGCCGTCAAGCACTGCATAACGCACCCCTTCAGACATTAACACTGCTTGCAAACGAAAACCTTCTGCAGAGTTTTCAGCTTGGGGACTAGTGTTTTGGGAGTAGGCACTTCCAGCAAGCGGAATCGTTGGATCTCGTAAATCCACCATATCACTTGCCACTGCGGAAGTCTCAAGGATAAGAGCAACCGCTATTAAAACAATCCTATTATCCACGTATAAAATCCTTATTAATACTGAGAGTATACAGTTCAATCTCAACTTCGCCATACGGGTAATCAGTTACCGTGTAATTTAGCGAATGCCAATAAAAATTCTGTTTCATGCCTTCAAGCGCTTGGAGATGACGTAATATATCCATATAGCGCCCTTTAAGACGTAATCTAATACCATGCTGGTAAAGGCAGGCATCACCCTTTTTCAATAGCTGTTTAGGGGCTAACGAATCCATTGCCAACACCGTGACTCCAGGTTCCGTGTGCAAAATACTAGCTAAAGCCGTAGCCATTTGGGCTGCATCAATTAAATTGATGGTAGCAGCGTCAATCTTCTTATCTAGCTCACTAAGTCTACTTTTATACTTGGCAATATCTTCGCGCATAACATCGTTAGGGTTACGGGACAAACGAGCTTGCCAAATATCAATATCCCCTTTAACAGAGTCGAGTTCTAACTGCTTCTCATCAATTGTTTGCTGATATTCTTGGCACTTTTTCATATTAGTGTCATAGAAAGTAAAGTAGCAAGGACAAACAAACAATACGACCCCAACTAAAGTTATCAATGCTCTTTCACGTAGGGACAAGGCCGCAACTTTTTTCTTGTATTCTCGCCATAGACTATTATTCATAACGTGTCCTACCTATTCTCGTTTGCCACTTCTTGCTCAGCTCTGCCGTCAACAAGATTAGGAGTTTCGGAACCTTGAACATTTGGTTCTACTAATTTGCTTTCTCTTGTTAATGAGAAGTTAATAAGACCACTATCTTTATCTGTAGCAAGCTTTATACCACCAAAGGAGAAACTGCTTAAATCAGCGGTTTTGCCAAAACTAGACACCCATTTTGGCACCAAATAACTATTTGATGCCACCCCGTATAAATCAGCAGACTTTTCCATCAAATTGATTTGAGACAATGAAATACCAGGAGTAGCAATTGTCGCTAAGTCAGCCATAAAACCCGCATACCCGTGGCTCTTAAGCACGTTTTTCTTTTGCATGATTTCAATTAAGGTGCTCTTGGTTTCTTCTAAAACTTTAAGTTCATTGAGTTCTCGTTCTAACGATTTATCAAGAACTTGAGCTGATACTTTAGCTTTTAAAGCATCACACTCCATCTTTTTATCATCGAGTTCCGTCGTTAAACTTTCCGTCTGTTGTTCTAATTGCACTCTTTTAACGTGTGAATAGTAGGCAAGGCTTACCATTACACAGCCTAAAATTGCCCAAATTAAGAGCATCTGAGGCAAACTTAAAATAATCTTTTTCGGCTTAAATTCAGCGCTGTATAAATTTATTCTAATTTTTTTCATGCGGCACCTCTCTTTCCATTAGTTCGCCTAACAGCGGGAGGTACGCCAAGTTATCCGAGGCAAGCTCTCTTATATAGGCATTATCACAGACCGCAAAGCCATAACTAGCATTTGGCGTTGTTTGAACAAGCACCACTTCAAGAGTCCGTTTAAATTGTTCTGAAAGGACATTGGCGATAGTCTCTGTATTTAAAGAGTCAATGGCTAAAAGTAATCTAGTAAACTGTGGCAAACCTAAATGTGAAGTAAAGAAGTCATCGCTTAAGCGTAAAATTTCCGTTACCAATCTATTAACGAGAACGTCATTTCCATCGAATGCCCCAGGTAAAGCTAAGGTGCGATACCCCTTTAATACTCTGGTATAGCACAATTCGCCTTCGTATACGCCGTAGAGCACCAAATCATTTTCTTTTGGCATATATAACGTAATACACAATTGCTGCACATAACCTGATTTTTTCAGTTCTTCTTTCTTTAGAGAGTATGCTTGATAATAAGAAATAAAAGCACTCATAGCCAAATCATGCACTGTAATCGATTCAAGGATGGCAAGTTCTTCAAAAATAGCCGCAATTTGCGCAATAATTTTCTTTTCTACTAACACAAAGTTCAACATCGGGCGGGAATTCTTACCAGTCTTCGCCTCGTAATAATCCCAAGTATAATCTGCAATTTGGCCACTTACCGTCTGTTCAAGATCCTTATACATGGCAAAAGAACGCAATTCTTCATCTGTTAAATTTTCATTCTTTGGTAATTGAGCTACAGTATAAAGCCCCGGTCCAAGAATTACTTTTACATGAACTTTTGAGCTGATTTTATTGGCAGAAAACAAGGTACGAAGCACGTTCTCCCAATCTCCCATCGAATTACACGACTTACATAGCGGAAGAAGTTTTTTACCAATTGGGGCCAAGATTCTGACTTCATTTGCGCTGAGGCAAACAGCGACTGTACTATTTGAGGTTACATTTCCCATCTTCTTTCCTCAGCCTGCCACCGCAGACGGACAATAAGGACAATTTTATTATACTACAGCGAAAATTATTTTTTTTTCAAAGAGTTGTTAATTCGATAACTATGTGAACCATTGAATTATTATTCAGTCATTAGAACAAAAAAAATGAGAACAGAATACCAAATCGAAAAATAAAAAAAAGGCATTCAATTCTCATTTAAGGAGAAAAATTTCCTCCATATAGCTCAATTTTAGAGTTAAAGAGCCAATGGGGGCATTTTAATTAAGATTAGAACGGCAAACTATCTTCGTCAGCTGCAAATGGTTTAGTCATATCAGGTTCTTTTGGTGCTGCTTCCTGAGGCTTTGTCATAGCAGGTTCTTTTGGTGCCGCTTCCTGAGGCTTGGTCATAGCAGGTTCTTTAGCTCCAGATTCCTGAACTGCAGTGCTTGCACTAGCAGACGCAGTCCCGCTAGCGTTGTTAGACGCAGCAGTAGCAACAGGCTTACCTGCATCTACCCCGTAACCACCTTGATAACTGCCACCATTAAATGGAGTGAAGGCTTGATTGTTGCTATCCCCAGCTTGGCTGTTAGCCATTTGGTTTTGGTTATTAGCATACGCCCCATAGTTGTTAGATGGCTGAGAATTACCTTGATAACTACCACCATTTACAGGTTGGAAACCGGAATTTTGGTAACCATTAGTTTGATTTTGGTAAGCTCCATTATTGTTGCCATAGCCGTTACCATTTTGGTAAGCGTTATTATTGTTTGGGTAGCCATTGTTTTGGTAGTTATTATTTGGGTAACCATTATTTTGATAACCGCCGTTTTGGTAACCACCAGTGCCATTTGAATATGAATTCATCCCACCTTGGTTTTGATACCCACCATTTGCGGGATAACCATTACCCATACCACCAGCTGGGTTTTGCCCCTTAGGAGTTAGGATTTGCATATCAAGCACTTGAATTTCAGTGATAAAGTGTTTTACGTTTTGCTTATCATCATAAGAACGAGTGCGAAGCTTACCTTCAACGTAAATCAACAAACCTTTTCTTAAATAATCACGAGCGATATCTGCAAGTCGACCCCAAAAAACCAAACGGTGCCATTCAACGCGTTCCTGGATTTGGCCTTGTTGATCCCTATATGATTCATTAGTTGCAAGAGAACAAGTAGCCATACCACCTGTTCCATTTTGTAACATTCTAAACTCCGGATCACCTGCTAAATTACCTAGCAAAATTACCTTGTTAATACCTCTAGCCATCTAAATAACTCCCAAAAATCTTAATTAAATCTTTATCTTTGCAAATTTTATCAAAACATCAGCCCCAAAAGTTGTATTGTCCAACTTTTTACAACCTTAACTTTACAGTCTTAAATTACTTACTTTCTTATCTTTCCTAGTGCTAATCCTATATTAATATACTTCAGTGTTTCAAAGTAGAAACAAGTTTGGAACCGTGAACTTATCTGAAAAATAATTAATTGATTACTAACTTTTAACGTAACGCAGTGATGTTTAATCTATGAACCTATGGAACCAAATGCTGTTTAAGACATTTAGAGCCAGCAAAACAGAACAATGCTAATGTTTAAGTAACCAAATTACAGCCGTTCTTTACTTTTAGTAGTTGCTCAACACTTCCTATACTTAACACGTGCTTGTTATTTTTAAGCCACGGGCAGAGTATGGCATAGCGTTAATCACCACAGATATTTTAGTAATTTGGATTTATTTGGTGTTTTTAACTTTTGGTTTTGCACTATTTCGTTTTTATGGGGCTACATTTATTAAATCTACTTTTTTTAACGCCATCAATTTTTATCTTCTGTTGTTTTACATTGGTGCATCATTATAATCAGCCTCCCTCTCTACCTAAAATTTAACCTTTCGTACTACTAATCTATCAGCTGTATTATGTTGTCAAATCAACCAGAAGTTGTGCAACAAAAACACTTTCTCACGTTGGCCATTCATTTCATCCAACTTGTAAAATCATATCACAATTACAAAAAAAACACACCTGTATTTTTTATACTTTAGCTAATAATTTTACGTATCTCAAAATTTTACACTTTGTTTTATAAATGACATCATTTTCTCTAGCGTAAATTTTTTCTCACTTCAGAAAGTGTAAATGCAGATAGCAAGTACCAACTTAACCTTCGTGCTATAATCAAAAATTGACGTTTTACTAAACTCAGCCCCGCTTAAAACCATCTAGCGGCACCAATAAGGAGCCTTGTTATGACCGACATTATCCGCATCAAAGGAGCCAAAACTCATAATTTAAAAAACATCTCGTTGGATATACCGAAAAACAAGTTTTGTGTCATCACAGGCCTTTCTGGCTCAGGCAAGTCTTCTCTAGCTTTTGATACCTTATATGCCGAAGGACAACGTAAATACGTAGAATCACTTTCTGCATACGCTAGACAATTCCTCAACATTATGGATAAACCGGAAGTTGAGCTCATTGAAGGGTTATCACCTGCCATCTCCATTGAACAAAAGTCTACCTCTCATAACCCTCGTTCAACCGTTGGTACCATCACCGAGATTTACGACTACTTGCGTATTTTATATGCCAGAATAGGCGAGGCTCAGTGTCCTACGCACCATCATCCACTTAAAGCTCAAACTTTAAAGGAAATGACTGAAAGTATCACCAGTTTACCAGAAGGCTCAAAAATTCAGATCCTAGCGCCAATTGTCCGCAACAAAAAAGGTGAATATAAGCTTCTTCTAGAAAATCTCGCGCGCGAGGGCTTTACCCGAGTGCGCATTGATGGCGAGAATTACGAACTTTCAGATCCGCCAGAACTTAGCCTTCAGATTAAGCATACAATTGAACTTACTGTGGACCGCATTAAAGTACGTCACGACGACCAAACTAGAGTACGTTTAGCTGACTCTTTAGCTACCGCTCTCAAGCATGCCGACGGTTTAGCTTCAGTCATTTCAATGGATCAACAATTTCCGCCAATAAACTTCTCTGCCAAATATTCTTGTCCAGAATGTGGCTACTCCATTAAAGAACTTGAACCAAGATGTTTTTCATTCAACAATCCTGCTGGAGCTTGTGAAAAATGTTCCGGCCTTGGAGTATTAGAAGTTTTTGAACCGCGCTCATTTATCGTATCCTCAGATCTATCTTTAAACGATGGCGCTATTGCCGGATGGGGCCCAACAAACTCTTTTAATTTCTCAGTCATCAAATCAGTATGCGCCCATTATAAAATTCCTCTCGATAAACCATTTTCAACTCTAACCCCAGAGCAACAACATATTTTGTTCTATGGCAATGACAGTGAACGCATCGATATGGAAATGAATTTTAGCCATGGGGGCACTTGGTCTCATACCACGACCTTTTACGGTATTATTCGGTCCACTGAGCGTAAATACCTTGAAGCCTCAGAAAGCAGACGTGAGGATTACGCCAAATATTTAACGCGTAGAACCTGTCCAGAATGTAATGGAGCTCGCTTAAATTTAGCATACCGTCATGTCTTTGTTGGTGGCATGTCCCTACCTAAATTGTGCCAATTGCCGATTTCAGAAGCGCAAAGCTTTCTACAAAACTTAAAACTTAATAACAATGAACAACAAATTGCCTCTCGGCTCCTTAAAGAAATAAATAGTCGCCTCCAATTTCTCATGGATGTCGGCTTAGACTATCTCTCATTAGAGCGTTCCGCTGAAACCCTTTCTGGGGGCGAAGCCCAACGTATTCGCTTAGCCAGCCAAATTGGTTCAGGGCTTACAGGGGTGATGTACGTGTTAGACGAACCTAGCATTGGTTTACACCAAAGAGATAATGATCGGTTGTTAAAATCTTTATTCCATTTACGCGACTTAGGTAATACCGTCATTGTCGTAGAACACGACGAAGATACAATGCGAGCTGCTGACTACATCATCGACATAGGCCCTGGCGCCGGAGTACATGGAGGCGAAGTTGTAGCTTCAGGTTCTTTAAATGACATCATGAATTGTCCAAACTCTTTAACCGGGCGCTTTTTAAAAGGTGTGGAAAAAATTGCTGTGCCTACCTCCCGACAAGTTGCCCAAAATTTTTTGGAATTAAAGGGAGCTAGTGGCAATAATCTTAAGAATGTCGATCTTAAAATCCCAGTTGGCGTCCTAACTTGTATCACAGGGGTCTCAGGCTCAGGAAAATCCACCCTCATAAATGACACTTTATACCCTGCTATCCATCAAGCTTTAAATAAAAATGTCATGGATAGCCCCGCGCATTTCCAAGAATTAAATGGCGTCGAATATTTTAATAAAGTTATCAATATCGACCAAAGCCCAATCGGAAGACTACCGTCTTCTAATCCTGCCACCTATACCGATCTTTTTACTGCTATTCGCGAACTTTTTGCCCAAACAAGCGAAGCGCGAAGTCGCGGGTTTACTAAAGGTAGATTTTCTTTTAACAACAAGGAAGGTCGTTGTCCGGTATGTCGTGGCAGTGGCGTAATTGAAGTCGATATGAACTTTTTGCCTACTGTTTACGTTAAATGTGAAGAATGTAATGGCGCGCGATATAACCAAGAAACTCTAGATATCAGCTATAAAAATAAAAATATCGCTGAAGTTTTAGATATGACAGTGGAAGAAGCCTTAGCTTTCTTTAGCGCCTATCCGACTATAGCCAACAAACTGCAAACACTATCAGATGTAGGTCTTGGTTACATTAAACTTGGACAAAGCGCTAAAACATTCTCCGGCGGCGAAGCGCAACGCATTAAGCTCGCTAAAGAATTGTCTGCTCGTAGTACCGGTCGCACGCTCTATATTCTTGATGAACCAACAACCGGGCTCCATTTTAAAGATGTGCAGATGTTGATTTCAATTTTGATGCGTTTACGCGATGCCGGTAACACTATCGTCGTGATTGAACACAATCTTGACGTGATAAAATGTGCGGATTGGATTGTGGATTTAGGGCCAGAAGGTGGCAATCGTGGTGGACAAATTATAGCCGTTGGCACCCCCGAAACCATCAGTACTACAGCTGGATCATATACTGGCGCTTTTCTCAAAAAAATTCTTAAGAGTTAGGATACCTTTGTGATATATTAAGAGCAAATTTTATCTAAAATCTCCAAGAAGACTCCTTCCTCTTTAGGTGGGAGATGAATTGTTTTTTTTGCTCTTACTTCTTTTGAGCTTAAATACATGATAATATACTAAAAAAGGTAATGTAGTGGACTTAGAAGTCCTATACAGTAGGGGTGAAGTGGACACACCTGTGAGAATAAGGATAGCATAGCTATCAAACTTCTTTAGAATTACTCTAATGAGTAATTACGAAGCTCCCACCTCTTTAGGTGGTGAGTAGTTCACTCTCAGCTCTTGAGATTTGCCCTAAACATGACAAGAGCTTGATAACCAAAGGATAAGCCATGAGCTACGAAATTACAGATCGTGAATTTAACGCCACTTTGCAGTTAAATGAAGACTACAGAGAACATCAATTCTTTATAAAAATCATCAAAGGTCTCGATGTATATGTTCTTAAAAACGGAGAAGATCTCTTGATGCTCAATATGTCTTCTGATGACGAAGAAGTAGCCGACACTCCAACTGCCCCTGAAGAAGCTGCAAATCAAGCTAAAGACGGTATCCCTACCATCCCTGTATGGTGTCATGAAAAATACGCAGCTTACTATGCTGAACATGCTACTGACGAATCTTTTGGGCGTGGTTTTTCAGCTAAACCTGTGCCTCTAGCTGTTTTTCTTGAAAAGTGGATTCCACAGCTTAAAGCCAATAAGATTGAACTTGCTATTTTCCCGCTGAACAATGATGAAGCATGGAATATCATTTCTGCTGAAGAATTCTTAGAAAAGGCTAATAAAGCCGCTCAAGCCAACTAAGTTCATCTAAAGCTTGCTTAACTTTAAGACTAGCTTTGTCGGTCTTAACACAACAATAAAGGCCACTATCATCTGATAGTGGCCTTTAATTTTTTTCCGCACGTTATTTTAACATAATAAATTTCTGACTGCTCCCACGGGTAAGCCCGTGGGGTTCTGATTGTCAAGTGTAGCTTGTAATCGTACACCATTTTCAGGCTTTGGAGTTACAAGTGTAAATCTGTTTGAATCAGGACTTTCATAACGCTTTATGGTTAGATTAACTTCCTCAAGTTAAAGCTAATCTTCACCCTTAGTCCCTTCAGGGATATAACCTAAATGCACGCCAAACATCCGTTCAGCTTCATCTATAGTTCCACCGACTATATCGACATAGGCTTGTACCTGTTCTTTATCAATGCCATCTGCTGAGAAATAACGCACTCTACTATCCGCAAGCATTAAAGCGCAAACAGCACTAGCAGGATGCATAGCCATATTTTCAGTCAGTTGTAACTGAATCTTTTCATTTGGTTTTAACATCTCCCAAACAAGACGTTTTAGGCGATGATCCGGACAGCATGAATAGCCAAGCGCCGGACGAATACCGCGATACCCCTTACCTTGTTCTAAATCAGCAAAGGTTTCATCGCTATACCCCCAAAGTTCAGTTCTAACCTTAAAGTGTACATATTCAGCCGCAGCTTCTGCTAAGCGATCGGTCAAAGTCTGTAGTAACATTTGTTCGTAAATGTCTTGGTCAGCCTTCAAACTAGCCATATACCTTTCATCGACTATTCCTGCATTAACAGCTAGCAAGCCGATAGTATCTTCTTTTGGCGACACAAAGTCAGCTAAACATAAATTATGTTCACCGCGACGAGCTTCTGCTGTTTGCTGTCTTGGGAAGGCGAAATTAACCTTTTCCCCATTTTCAGGGTTGGTAACTGCAATAACCATATCGCCTTGGCGTTTAGCCTCGCAAACCCCAACTACCGCTTTAATAGTCAATAAATTTTCATTCATCAAGCGATCAAGTAACGCTTGGGCATCTTTAAACAATTTAGTTGCTGATTGACCTTGACGACGATCAGATAAAATTTCTGGATAAGTACCACGGTATTCCCAGGCATTGAAGAACCCTTGCCACCAAATAAGGCGTCTAACCTCACTAAGTGGACATTCAACTACATTTATAGCCTTCTTAGCCGCTTGAATAGCACGCACATTTTCATCATATGGCAAGGCATTGGCTAAAGCCTCCTGGTACGAAATAGTAGTTTGTTTAGCGTACTTTAATTCATAAAGATGGCGCTCAAAAGCATATTCGCGTTTTAATTTGGCTACAAATTCTAGTTTGTTTTCTGAAAGCAAACTTTGGGCTACAGTCACCGCACGGCTAGCGTTACTAACATAGACCACCGGCGCAGAATACTCTTGTTCAAGCTTAACCGCAGTATGCGCTTTAGAAGTAGTGGCGCCCCCAATCATCACCGGAATACGGATATTGTGCTTTTCGAGTTCTCGTACTACATGCACCATTTCATCAAGAGATGGCGTAATCAGGCCTGATAAACCAATTAAATCTACGTTTTCTTTAAGCGCAGTCTTAATAATGTCTTCGCACGGCACCATAACTCCAAGATCAACAATCTCATAGTTATTGCACTGTAATACTACAGCTACAATATTCTTACCGATATCGTGCACGTCACCCTTTACGGTCGCCATCAGAATCTTACCTGCAGATTTACCCGCAACTTGGCCAGTCTTAATAAAAGGTTCCAAATAAGAAACGGCTTTTTTCATAACACGGGCGGATTTAACCACCTGTGGCAAGAACATTTTCCCCGCCCCAAAGCGATCACCTACAGTATTCATCCCGTTCATTAATGGGCCTTCAATTACATCAATTGGGCGTGCTTGAGCAAGTCTTGCTTCTTCTGTATCCGCATCAATAAATTCAGTGACCCCATTAACTAAGGCATACTCTAAACGCTTATCAACCGGTAACTCGCGCCAAGCTAAGGCATCACTTGCCTGGCCATCGCCTGGACGGTTTAAGCTCCCACCTTGACGATACTTTTCCGCAATATCGAGTAACTTTTCTGTCGCATCTGGAGCAGTGTTTAAAACTACAGCCTCCACTCGGTCGCGAAGTTCTAATGGAATATCATCATAAACCGAGAGCTGGCCTGCGTTTACAATCCCCATGTCCATGCCATTACGGATGCAATAGTATAAAAAGACAGTGTGGATCGCTTGGCGTAATGGTTCATTACCTCTAAAGGAGAAGGAAACATTAGATACCCCACCTGAAACCATGGCGAAAGGAAGGTCTTTTTTGATGGTTTCAACTGCATTTATAAAATCTAAGGCGTAGTTATTGTGTTCTTCAATCCCTGTCGCTACAGCAAAGATGTTCGGGTCAAAAATGATATCTTCCGGAGGGAAATCCACTTGTTCTGTTAGTAGCTTATATGCTCTAGTACAAATGCTTATTTTGCGTTCATAGGTATCCGCCTGCCCGGTTTCATCGAACGCCATAACCACAGCAGCCGCCCCGTAACGTCTTAACTCTCTCGCATGAGCTAAAAAGATCTCTTCCCCTTCCTTCATGGAAATAGAGTTTACTATGCACTTGCCCTGCACACACTTAAGACCTGCAATGATTACCTCCCACTTTGAGGAGTCAATCATCACCGGTACCTTTGAAATATCAGGTTCAGCCGCAATTAAATTTAAGAATCTCACCATGGCGGCTTTCGCATCAATCATGCCTTCGTCCATGTTGATATCGATAATCTGCGCCCCGTTTTCAACTTGAGCTCGGGCCACGTCCACCGCTTCTTCGTAAAGACCGTCTTTAATTAAACGTTTAAATTTGGCACTACCTGTAACATTAGTACGTTCACCAACATTTATAAATAACGAATCTGGTTTGATATCTAATGGTTCTAATCCACTTAAACGGCAAAAACGTTCTAACTGTGGACGTTTACGCGGAGCTAATGAAGCGGTTACTTCAGCGATGGCTTTAATATGTTCAGGTGTAGTCCCACAACAACCACCAACAATGTTTAATAAACCTGCTTGAGCCCATTCTTTAATATGGTCGGCCATTAAAGTAGCGGTTAAATCATATCCCCCAAAAGCGTTAGGCAAACCAGCATTTGGATGGACCGAAACATATTCGCCACAAATAGACGATAATTCTTCAACGTGACGTTTAAGTTCAGCTGGCCCTAGAGCGCAGTTAAAACCATAGCTTATGGCGCCAGAGTGACGCATGCTGTAATAAAAAGCCGTGGCAGTTTGACCACTTAAGGTACGCCCAGAAGCATCAGTTAGAGTCCCTGAGATCATTATTGGGTAGCGTTGCCCAAGTTCCGCCATAACTTCTTCAATGGCATATACCGCAGCTTTAGCATTAAGCGTATCAAATATGGTTTCCACCATAATGATATTAGCCCCGCCAGCTAAGAGACCACGTACTGCTTCGGCGTACGTATCCTTAAGCTCATCAAACGTAACCGCTCTGGCCCCTGGGTCGTTTACATCTGGGGAAATAGAACAAGTACGATTAGTTGGGCCTAACACCCCCGCCACAAAACGTGGCTTATTTGGGGTCAATGCTGAAAATTTAGCTGCCGCCGCTGCCGCTAGTTTAGCAGCTGCATAGTTTATATCGTACGCCTTGTCGCTTAAACCATAATCTTGCAAAGGAATTTTGGTAGCATTAAAGCTGTTAGTTTCAATAATGTCAGCCCCAGCTTCCAAATATGCTTCGTATACCCCTTGAACCACTTCAGGCTTAGTTAGACATAAAATATCATTACATCCTTTAAGATCGAAGGTACTATCTTTTAAAAGGGTCCCTCTAAAATCAGCTTCAGTTAAGCCCTGACGCTGGATCATGGTCCCCATGCCTCCATCAAGAATAAGTATTCTTTGCTGAAGTTCTTGTTCTAAAATCTGATAGCAGGAAGCTTTTTTCACGAGTATTTCCCTATAAGCTTTACTTTATGGATAAATTTATATTTTCGGCAAACTTTAATTCAAGCATTAATGGCCGAAGGTATATATTTTAAACAATGATGACAGAAGAAAAAATTCCCTTCTGTCATCTTGAGCTTAACTTAAGCCATATTACAAAAACTAACGTTTTTGCGTGATATCAAAAGGTGTATTTTGATAGAGATAGTAGTTGAGCCAGTTGGCAAACAACAAGTAACCATGGCTACGCCAAGTACACTGTGGCTGGTTAGCAGGATCATTGTTTGGATAATAATTTTCCGGCACCGCTGGATTTAAATTAGCATTAACATCGCGGCGGTATTCATTATCTAAGGTCTGAGCATCATATTCAGGGTGACCTGTTACATAAACTTGTCTTCTATCTGGAGAAACCGCAAGGTATACCCCTGTTTCTTCTGATTCAGCTAATACTTCAAGATCGGTGTTTTCTTCAATAAATTTTGTTTCAAAATTAGCAAATCTTGAATGTGGAACTAAGAAGAAATCATCAAAGCCACGAATCAATGGATCCGGAGTCTGAGCTCGACGTTCACGATAAACCCCAGAAAGCTTTTTAGCGCGGGTAATCTTTGGCAAATCATAAAATACATTTAGCGCAGCTTGAGCGGCCCAACAGCTAAACATAGTGCAGGTTACGTGTTCAGATGACCACTTCATGATTTCAACTAAGGAATCCCAATACTTAACTTCTTCAAATGGTACTTTACCTAAAGGAGCACCTGTAATGATCATCCCATCGTAATAGCTATCACGAACTTCATCAAAACTCTGGTAAAAAGAATCTAAGTGCGCTTTAGGAGTATTTTTTGATACATGGTCATCAATACGAAGTAAATCAACCTTCACCTGGAGCGGGGTATTTGACAATTTACGCAGATACTGAGTTTCAGTTTCAATCTTCTTAGGCATCAAATTAAGAATAAGGACTCTAAGCGGACGAATATCTTGGTGTTCAGCCCTTGAATCGGTCATCACAAAAACTTTTTCTGCTTGCAATATGGCTGACGCAGGCAGGGTATCTGGAATATTAATAGGCATATCTTTGACTCCGATGTTTCAAAATGCTTAAAAGTTCGGACCAAACCGAAATAACGGATCATTTGCATATTGTATACTGTTTCATCATGACAATTCAGAATTTTTAATTATCACCTACTGCCTTATACTACATTAAATCAATATTTAAATTTAATTCTCAATGTAAGAGCGATAAGATAGTAGCAACTAAAACTTTTTGACCTAAACATAAGGCTCAACCATGAATATTGAAATGATTTCAACTGGGGATGAAGTCCTGTGCGGATATATAACCGATACTAACGCCACTTTTTTATCTGCTGAACTTTTAAATATCGGCTTAAAAATTCATCGTCGCACCACCGTAGGTGATAGCCTTGATGAATTAGTTAATATTTTTAATGAACGAGCACCTAATGCCGATGTCGTCATTGTTAATGGTGGAATGGGGCCAACTTCTGATGACCTTTCTCGTTATGCTGCCGCTAAAGCTGCTCATGTAGACATAAAATTGAATCCGAAGTTAGTCGCCAAAATGGAAGCTTGGTTTAAAGAACGAAACAAGGAAATGCCAAGCAACAATATTATTCAGGCTGAAATTCCGGTTGGTGCTGAAATTATTCCTAACGCCATCGGGACAGCCTGTGGCTTTAAGCTCACGATCCAAAATTGTATCTTTATCTTCACCCCAGGAGTCCCTAGTGAATTTAAAAAAATGGTTACCGATTGGATCATTCCATTTCTTAAAACCACTTACCCTGTAGCCTCCCACTCAAAAGTCGAACTTTTTTATAGCTTTGGGATTGGCGAATCTAAGCTAGGCGAAATCCTCGAACAAGAAACTTGGCCTGATAATATCGTCCTTGGTTATCGAGTTGATAATCCTTATATTGAAATTAAGCTTATCTCTGAAAATGCTGAGCACACTGATTTTAAAACTGCAGAAAATATTCTTCAAAAAGCTGCTAAACCATACTTAATTGCAAACCATAAATTTGACTTTTATGAGCAAATTGCCCAAGGTTTAAACGAACGCCCATTATTGATTGAAGATTGGAATTCAAACGGAACTATCTTTTCCTTAACAAAAGTAATTCCTCACGTAAGTGGTGCCATAAATAGTGCCCTAACTCAAGTTAGCGATGATGCGGTTATTTTGCGTATTAAACCACTAAAACCTAATCATCAAGGACAAGAACGCGATTTAACCATTACGCTTGAAGATAAAAAGAACCATTTTACCTATCACCAAAACTTCCGTTTTGGGGTTTCCTTAAACCGCTTAGGCCTTTATGGTTCATTTATGGCTTTAGATCTTTTGCGCCGTTACTTAACCAAAAACAATCCAACTGTCGATTATGAATATGTTAAAACCATAACGGAGCTCTCTTAATCGATCTTTAAGGGCTGTTTGTCCCGTGTAATCTCGGCAAACATAGATATAATAGCTTATGACAACCTCTCTTCTACTATGCATTTTATTTTACAGATGAAGAGAATCATGGGAGATATATGAATAAAATAACGCCTATATGTGTCATTGGGTTTTTAGTCCTTATCCATTGTTTCTTGGCTTTGCTTTATTGCACCAATCAAATACCTAGTCATGAAAGTATCAATATCCTGACTAAAGCCTACAGCATTCATTATACTGAAGGTATATTTGATTTTAGCTTTGATACCATTGCTACTTTGGTTACCACTATACCAATCAGACTCTATGAACATTTACTTTCTCCGGCAATAAGTGTCTTGTTGCTTAGATTAGCTTCATTTTTCATTTTATTTGTCGCTTTAAAGAGCCTATTGCATCGTAATACCATGCTATGGTTTTCTGCTATCTACCTTTTAGCGCCATGGATGCTTTACACCTCTAACCTTGAATACATAGCTTTCCTTGAGTTAGGTACGGCTTGTTATTTACTGTCTGTAGTAAAGATGAACTACTACAACCAAATTGATAACAATGCCTCAGGGCAACGCTTTTGGTTATTCCTCCACTTAGTGGCTATCGGTTGGTGTGCGCATTTCCATTACGCATGGGTCGTTTTAGCCTTAACTAGTGTTTTTTTGCTACTTAGACGCATTATTAGACTCAATCTTAGTGGACTTATAAGTGGATTTTTAGTAACAGGCATTACTTTTTTACCAATATTTTTAGAGCCAAGTAAACTTCCATTACCGTATGACTCTATAACAAGTGATGCAAGCTATGGCTACGGGCTGATACACGTCTACCCAATGCTTAAATCAATGCTTTATTGGTTAAGATTTAGTTCCACCTTAGGTACTAATGGCATGCTATTTTCCACTGATTTTAGTTGGATGTCCGATAGCTTTGAATTAAATCAGATTATTCGTACTATTTGGCTTGGAGCCGTTTATGCCGTAGGTTCTATATCACTCGCCTTTAGTCTAGCCAGCAACTACCTTATGATTAAACAAACCAAAGGTATTATCTTTAAAAGAACAGGGGCTGAATCAAGCTCAGAGCTCCTTAGCTTATTAGCACTAGCAGTTATCGCTAGCATCGTTATTTATGCTGCAATAGCTCCTCACTTGCTAAATTCAAGCGAGCTTATCATTTGCTTTGATTTCGCCCTAATACCGGTGCTCCTATTCATTGATAAGTTCTATAAACTCAGAGATTCATACCATTACAGCATGGTCTGTGTCATGGCGGTATTTTTACTGTTCCTAAACATTTTCCCAGCCATAAACTCAGAGAGCTATTCACCAAACGGTGAATATATAGAACAGGCTACAGATATCAATAACAATCAATTTAACTAATAAAAAAGCCCGCAACTGCGGGCTTTTTTTTGATTAAACTTTTTTAAATTAAGCTTAGTTTAAGAGCTTAGCGATCTTTTCAAGAGATTCGTCGAATTCTTCGCCACTGTTATTCTTAAACACTAAAACTTCACCGATGTTGGTTGGCATTTCGAAGTTGCAACTAGCAATGTATTCGTCCCAATGTTCAAGCTTCCAAGTATCACGGCTTGAGTTTCTCTTGATCATACGCTGGTGGCAAGTTTCAGGAGAAGTTTCTACCCAAACGATTACCAAACGACCGCCCATAGCTTCCATCTTAGCGCGTAAATCTTCAACATATTTAACATCACGGATTTCGCGAGTAAATGGTGCATTGATGAGTACGTTATCTTCGTATTCAAGAGCTTCAAAAGCCAAATCAAGGACAGCATAGTATTCGTAATCACGAATATTTTCTTCAAAGAAATCAGAGCTGCGATTGTATTCCTGGTTTGCCACTTTAAAAATCTGTTTAGACAGAACAATTAAAGTATCTTTATCAAGATAAACGACATGATCAAGCTTTTTGGCAATTGCCTTGGAAACATAAGTCTTACCACAAGCTGGTGGTGAGGTAACTAAAATTAAACTTTTCATAGAAATCGGTCACTGACTAATGAATGAACCCACTGAGAACCTGCGGTTTCAGCCCCAAATGACGTTTGATCAAGTAACAAGAGCCACAAGACTAAACGGTAGCTAACGCTTTTAATTATCTTATAAACGGTGAAAACAAGAGGCAGAGCCACAAATATACTGGGCACTATAATGTACTTTAAAATATCACCGATTTATTATATTACCATTATCGAAGCCGATTAATCAATTATGCAACTTAGTAAAAATCGAAAAATAAACTTCGTTTTTTTAAATTCCATTTATTTAATGTAAACGGCGTAAACATTAAATTCAGGGCAAAAAAAAGCATCCAACCGGATGCTAATCTTTCTCTAATAAGTGGCGGAACGGACGGGACTCGAACCCGCGACCCCCTGCGTGACAGGCAGGTATTCTAACCAACTGAACTACCGCTCCTTGCACTGTCAGTATACCCGGTAATGACCTACTCTCACATAGCGAATGCTACACTACCATCGGCACGGCTC